>CALVIE010000007.1 GCA_944329385.1 uncultured Bacilli bacterium | reverse complement strand
AGTAAATACAAATGTGAATCCTGCACCAACAGCAGATGCTTCAGTTAATATGGGAGAAGTAAATACAAATGTGAATCTTGCACCAACAGCAGATGCTTCAGTTAATATGGGAGAAGTAAATACAAATGTGAATCCAGCACCAACAGCAGATACTTCAGTTAATATGGGAGAAGTAAATACAAATGTGAATCCAGCACCAACAGCAGATACTTCAGTTAATATGGGAGAAGTAAATACAAATGTGAATCCAGCACCAACAGCAGATGCTTCAGTTAATATGGGAGAAGTAAATGCAACAATCCCTGGAGTAGCACCAACTATACCAGTGACTCCAGAAACTGTGGTGGCTCAAAAAAAAGAAGATGAAAATATTGAATTAATAAAAGATAAAAAGGCTACTAAGAATTTTTTAATAATTTTATTCGTTTTATTGCTTGTATTTATTTTTGCATTGCCACTTATATTTGATTTAATGGGATAATTTAATTTATCCTTTTTATTTTTGAGTGATTATTTTGAAAATATTATATAATTTTTGAAAGTTTTGATTTGTGTTTTTAATTTCTTCTTTTAGTTTAAGATAAGCATTTTTAGAATTCTTTTCTTCTTTATTAAAGCATTCTAAGCAAAGATAGTTTAATTTTTGAAAATTATTTTGTTTGTATATTTTATCTAATTGTTCATAAAGAAATTTTTCGTTTTCTATTTCAAATCTTGTTTTGAAATTATTAGGTGTTTTTGTTTTTATAATTTTGAAATTTATTTTAGTTTCTTTTTCTAGTTTTATTAGTTCTAATAGGTCATCTGTTTCATTTGGAAGAAGGTCGCTTTTGTGAGTTGTGACTGCATTTTTATTAAGTTTTATGGCTATAGCTTCTTTTCCATTACTAATGATGAAACAGTATTTTATTTTAGATATATTATTTTGTTTAAATTGTTCTGTTTTAAGATTGATTAAATTTAGAAATTTTTGTTCGAATTTTACAATATTATCTTTGATGTTTTTATATTCTGCATTATTTATTTTAAAGATTGGAATTTTTCTTATGTGATATATATTATCATTTTTATTCCATTCAAAGAAGTCATAGTATTCTTTTTGAAAATTTACTAAAACGTCATATATGTAACTCATTTTTTTTGCCTCCTGGTATAAATATTGCAAGTGCGGAAATTAAAAGGCCGATTGGGCCAATTAAGCATTCTATATTACTACTTATAAACTTTACATATTCTTTAAAAGTATACCCAATTGTTATTAAATTTAGATAACTAATTATGAAAACAAAACCTATAATACTAAATCCAAATCCAATTAAAAAGAAAATTATTCTAGCTATCATGGTTATCATTCCTTTTATATTTAAGTGTATTAGTTTTGTTATTTAAAAATGTTTACTTGAACTTGGAAATAATAAAATGTTATAATGTTTTTAAGATGGAGAGGCTTAGAATATGGAATATCAGTTTACAACTTACAAATTTCAAGGTCCTTTGGATTTATTACTTCATTTAATTAAGGTAGCAGATATTGATATATTTGATATTGATGTTGCTAAAATTACTGAGCAATATTTGGATTATATTGAAAGTATGGAATGTTTAAATTTAAATGTAGATAGTGAATATTTAGTGATGGCTGCTGAATTAATTGAAATGAAATCTAGATATTTATTACCTAATGATGAAAATTCAGATGAAGAAGATGAGGAAGATCCTAGGGAAAATTTGATTAATAGATTATTAGAATATCAGAAGTATAAAGAGTTATCTTTAAAATTACGTGATATGGAGTCAGAACGTAAATATTTATACTCAAAAAGTTCGAGTGAGCTTACTGATTTTAAAGGTGAAGATGTGGTTTTAGATGAAGATGTTTCATTAGATGATTTGCTTAAAGCTTTTATGGAATTTAGAAAAAGGAAAATTTTAGAGGAACCTTTAGATACAGTTATAACACGAAAAGAATATTCAGTTAGTAAGAGATGTAATGATATTATGAAAAAATTACGTCAAAATAAAAAAGTAAATTTTGAAGAACTGTTTGATATTAGAAATAAAAGTTATGTAGTGGTGACATTTTTAGCTATTTTAGATTTAGCAAAAAAAGGTCAGTTAAAAATTAAACAGGATAAGACTTTAGATAAAATTGTTTTAGAGGAGGTGGGAGTATGAATTTAAAGGCTGTTTTAGAAGGTATATTATTTGTTGTTGGTGATGAAGGAATAACTAAAGATAGATTGAAAGAGGTTTTGAACATTTCTTTAGAGGCACTTGAAAAATTAGTTTTAGAATATAAGAGTGATTTGAATAATGAAGAAAGAGGATTTTTTTTAGAAGAATATAACGATAATTATAAGCTTGTAACGAAAAAAGAGCATGCGGATTTTTATAAAAAATTAGTTACTATAGAAAGCTCTGATACTTTAAGTTCGGCGGCTTTAGAAACTTTAGCTATTATAGCATATAATGGTCCTATTACGAGAGTTATGGTGGATGAGATAAGAGGGGTTGGATCAACTTATGTAATGAGGAAATTAGTTTTAAAAAATTTGATCAAGGAAGTTGGAAAATCAGATTTACCAGGTAGACCATTGTTATATGGAGTGACTGATCAATTTTTGGATTATTTTGGTTTAAAGTCTTTAGATGATCTTCCAGATTTACCTGAAGAAAAAGTCAATGGTGAGCAAGATTTATTTACCTCAAAATATAAGGAAGAAATATGATAGATTTAATATTATTGTTTTTAGGCCTTTTTTTAATTGTAAAAGCAGCAGATGTATTAGTAGAAGCTGCCGCTTCTTTAGCTCTTAGATTAAACGTACCAAAGATGCTTGTAGCACTTACTATTATGGCATTTGGAACATGCGCACCTGAGATGGCTATATCTTTTCAAAGTGTTAAAGGCGGTGATGGGCAGATTGCTTTTGCGAATATTATAGGTAGCTGTGTGGTGAATGTATTTTTAATTATTGGAATGGCAGCTTTGATAAAACCAATTAGGGTGAAGCATGCAACTATTAAAAAAGAGTTACCGATTTTAGTTTTGATTACAACAGTTTTTTCAGTGCTTATGTTAGATAAGTTATTCATTCCTTTTACGGATAATAGTTTTTCAAAGGTTGATGGGATTGTTTTACTTTTGTTTTTTAGTGTGTTTGTGTTTTATTTAATAGGTCTTATTCATAAAGGTAACGAGAAAAATAATGATGATGATATTAAATATGGTTTTGCTTTTTCTTTATTATTGATTGTTTTTTCTTTACTTTTGACTATAGTTAGTAGTGATTTAGTGGTAAATAGTGCGACGGCTTTAGCGGAAAAGTTAAATGTTAGTAAGAAAATAATAACTATGCTTATTATTGTGGTTGGTACAAGTTTGCCTGAACTTGTTATGACAATTACTAGTGCGAGTAAAGGTGAGTTTGACATGGCTATTGGAAATATTATTGGAACAAATATATTTAATATTTGTGTGGTTTTAGGATTACCTGTTGCTGTATATGGTGGAGTAGAGTTAACTGGTTTTAATTTTGTTGATATTTTAGTGGTGTTTTTATCATCTTTTTGTCTATATTTGTTTGCAAAAAGTAAAAAAGAAGTTAGCAGAAATGAAGCAATTTTTATGTTAACTTTGTTTATTATTTATTATGTATATTTATTTATGGTATAAATTCTTTTGAAATTGTTAAGAATTTGTGCTATAATGTTTTTGTTGCTTGTGTGGCGGAATTGGTAGACGCGCACGACTCAAAATCGTGTGGCTTTTGGCCATGTGGGTTCGATTCCCACCACGAGCACCATTGGGAAATCTGTTCGAACTATTCGAACTTTTGATATAGGAATCAATCAGAAATGATTGATTTTTTCGTTTTTATGAAAAAATCAACCTAGAAGAAATAAGTCTAAAAGGGGTCTAGGGAATATCCCTTAGCCCACAGGTTATTTTGATGTTTATGTCAAAATACCTAGGGGGTTAAATATTTTGTTAGAGCCAAAATATATCTATGAAAGGAGGTAAAAATGAATGAGTACTTTACCCTATTCAAGTGATAAAAACAGAAATCTGTCATCATAAAATATAGAAAAAAGCGGTTATTATAGTACACTTTCTTGAACAAACAATGCAATTCAGAGTGTAAAAGGTTTACGAAAAATTGACAAACACAAAGATCACGATGACTTTGATTTGGAAATATAGTAAATTACCAAAATTAATGATATAATTGAATGGAAAGTATGAGGTGCTGTATGAATGAATTTCAAAAAGAAACTGTAACTAAACTAGTTTATACTTTTGCACAACGGGCAAATATTACGAATCAAGATCAAATATATGATACTATTAACAAATTGTGTTCAATGAATATAAGTGACTCTATTGATGCTATTTTGGTTTCATTAAATGATTTACTAAATAGAAAGATGATAACCGAAGAAGATATTTTTGCAAATGTTGAATCTATTATAAAATTAAACCCTGAACAGTATACATCTGTTAATGATTTGATTGCCAGACTAAATTGGATTAAAGGTATGAATATGGAACATCCAAATATGCCTTTAACAGAAAATCATCAGTTAGTTATTGATGCTTTCGATGAATTCAACGCTTTAATTGAAGGAAGATTTGATTGCTATTATACAGGTGGACTTATGGGCTATTTAGCAACTAATCATGTGTTAGAAAGATATCATGGAGATTTAGACTTATTTATAAATGAACAACAATTAATAACATTAAAAGACTTAATAGATTCCAGTGCAGATTTTGAATTTATTAGTAATATGGCTCATAAAGAAGTTAATGGTCATGAATATAAAATCGTATATAAAGGAACTCCTATGAGTATCGGTTTATTTTTGTTTGAACGACAACCAGATAATAGTATAACTACAAAAGAATATTATTTTGAAAATCAAAATGGTAGTAAACAACTATTTGTTGATGAACATCATTTTTCTAAAGATTATACAGATATGTCATTTTCTAATTTAATAAGATATCATAATGGTATCCCTTATAAAATGATGAGTTTAGAAAGTATTTACAATTCAAAAAAGAATTCACGTCCAAAAGATAGATATGATGCAAGGATTATAAAAGATGATGTAGATATGATGATTGATTACAAACTTGATGTTGAAAGAAAAAATAATTTTACCATAAATCACAAGGCAATATCAAAATCAGTAGTACATAGAGTTGAAGAAATTATGCAGGAGCAAAAAAATAATGACTATAATGAAACTTCTGTGAAAAAAATGTAAATGTATTAAATAATTAACCTCAAAATAAAAAATGGATTATAATGTATATAGTGATTGATTCATACATCAGTTACCTTTGGTAAAAGTTGTAGATAACTTCCTCAACGGCACCAGATTGATAGTTATTCGAACTAGTAATAGTTCGTTTTTTTATGATTTTTTAATTGTGTGGTCGAAAAGTGTCCGAAAAGTGTTCGAAAAGTGTCCGAATACATTGATAATTTTTCTCATTTTGTATATATTGTGTTGGGTTAATAAATATAAAATTTACGATAATTTTAATTAAATCATTGCTGTTTATTGTTAAATTATATGGTAAAATATGTTTATATTATATTTTTTGAATATATTTGAAGAATTTGGAAAGGAATATTTATGTTAGAAAAAAATATTTGTTTTGTTAATTTGCTTTATAAATTTATTGTTTATGTATATTTTAAAATAGTATGAGAGTAAGTCACGAGTTTGGACCTTATATTAATAAAGATAGTAGAGTATTAATTTTAGGTTCGATACCTTCTTTAAAATCCAGAGAGTATGGTTTTTATTATATGCATAAACAAAATAGATTTTGGAAAGTAATAAGTGATATTTTTGATGATGAATTTCCTGATAGTTTAAGTGATAAAAAAGAGTTTTTAAGGAAAAATAAAATTGCTTTATGGGATGTTTTAGAAAGCTGTGATATAGAAGGTTCTAGTGACAGTTCTATTAAAAATCCTAAAGTTAATGATATTAAAAGTTTAATTTTAGGTACTGATATTAAATATATTTTTGTAACTGGTAAAAAAGCTTTGGATTTATATAATAAATACTGTTTTAAAAGTGTGGGAATTGAAGCTATTTATTTACCATCAACTAGTGGGGCCAATGCGAGATTAAGTTTTAATAATTTAAAAGAAAAATATGAAATAATTATAAAATGTTTGAAAAAGTAATATTTTTCTTTTTTTTTAGAAAAAAATAGGTTATAATTATATTATAGGGAAGGGGCGGCTAAAGATGATTTTAAGAAAACCTTATGCGTTTTTTATAAAATATTTTAAACTGTTACATGCTATTATTGTTGGTTTAATTGTTTTTTTGCTATACCGTTCTTTTTCAGTTTATAATTTTTTTAGAGTCTATGTTGGTGATTATAGTGCGGCATTAAGTGAGATGTCACCTAGGACAATGTTAAATATGTATAGTTTTGTATTAGCACTTTTGATAATTATTTTAATTATAATTGTGCTTTCGGTAATGATTTATAAGAAAAAGCCAAAAAAACTTTATATTTTTAGTTTGATTGTTTATGCTATGTTAATAGTATTATTTTTCTTTACTTATCCAACGCTTAGAGATATTAGTTCTTATTTACTTGATGTTCGTACATCTAGTGCTTTACGTGATTTATATTTGATTGCGTGTATATTGCAATTTATTTGTTTGATTTTATATGCTGTTAGAGCTTTAGGTTTTGATATTAAGCAATTTGATTTTAGAACTGATTTGCAACAGTTAGATATTAATGAAAAAGATAGTGAAGAAATTGAGGTTTCTTTAGAGTTTGATGGTAATAAAATTCATAGAAATATTAGGTATCGATTAAGATTATTTAAATATTTTTATAAAGAACACAAATTTATATTCAATACATGTATTGTTATTTTAGTGGTTGCTTTAGGGTTTAATATATATATGAGTATTATGCTTTATAAAGCTAATTATGATCAAGGTACGGCTTTTAATGCGAGCGGTGTGATGATGAATGTTAAAAATACTTATTTGACACAGTCTGATGCTAATGGTAATAAAATTACTGATGATATGATTGTGGTTATTAAGATGGATTTAAGAAAGCAAGGTATTAATGATACTTTAAATACTGGGCTTACGACATTAATTATTGACGGAATATCTTATGGCCAAAATAGAGATTATGCGAAAGAACTTTATGATATAGGAACAGCTTATAATGGTCAAAAATTAACGGATGAATTTCAAAGTTATATTTTAGCTTTTGTGATTCCTTTAGAAGATGCTGAAAAAAAGATGCAATTGAAATTCAATGATAATGTTAGTTATGTTAGAGGTGAAATGGGTGCAAAAAATATATTTATAGATTTAAATCCTACTAATTTAACTGAAAATGAAAAAATTATAGATAGTAAAATTGGTGATGAGTTAAAATTTGAAAATAGTGTTTTAGAAGGATCTATTTTTAAAATTAAAGGTTATGAATTTAATAACTGGTTTAAAATAGGTTATAAATATTGTTATGCAACTAATAAGTGTATTGATTCGTCTGAATATTTAACACCTACTGCGACTGGAAATTATTATAAAACGCTTATGAGAATTAATGGTTATTTTGTGCCTAGTGATAATGTTAATAGTAGTGAAATATCTTCTTTTACATCTTTTATAAATAATTTTGCAACAATAAATTATGAGTTGAATAATAGTTGGTATTCACAAAAAATTGATACACAAATCATTAAACCTAAGGCTGGTGTGGATAATACTAATTATTATATTGAGGTACCACTTGATGTAATTAATGCAACAAAGGTTAATTTGACATTTAAAGTTAGAAATTTGACATATAGATATGTTTTAAAACAGTAAGACTATGTTATAATAGTAGAAAGGAGCATAGGTATGAAGTATTTTAAATATGTGATATTTACTTTGGTTTGTATGTTTTTTATTCCTTTGATTTCTCATGCAGATTGTGATTATCAAAGAGAAGCAGAGCTTTCTAGAATAGCTAGTAACGTTCAGGTTAATTATACTTATAAAATTACACGTGGTTATCCAACGTTTACGGTAAATATAACTAATGTTACAAACGATATTTATATTGAGGATAATTTTGAACATTCTTTTAGCGGAAAAAGTGAGTTTTCTCAAGATTATCGTTTAGGTCAAAATTCAGTTGAATATACAATTCGTTCAAATGATAATAACTGTAAAGGCTATTCTATTTTGACTAAATATGTAAATTTCCCTTATTATAATCAATTTTCAGTTTTACCAGAATGTCAAAATTCAGATTTAGAGATGTGCTCATTATGGTATAATTCTAGTTCTTATACTCAAGATGAATTTTTAGAGGAACTACAGAAGGTTAAGAGTAATAAGAAAACTGTTTCAACAGAAAAGGAAGAAAAAGAAAGTGCTTTTGATATTTTAAAGGATATATTGAACAATAAAATAGTTATAGTTTTTGGAGTTGTTGTTTTGATTGCTATAATTGTACTAGGGGCTTATTTTGTGGTAAAGAAGGTGCGTAAGCGATGAATAAGAAAACTTTTTTTCTGGCATTTGTAATAATGATTTCATTAATGTTATGTGATAAGGCTTCGGCTTTATCTAAAGTTGGTTCTTATGGTACGACTTGGCAGAGGCATTCTGGTGTTACGGTTGTTTCATTTAAAAATAATACGAATGAGGTTTTGTCTGAATGGAGCGAGGGAGTTTTACACGTTAATAATACAATGGTATACTGTGTTCAAACAGGCCTTAAGTGGAAGCCAAACCGTACTTTGAGAGCTTATGATGCAGTTTCATTTTTTCAAAGTAGATTTGGTTTAACTAAAGATGAAGCTCAGGATTTACTTACTGAAATTGCACTTTATGATGATTATTTAAAATCTGTTAGAACAGATTTAACAATAGAACAAAGGCATTTCTTTGGTCAAACATTGATTTGGATGGCCGTTGATAATTATGCGAATTGGGTAGCGACTGGTTATTGGGTTGATGCGGGAAGAAATCCGTCAATTTTTCCTTGTAAAGAACAACCGGCTAGTAGTCAGTGCGTTTATGAAAATACAGCATTTGAACAAACGATTGAAAGAGAAGCAAGAGCTCATTATGAAAAAAATAAGAAAAAAATGAAAGGTATTGGTGTTGTTTGGGATAATGGTGCAGATCAACCGTTAGCAGAGTTAGAGGTTGTACCGGCAGATTATGATTATTCTTATACATCATCATGTGCGGACTGTGAAAACACTAATAGTGATTATTTAGCTTATACGATTAAAGATACAAGTAATTGGGATGCTATTTTGGCTAGTACAGAGTCAAGTAACAGCAACGTTCAAGGATATTTTAGTCAAGGAAGTTATGGCCAAGGTGAGGTTTTTTGTAGAGAGGAATTTAGTGTTTATTTTCCAAATGCATTAAGTCAGATTTATGTAGAACCTGGTAGATATTTTATAATGAATCCCGAGCAAAGCGAAATTGATGCTTTAGGAGAGTTTGGGGCTTCACCAATTCCTAATTTAAAGCCTTATAAGGTATATAGGAAACGAGAATGTAGGGCAGAAGTTGATTTGGTACGGATGCCTAATGAAACTTTAGAAGCTTATCAAGCAAGGGTACTTAGAGCAAAACGGGCGGCTTTATCAGAATATGAAAGTGATAAAAAAGAAGATTTTGCTGGTGATATGGGTAAAGTATGGTTTAAATATACAGAAACGTATGAGGACAGTAAATATAATATGGACGAACCTGATGAGTTACAATTATATTCAGTATATGAGAGTAATCCTTTAACTGATTATAGTTCTGGGCTTAAAAATGTGGCTGCTGATGATGCACAGCTAACGATGGAAAATACAAATCAATATAAATTACCTGAAGAATATTATAGGTATGTTCGTTTAAAAGATGGTCTTTCTATGTCAAAGGTTCCATCAGAACCTTATAAGGAAGTTGGAATTGCAAATTTACCTGTTTCGTTTGAGAATCATGGAGTAAAAATAGATTCTACTCATTATAAAGCAGCTGATATTCAATTTGCTTATGATTTGCCTAGTAATGCGGTTTTAGGTAAAGCGGCATCAAATAGTGGATATTTAGCTACTTCACTTGGAAATGGTGGTAGTGGAGGAAGCTGTCTTGCAAAGAGTACAATTATGGGTGATAATCCAACTGATGGCTATTCTTGTAAGATATTAACTTCTTATTTGCCAAATGATGATCCAGGTGATGGATGTGATAGTCCGGAAGATGCGAAGAAGTTAGGCGTTGATTGGAATAGTAAAGCAGGGGAGTGTTGTCCACCAGGAACAGTTTATAATCCTGAAACTGGAAAGTGTGAATCTGGAATTACTGATGATGATTGTAAAACTGAAGAGGATGCGGATAGACTTGGATTGGATTGGAATAGTAAAACAGGAGAGTGTTGTCCTGCAGGAACAGTTTATAATCCTGAAACTGGAAAGTGTGAAAGTGAACCAACGGATCCTGGGGACGGTGATGGATGCGATAGTGAAGAGGACGCAAATAGGCTTGGATTAGATTGGAATCCTGCTCAAAAGGTTTGCTGTGCGGCAGGAACTGAATATAATCCTGAAACTGGAAAATGTTATGCCGGTAATGAAACTGATTATGTTTGTCCAGAGAGCGAATGTCCTTATGGATGCTGTCCTTCTGGCGAATGTGCCCCAATGCCTGATGGTACTTGTCCAGGGCCTGGTGGTATAGATGTTATTTATAGAACGATTGATTTGGAAGATCCTTTTCCTGGTCAAGCAGCAACTAATAGAGAAACTGGTTCAAATTGGTGTAGTTTTAGAGCTGGTTCAGTTGACTGTAAGTTCAATAATAAAACTTCTAATAATTATATTATAAGAAGTGGTGATGGTCATAAAGTGTATGATAATGATCATGTGTTATATGAAATTACGTTAGATACACAGACTATAAGAACTATAAGAAATTATAATGATAAAGAAAAATATGATAACTGGGATTTAAGTTGCGCAAATAGTAAAATTAAATTTGATAATGGTAATGTTGGAAACGGTAGAGCTTGTTTGAGTGAGTTTTTAAGAAACGAATTGCGCAGTAAAATGAGTGGTAAATGTTACAATGCTAGTTATTCAAATTTCTATTCATGTGATAAAGATGTATAGGAGGTGATAAAACATGAAAGAGTCATTTTGGGGTATATTTGTTGTAGGCCTTGGTGTTTTATCTATCTTCTTTATAGTTTTATTTCAAAATTTAACAAATACTGATGAACATAATTCACAACTGCTTAAAGAAGTAACCGAGGCAGCTATGTGGGATGCATTTGATTATGCTTCTTATAGGACTAATGGAACGATTAGAATTTACCGTGAAAAATTTGTAGAAAATTTTATTAGAAGATACGCCGAAAGTGCGAGTAGAAGTAGAGAGTATGTTATAAAATTTTATGATATAAATGAGGAACCACCAAAAGTAAGCTTGAGTGTACAAAGTGGAGTTGTTGGTGTTGCTGGTAGTACTAGAATGACTTTTGATTTACAAAATAGAATTGATGCTATTCTAGAAGTACCTTATTAAAATAAAAGAAAGAGAGGATGAGTTTATGAATAATTTGATGGCTTCTGCCAAAAGATTTTTAAAAAACAAAAATATTGTAACGATTGTTGGAGTTATAATTATTTTGATTTTACTGTATGTTGGTTATAGTACACAAATCAATAGAGCAGTAGAACCAGTATCTATTCCTGTAGCTACTGAAACTATTCAACCAAGAACTGAAATCACAGATGATATGGTTCAAATGATTGATATGCCTAATGTTTCGCTTAGTGAGAATGTTATTAGAAGTAGAACACAAATTGTGGGAAGGTATTCTAATATTAATTCTGTAATTCCAGAGGGAAGTATGTTTTATACAGATTCAGTTGTAGATGCTGAAGAACTTCCAGATGCGGCTTTTGCTAAAGTAAAATCTGGTGAGGTTGTATATAATTTCCCTGTTGATATGGAAAGTACTTATGGTAATTCAATTTTCCCTGGTAATAAAATTGATATTTACATGAAAGTCGGCGACGGCGATGAAGAAAAAATTATGATTGGAAAATTAATTGAAAATATTGAAGTTTTAGCAGTTAAAGATTCTTCTGGTCAAGCTGTGTTTGAAAATACTAGTGAAAGAAGAAGTCCTGCGATGATGATTTTTGGTTTAAAAACTGATTTATATTTATTGCTTAAGAAAGCATCTTATATGGGATCTTTAGGTGTTGAGCTTTATCCAGTGCCACATGGAGGTACTGTAGAAGAAGAGGGAGCTACGCAAGTTTCTACACAACAATTAGTTGATTATATAGATGCACATTCTATTAATATTCCAATTGCTGAAGAAAATACAGAAGATCCTTTAATTCCAACGATTGCTGAAACTGGTGGTGCTAGAAATACAGTGACTATTACTTTCCCTGAGGGATGTAATGGAACTTATACTTGTACTTATGTAAAAGATGGTGGTAAGCCTGTTAGAGTTACCAAAACTACTCAAAATGTTGTTTATACTGGTAATGGAACTTTAACTGCAACAGTTCAAGAAGAAAATGGTGAAGCACACACTATTACTACAAATATTCCGATGACAAATTCAACTAATACGGAGTCATAATATGAATAATGTTTTTGAACAAATTGATTTTGGTCATTTAAAACCTTATTTAGAAGATGATGATATTACAGATATTTCTTATGACAATGGTGGTCAAATTCATTTGAAAACTTTGTCTAAAGGAATATTTAGAGTTGAAAATCCGGCTATTAATAATGCATTTATGGAAAAGCTTGCGTTTCAATGCTCTAATGTTATGGGTAAAACATTTAACATGGCACATCCATTTTTGGATGCTGAAAGTGCGGAGTTACGTTTAGCTTTTGTCCATGATTCTATAGCGCAAAACGGAATTGCTTGTGTTGTCCGTAAGACACCAGCAAAAATTCGTTTACAAAAAGAGAAAATAGTAGCGGATAAGTATGTTGAATTAGATGTTATTGATTTTTTGGAGCAATGTGTGCGTGGACACTGTAATATTATTGCTTGTGGTGAAACTGGTTCAGGTAAAACGGAGTTTATTAAATATTTGGCATCTAAGATAGCTGAGGATGAGAAAATTATTACAATCGAAGATACTTTGGAACTTCATTTGGATAAGATTTTTCCTCATAGGGATATAGTATCGATGAAAACAAATAATATAGCTTCTTATACGGATATTTTGGAAGCATGTATGCGTCAGAACCCTAAGTGGATTTTACTTTCTGAGGTTCGTAGTGCGGAAGCGGTTTTAGCAGTTCGTAACTCAATTTCTTCTGGTCATTATATTTTATCAACAATTCATGCGGATAAGGCTGCTTCTATTCCAAACCGTCTTTATAGTTTGCTTGAAACTAATCAGGATTTGAATCAATTTATGAGCTCAATATGTAGATATATTCAGCTTGGTGTTTATATTCGTGGTTATACTGATAAGGCTACTCACAATTTTAAACGTGAAATTGCGGAGGTTACTGAATTTTATGTAACTAATGACACAAATGAAGCTGGTCATAATGTGATTTACAGAAAAGGTGCGGATGGTAAGGTGATTAGAAATAATCCTAGTCCATATTTAATAGATTATTTGGAAGTACAAGGTGTATTTTTGCCAAAAGAACTTCAAAATATGGCCGGTGAACCTTATACTGATGCAGAGTCTATGAAGGCTAGTGCGGAGGCTAATAGTAAGGAAGATGTAAATCATTTATCTCAAGGTGTTAATACTTTGGAAAATAGTGTAAATAGTATTAATAATTCTTTAAATAGTAGTAATCAGATGGGTAATGTTTTTAATGCATCTTTATCTAATGTTTCTGAAGATAAATCTGTGGAAAATTTGTTTGAGTAAAGGAGGGTACTATGACATTTGTAATTCTTTTAGTTGTTACTGTTATTGCAATATTTATTGTTTTATATCGGAATAATAGCAGTTCAAACAATGTTTATAAATTTATTAATAAAAAAATGGGTGTAATTTATGAAAAGTATGCTCCTTATTCATTTAGAGTAATTAGGGAAAAAATTAAGGAGCTAGGTCAAGAATATACACCAAGACAATATGCAATTCAGATAGTGGTGTTTGCTGTTGGTGCGGCTGTAATTACATATTTATATTTTTATAATATTGTGGTATCTATTATTTATTCATGTTTGGCTGTAGCAGTTATTCCTTATTTAACGTATTTACGTTGTAAACGACTTTATAGTGAGTTTATATTTGAACAAATTCAAGTTTATACAACAAATACAATTATGGAATTTGCGACGACACAGTCTTTTGTTAAAGCACTTGAGGGTGTATATTCATCAAATGTACTTGAAGATCCTGTTAAATCAGATGTAAAGATGATGATTGATATGGCTTATCAAAATGGTACAATTGATCAATCACTTAATTATATGAATGCAAAATATGATTTTCATATTGTTAGAAATATGCATCAGCTATTTTTACAAATTACTAATGAAGGTTCTAGAGATGCTGGCGAATCTTTGGAAAACATGAGTCAGGATATAGATATGCTTGTTGAAAGTGTATACCGTGATAGAATTGATAGAGCAACATTCCATAAAAAGTTTTTACAATTTGGTATTATTCTTTATTTGATGGTTATGCTTGTACAATTTATGCTTGGTATGGAAACTTATAATGAAATGCTTACCGATTGGTGGGTTCAGTTATTACTTCATGGTATTATTTGGTTAAATACTTTCTTCATCTTATCTGGTGAAAAATATTATAATGAAGATGTGGGGGCTGAGTGATATGAGTTTGGGATTAATATTTATAATTATTGCGATTATTATTTTAGTTATTCTTGAAGTTAATAATCATTTTAGTTCTAATAAATTTATTAAAGAAACTGAACCTTATTTTAATGTTTTAAGGGAAGATGATTATGAGTTTTTACTTAAGATAAGGTATGGCAGTGATGTTGATGTTGAAAAAATGTTTGGACTTAGAGTTCGTAATGGAATTGTAGGAATAATCTTTTGTCTATTTATATTTTTACAGCAGCTTTCATTTGCTTATGTGCTTTTATCTTTCTTAATTGGATTTGCACTTTTTAAAATGCCTTATATGCAACTTAGTAATTATTATAAACAGAATTTGCATAAAATCAATTTACTTCTTCCATACTATTTAAAGGGACTGGAAATTTTAGTCCAGCATTATACAGTTCCAGTTGCATTATCTCGTTCTATTGATACAGCGCCAGAGCTTTTTAAATCAGGACTTAGAGAACTTGTTGCGAAAATAGATGCGGGTGATTCTTCTGTTCAACCTTATATGGATTTTGCTCATGAATATCCTGTACGTGATTCTATGAGAATGATGAGGCTTTTATATCGTTTGGGATTAGGAAGTCAGGAAAATAAACAAGAACAGTTAATGATGTTTTCACGTACAATATCTACTTTACAGAATAAGGCTCGTGAACAAAAGTATAAAGAGCGTTTAGAAAAAATGGAAAATAAGACTATGATGATGCTGTTTGGCACTGGTGGAGGTATACTTGGTTTTCTACTTTTGTCAATGATGATGATGATGAGCTATTAAGTATAGTCAATTTATATAAATTGTGTTATAATTAAAAATAGGAGGGTAGGTGATAGTTAATGAAGGAAGCAGCAGGAGAGGCAAACTTAACAGTTGTTGCAATTATCTTGATTGGTGTCATCGTTGCGGTTGTTACACCACTTATTAACAATTTGATGAGTAATACAGCTGAACGTGCTTGTTGTACAGATGCTGGAGGTGTATGGTCTGGTGGCCAGTGTGATACATCTTATGGTGATGCTAGTGCATATACAGAATGTGTAGAAGCTTCGGATACTACTACAAATACATAATATAAAAAAGCTTGCTTTTTTGGAAGCAGGCTTTTTATTCAATAATAAGGCGGTGAGATAAAATGCGAGAGGGAATTGGTAGTATATTTTTATATAATATAATTATTTTGTTTATTATAATTGTGTTTGGACTACTTTCAGCAACTATTAGTTATTATAAAGCTTTTAAAGTAAATGAGAGAATGCTTTATATGATTGATAAGTTTGAAGGATATAATTCTAAATCTGAAGAGGAAATACAAAATTTTTTGACTAGTATTGGATATACTTATAGTCCAACTGGACAAAATAGCTGTCCAAAGACAAAAGATGGAGGCGTTTTATTAACTTCAAGGTCAGCTAAACATTTATACTGTGTATATTATTTTAGTGATGACCGCGGTAGTCAGGAGTTAAATCGCTATAATGGTGATGATGAACCTATATATTATAATTATGCAATTACTAGTTATATTTATGTTGATTTACCAATTGTTAACGCATTTAAGTTGCCTGTATTTACTAAAGGTGAGAGAATTTATAATTTTAGTGATGATCAAAGACAGGGTGATAGAATATGAAAGAAGCTATAGCTAATGCTGGAATATTTAATTTAGTTATTATATTTGTTATAATTTTGATTATGTTTTTTATTGGTTCTCTTTCTTATTCTAGGGCTTTCAAGGTGAAAAATAAAATTATTGAAGAAATAGAAAAAGATCAAGGTTATACTAGTTCGACTGAGGCTAGAGTGGAAGAGTGGCTTGGAAATATTGGTTATAGAGCAAATGTTGGTTACAATAAGAATTCTGATGTTTGTCCAAGTACTGCGAGTGGTAATGGCGGAAGAGGTGGACAATTACTTAATTCTGAAGGTGTTTATCAATACTGTGTATATGAGTTTGATACATGTGGCTCTGGTTCTGATACTGCTAAGTGTGGAAAATATTACCGAGTAATATCATATATGTATTTTGATTTACCTATTTTAGGTGGATTACTTAAACTACCAGTAAATGGTGAAACAATGATCTTTAATGAAATAGATAGCTAGAGGAGGTGCGAGATGAACGTTATAATTGCAAATAAATACCGTGATGCTTTATCTAATTTAGATATTGAGGTTATAAAAAAATTAGAGGGAGAATACACGGTTGATGAGATTATAAATACTTTTCAAAATTTCTTTTTTCAAAAAATGATTTTGGATGTAACAGCTTTAAAAGATTATAAGGAAATTAAAACTTTACAGCAATTATCTTTATCACTTGATGTTAGTAAAGTGGTCTTACTACTTGATGCATCACCAGAAACATCTAATCCAGAATATTTATCTGATTTGATTTCGATGGGAATTTATAATTTTACGATGAATGTAGATGGTGTTAAATGGCTTATTGATCATCCAAATAGTTATCGTGATGTTGCTCAGTATCATCAGCTTGATACGACGCATGGCTCTTATGATGTAGGTGTGGCACCGGTTAGTTATTCTAATGAGCTAAAAAGATGTTCTGTAATTTGTTTTAAAGATATTACACCTGGTGCGGGAGCTACTACATTAATTTATATTGCGAGAAAGCAGTTAGCACATAATTATGATGTAGTTGCTGTAGAAGTTGATAAACATGATTTTATGTATTTTGATGAGGATAAAATGTATAGTGTCAATAGTGGAGAACTTGGTAATACTATAAATAAATATAGTACTTCTGATATTATTTTACTTGATGGAAATACTAGCCAAATGGCTGAAACTTTTGCAACAGAGGTTATATATTTGCTTGAGCCTTCTAAAATACAACTTAATAAATTATTGGCCCGTGATCCTAAGGTGCTTGAGAGAAACAAAAATAAAAAAATTGTACTTAATAAATGTATGATTAGTAAACAAGATGTTGCTGATTTTGAATATGAAACTGGGCTTACAGTGTTTGCAACTATTCCACCTTTAAATGACCAAAGTGATCAAAATATAGCTTTGGATAAGTTTTTTTCTAAGCTTGGATTTTATAAACAAGATTCTTCTGAAGGTGATGGTGATAAAAAAGGAATTATGGGAATATTTAAGTAATTCTTTTTTTCTATTACGAATTTTTATGCATTTGCAAGTAATTTCGTAATAGAAAACTTGACTGTTTAATATAATAATTATAAAATATTAATTGAAATGAGGTAAAAGTATGTATATTAAAAGAGATAATTATTTGAATATGCTTAAAAATAGGGAAAATAATGGACTTATTAAGGTTATAACTGGATTAAGGAGATCTGGAAAATCGTTTTTACTTTTTAAAATATTTTATAATTATTTAATAGAAAAAGGAATTGATGATTCTCATATTATTTCTATTGTATTAGATGATTTAAGTAATGAAAGGCTTAGAGATCCTTATGTTATGCTTGATTATGTAAAAGGAAAAATTATTGATAATAAAGTTTATTATGTTTTATTAGACGAAATTCAATATTTGGATAGGTTTGAGGAAGTTTTAAATAGTTTGCTTCATATAGATAATATAGATATATATGTGACAGGAAGTAATTCTAAGTTTTTATCATCTGATGTTATTACTGAATTTAGAGGTAGGGGAGATGAAATACATGTTTATCCTTTGAGCTTTAAAGAATATTTTTCTGTTTATGATGGAAGTGTTGATGAAGCATGGGATGATTATTTTAATTATGGTGGAATGCCTCTTACTTTGAGTTATAAAGGTTCTTTAGAAAAGGCAAGGTATTTGAGTTCGCTTTTTGATAAGGTTTATTTATCAGATATTGTAGAGAGGAATAACGTAAGAAATAAGGTAGAATTAGATGAACTTTTGGATGTTTTGGCTTCATCTATAGGTTCACTTACTAATCCCTTTAAGCTTTCAAGAACTTTTAAAAGTGAAAAAAATAAAGTAATTAGTGATAAGACTATTCATAAGTATATTGGTTATTTTGAGGATTCTTTTTTGATTAATAAAGTAAAAAGATTTGATATTAAAGGTAAGAAATATATTAATTCACCTTATAAGTATTATTTTGAAGACATTGGGCTTAGGAATGCTAGACTTAATTTTAGACAGACTGAGGAAAATCATGTTATGGAAAATATTATTTATAATGAGCTTAGAGTGCGAGGTTTTAGTGTTGATGTTGGGGTTGTTAGTGCATATGATAGTAATAAAAAGGGTGAGAGAATTTTAAAAAATTATGAGGTTGATTTTATTGCTTCACAAGGTAATAATAAGTATTATATTCAATCGGCTTTTTCAATAGATAGTACTGAGAAACTTAAGCAAGAGAATAATTCTTTGATTAATATTAGTGATTCATTTAAAAAAATTATTGTTGTTAGAAATAATATAAAACCAAGAAGAGATGAAAATGGTATTGTTACTATGGGAATATATAATTTTCTTTTAGATGAAAATAGTTTAAATTTATGATTGTTATTACGAATTTTTATGTATTTGTGGGTATTTTCGTAATAGAACTTTGTTTAGTAAATTTGTCAATTATTTGTATATGTTGCACAATCTATTGACAAAATCTTTAATAAAAGGTATATTTATTATATAGATTAAGAGGAGGTTTATATGTTAAATTTTGTTAGTTTTTTAGATTATTGTGGAGGTGTAATTGACGGAGGTATTCCAACAGGAATTGGTAACGTCATCCATTTAATTGTTGTTGCAATTCAAGTTATAGTTCCAATACTTTTGATTATTTGGGGTATGATTGATTTTGCGAAAGCTATTATTGGACAAGATGAGGACAAAATTAAAGCTGGTCAAAAGTTATTTATGAAAAGACTTATTGCAGCTGTACTTGTTTTCTTAATTGTTACTATTGTTCAGCTTTTAATTAATGTTGCAGCTAGTGTAGCTGGTGAAGATAATGTTGGTGAAGATACTCAAGATATATGGGGCTGTGCAAAATCATTAATTACAGGACAAGAAGCTTAAATTTAAAAATATGGAAAGTAGGAATGAGATATGGATTTAATATATTTGTTAGATACTGCTGATTCGACTTTATGTGAAGGAATTTTAGTTCCTAATGCTTTGTTTAATGTAGTTTCGACTATTATTAAAGGAATTAAAATTGTAGTTCCAATATTACTTATTATTTGGGGTATGATGGATTTTACAAAGTCTGTAATTGCAAAAAAAGAAGAAGATATAAAAAAATATCAAAAAGCATTTGTTTCACGTCTTATTTCTGCTTTAGTGGTATTTTTAATCATATTTGTAGTTCAGCTTGCTGTTAATTTAGTATCTGGAGTTGAGGATCAAGCTAATCCAGATGGTACAACTGTTAGTGATATTTGGAGTTGTAGTAAAAAATTTATTAACGGTGTTGATACAAATAACGAAATAGAAGATACTACTGAATAAAAAAGGTTATTGTAAAATAACTTTTTTTGTTTTTATGTATAATTTTATTTATCTTTAAACTTATTTTTGCTATAATGGTTATGTATATATTAAGGTAAGGGATTTTATGAAAAAATGTTTTATATCTATTTTGTTAATTGTAGGGATATTATTTGTCAATATAAGTGGAGTTAATGCGGTTTGTAATCAAACTAGTCCAGATTGGCCGGATTGTTTAGGAAATTCTTCTGGTTCTAGTGGATCTAGTAGTTCTGGTGGAAGTAGTTGTATAGATAATTGTAATAAAAGTGATGCTTGTAAAACAAATCCTAATGGTCAAACATGTGCTCAATGTAAGGCAAAATGTCAACAACAGGCTAATGAAGATAAAGAAGATTGGGAAGATCCAACAGAAGATTTTGATTCTGATGCAACATCTAATGCGGACGATGCTACTGGTGCAACTGATGATGAGGCAGCTGATAGGACTGAACAAGCTCAAGATATTTCAAAAGCTCAAGGATATTGTTATAATGCATATGAAATTAATTCTGAAGAATTTAAAAAATGTATTGAAAAAGCTACAGCTAATCCAGATGCTTTTAGTGATACTGGGGTAGATCCTAATGCAATTGCTAGTTGGGCTGCAGGAAATGAATATTCAATTGATGACGTTGGTAATGATTGTAGTCTTATTGATGATGATATGAGTAATATTTTATCTAGTGTTTTTTGGTTTATTAGTGTTGTAGCAATTATTTTAGTCGTCGTTATGACGGCAATTGGTTTTATCAAAGCTATAGTTGGTTCTGATGATGAAAAATTAAAGACTGCATTTAGTCATTTAATTACTAGACTTATAGTAGTGTTTATTTTACTTTTGTTACCAATGTTTTTAACTTTTATTATAAATATTATTAATGATAATATTGGAGGTACTGTAAAAATTGGTGCTGACGGTGATATATTCTGTGATATAACGAAATAAAGGAGGAACTTATGGAAATAGTACAAAACCTTTTTAGAACTTTAATGTTTTTTCTAGATAATATTGTATATGGGTTGATTCCTCAAATATATAAATTATTTATTTATTTATCGCAATTAAATTTATTTAGTGGCGAAGATAATCCACTTCAAGAATTAATTAATCGTGTTTATGTATTACTTGGAATATTTATGTTGTTTAAGGTTAGTTTTTCCCTTTTACAGTATATAGTTGATCCTAGTGCTTTTAGGGATAGTTCTAAAGGAATGGGAAAATTAGTAACTAATGTATTGGTTGCATTAGTACTTTTAGTTAGTGTACCTTATGTTTTTCAGTTTGCAGCACAGTTGCAAAATACGATTATTCAAAATAATGTTATTGGTAAGTTAATATTAGGAAGTAATATGTCCGATGAAAATGGAAAAATAACTCCTGATAGTGTTGAAACAATGGCTAAAGATGTACAATTTATGATGTTTGGAGCTTTTTATTCTTTGAATCCTGCGGTAACTGAAGGTGATGGTGCTTTGTTTAGTGGTTGTAATGGTACTAGTGGTGTCTTTGGTTCAAAGGATATGGCACTTACTGGTTCTTGTTTGGAACAATTAGATACAGAAATAGGTGGATATGAAGATGCTTCTGCAAATGATGTGGATTTATATAGCTTTTTTAAATATGCTGGTAATACTGATCGTGATGGAAATGAGTGTATTAATGGTATTTGTGATGAACGTGATTTTTCTCATTTTGATAAGTTATTGTGGTGGAAAAGTGATGGAGAATATGTAATTAATTATTTACCATTTATTTCAACTGCTGCTGGTATATATGTTGTATTTTTACTTATTGTGTTTTGTGTTGATGTGGCAGTTAGGGTTATTAAATTATGTTTCTTACAAATGATTGCACCGATTGCGATTGTATCTTATATTGATCCTAAGGAATCAATTGGTAGTGGTAAATTAAATTCTTGGATAAAAGAATGCGCATCTACTTATTTTTCTCTTTTCTTAAGGCTTGCGGTTGTTTTCTTAGTTATAGTTTTGATATCTGTTATTTCTTCAATGGTGTTGGCTTCTGATTCAACATTAGGGCAAAAAGTTAATGATATAACTGGCGACGATATTGTATTTAATATTTGGATATATTTATTCTTAATTATTGGAGCATTTATGTTTGCTAAACAAGTACCTAAAATGATTGAATCTATATTTGGTATCAAAGGTTCTGGAGAGTTGAGTTTGAATCCGTTTAAGTCTATGGGAGCAGTTAGAGATAGCGGATTTGGTACTTTAGCTGGAGGTGCTATCGGTTTAGGCGTAGGTGCTACAGCGTCTGGTATTGCCGCGGCTGCTGCAACGCGTGACGAAGGTGGAAATGCTTGGACTACATTTAGAAGAGGTGTTGGTGGTGTTGGCGCTGGTGCTGTAAGAGGTGTTGTTGCTGGTGTTAGGTCTGGTGGCAAGAATACATTATCTAAATCACTGGATGTTGCTGGTATAGCTGGTAGAAATGCAGCGTTAAAAACTAATACTACATTAACTCAACGTGTTAGTGCATATTCAAGGCAGGCAGTTGGTATGCAATCTAAAAAAGAAGGCTTAGATAAACGTATAGGGTATCATGACAGTTTAGCAAAGCATGCATCTTCTATGAAAAATAGAGCTACAGATCAGTTAGGCAAAAAATCTGATAAGTGGAAGTGGACACAACAAGAAAAAGCTAATTTGCAAGAGGCTGTAAAAAATCGACATGATATACATTATACTGATGCAAATGGTAATGTTGCAGTAGCTAGTTATAACAATAAAGCAGAATATGAGAAAGCATTTACTAGTGAAATGAATAAATTCTTTAATGATGAGCAACGGATGATTAGTAATTATATTAATAGTTATGGTAAAACTGATGGAACGCAAAATATTAGTTCTCAAGATGATTATCAGCTTACTATAGAACATAATGCTTTTGTTAAGGAGTACAATGATAATAAACTTAATTATACTGATAATAATGGTAAGCCTTTAGTGCAGACTGTGGATGAAAATATTCAATGGGAGGATATAGATAAAGTTAGTAAGGCTGCAGAGAAAGAAGCTTTAATGCTTAGCAATAGTGAAGAATATCAAGACTCTAAAACACTTGATGATAGTTTACGTTCTGAAAATAGACAGTCATTTTGGAGTAAACAATAATGAGTATATTAGAATCTTTGTTTAGAGATAAAATTGGTATGACACCAAAAAGTGAAGTTTATTCTAAACATATTCAGGTGTATCAAAAAATTATTGATGATAAAGATATGATGGAACATAAAGCTATTTTAGATTTGGCTAGACTTCCTCGATGGCAAGTTGTTGTGATGAAAGAAAGTCAATTGGATAGTTTTATTAAAAATGGTCATATTTCATTGAAAGAGTGGATTAAACTAAATAATGAAGTAGATAGATTGAGAAGCAAGGTTGTGTCTGATTATATTGATAGTCAAAATAGTGATTCTATATATGGTATTATAAAAGATGGTTTAGAGAGGTTAAAGAACAGTAATATTAATCTATTGAATATGGATTTGATGAAGTTTGATTTGTGGAAAGAAATTGTTGCTTCTGCAGAATTGGCCCAGTTGACTATTTTGAAGATTGTTAATAGTGATGTATATGTGAATGATATAAATAATGATAAAATGATTAAAGATTATAAAGTTAGAAAGAGTTTTAAAAGGTAAAGGGGTGATTATATGAAATTTTTAATACCAGCTAACTCGAAAAAGTCAATGCTTATTTTTGGAGCTTTTACAACTTTTGATTTAATACTTTTTGCTTGTGGTATAACGGCTACAGTAATTATGTTGCTATTGATAGCACCTAATACTATGTTTGGAGCAGTTATTGATTTGATGCCTGCACTGATTTGTGGATTTTTGGTTTTGCCAGTGCCAAATTATCATAATATTAGAATTATTCTTCAAGAGGCATATCGGTATTTTACCTCAAGACAAAAGTTTATATGGAAAGGATGGTGTGTGAAAGATGAGTACGGGGACGAACCGCAGCAAATACACAAATGATTTTGTGCCAATTAAAGCGATTACAAATGGCATTATTATATGTGACAATAATGAAAAGGTGACTGGGGTAAAGATATTTCCTAGAAATATCTTTATCTTGGAACCTGATTTGCAAAATATGATTATTACTAATTTAAAAAATGTTTATAATATGATAGATTATGAATTTTGGATTGTTGTTGCAGACAGACCAGTTGATATTACTTC
The DNA here is from genome assembly GCA_944329385.1 of uncultured Bacilli bacterium. GTDB lineage: Bacteria > Bacillota_I > Bacilli_A > RF39 > UBA660 > Coprosoma. Next base: position 8,046 of record CALVIE010000007.1, on the reverse strand, counting down.
TTATTTATCGAGATTACAATTGCTTTATAATTCAGAGACAAATCCTGTTAAAAGAAAGCTTATTTTAGACGATATTAATAAGGCTAATATGTTTACGACAACTATGAATGTTGTTGATACTGAATATTATTTACTTTTTAAAGAAAAAGATATGGATAAGATTCAGAAAAAAATTAGAAATATAGTTCAAGCATTTGCTAGTGCAGGACTTAATGTAACACAAACTTCAAATGATGATTTAAGAATTATTTTGGATAATTTCTTGAATGGTGGAATGACTACTAGTTTTGGGGCGGTGATGAGTTAATGGATATAAGAACGCAAATTGCTCCAAAAGGTTTAGAATTTAAACCAAGTTCTTTTGTATCTAGTGATAAATATTCTACAATTTTGACAGCTATTAGTTATCCTAAAATGATAGCTCCTGGTTTTTTATCTAATTTAACTAGTATTCCTGGGGTTAAAATGGTAATTAAACATTTGCCCCTTCCTTTTAGTGTAATAAATAAGATGATTAATAAAGAAATAGCAGATATGAAAGTTCGTTATCAGGAAGAACATGATGTAACTATGCAAGAAAAGTTGCGTCAAGATTATGAGTCTTTGGAAGAATTTATTAAACAGTTAGCTGCGACGCAGGCTAAAATTTGGGATTTTCAATTACATTTGATGATTACTGCTGATTCAGAAGATGAACTTACGACAAGAAAATTACAGGTAAAGAACTTTTTAGAGGCAATGGATATGAGAGCTATTCCTTTAAGATTTGAACAGGAAAAAGTTTTAAAAAGTATGCTTCCAATATTTCCAAAACAAGATATTGAAGAAAGAATTGGTATTCCAATTCCTTCACCAACACTTGCAGCAATGTATCCGTATGTATTTGATAGTATTAAAGACCCTGGACTTTCAACATTACTTGGTGTAGACTTTTCTGGTGGTGTTATATTATTTAATCAATTTTTGTATCAGATTCAAAAGGAACACAATAGAAATAATGCTAATATGATTATTTTGGGTACTTCTGGTAGTGGTAAATCAACGGCAGCTAAATTGCTTTTGAGAAATCATATTAGAAATGGTTATAAAATGGTTTTAATTGATCCAGAAGGTGAACTTGAAGATATGACAAGACTTTATGGCGGTGATTTTATTGATCTTGGTAAAGGTGGAGAATTTGGTATGATTAATCCGCTTGAAGTTATTATGGATGCTGATGAAGAAGAAATTAAACAGGGTATGGGATATGCTGTACTTACTCGTTCTTTGCAAACAGTAAAGGCATTTATGAAATATTATGATCCATCTATTACTGAAGATGTTTTGAATATTTTTAGTGAGATGGTTCAAGAAACTTATAAGCGTTTTGGTATTGACTTTAATGTTGATTTTACACATTATACCTCTAAAGATTATCCTACTTTTAAAGATGTATATGCAACAGTTAGAGGAAAGATTACAGCAATGCCTGAGCAAAGTAAAGAAAGAGATATTTTGGAACAATTAGAGTTAAAATTACGTCCATTAATTAGGGAATTAAGGTTCTATTTTGATGGAACTACTACGATAACTCCAAAAAGTAATTTTATTGTGTTTAATATTAGAGAGTTAATGAATGCTGATGAGAATATTAGAAATGCTTTATTCTTTAATGTACTTAAGTATGCATGGAGTTTAACTTTGGATTCTAGTATTAATACAATACTTACGGTTGATGAGGCTCATGTGCTTTTGTCAGGTAATAATACTTTGGGAGCGGATTTCTTAGCGCAAATTCAAAGACGTGCTCGTAAGTATAATACGGGAACTATTATAATTACACAACAACCTACTGATTTTAGTGATCCTAGTGTAATTACTCAAGGTAAGGCAATTTTTGATAATGCTTCTTATTATTTAATAATGGGATTAAAAAAGCAGGCCGTTGAGGATTTGTCTAAATTAATTGATTTAAATGATAATGAAAAAGAAAGTATTAAAGGATATAATCAAGGTGAAGCTTTGTTTGTATGTGGAAGTAAACGTTTGCGAATAAATGTTGTTGTTACTCAACAAGAATTAGATTCGTTTGGTTCTGGTGGTGGACTATAGTATTTGAAGTGGAGGTGACATTATGGCTTTACCAGTTGTGCTTTTAAAAGCAAAGAGTGCTATTTCAAAAGGAGCGAAAGCTGTTAAAACAGCTAAAGCTGTAAAGTCGGTCACTTCTAATTCAAATGAAGAAGGAGTTAAGTCATTTCTTGGTGTGTTAAAAACACCATTAATAATTGTAATTTCTATTGCTGGACCGTTGGCTGCTTTTGTATTCGTTGTATTTTTTGCTATTGTTGCTATTCCGCAGATGTTAATTGGAACTATTTTCGGTGGTGGTTCCTTGTCTGATAGTTTTAATGGTTCTGGAAGTAGTGGTTCAGCATCATCAGTGGTTGAATGTGCTAGGCAGCAAATAGGTAAACCTTATGTATTTGGAGCAGAAGGACCTGATTCTTTTGATTGTTCAGGTTTAGTAGCTTATTGTTATCGCCAGGCTTTAGGTGTTGAGGTTCCACATTATACTAAGAGTTTAGCTACTTCTAATTTGTTTGAAACTGTGACATCGGCTGATGAACTTTCGGCAGGTGATATTATCTTAGATGGTGGAAATAATATTGGACATGTTGGGATATATTCTGGAAATGGAACAGTAATTCATTCGGCTATAAAGACTGAGTATGGTTTATCTGGAATTGATGGTGTTCAAGAAGAATCGTTACAAGATTACTGTGATTATCATGGTGGATTTGAGGTATACAGGAGATATAAAGGTTGATATTAGGTGAATATATGAAAAGAATTTTATTGTTATTTTTAGTATTTTTGTTGACTGGATGTAGTGCGGAATATAATTTGGAAATTAATGAAGATAATATTGTGGAAAATGTTACAGTCGATTTTAAGAAAGCTGAAACTGATAGATCGGCTTTAGAACCATATTTAACAAATAATCATTATGTATATCCAGGTTCAGATTTAGATGCTATTTATAAGGTGTCTTTAAATGAAGATAATAGTAATTATTTTCTTTCTTATGATTATGTTCATGATTATAGTCATTTTACTCAAAGTATGTTTTTAAGTAAATGTTATGAGAATGTTTTTTTAAGTAGTGATGATAAACAAATTAATCTTGCCACTAGTGATACATTTAGGTGTATAAATATGCTAGAGGATAATTTTCAGGTTGATAATGTAAAAATTAGTATTAAAACAGATATGAAAGTAACTGACAATAATGCAGATAGTGTATCTGGTAAAGTTTATAATTGGTTTATTGATATTTCAAATTATTATGAAAAACCAATTAAGCTTACAATTCAAAAGGCGGTTAAAGCTGAGAATGTAATAAAGGAAAATGATAGTTTTTTAACATTGATATTTGTGATAGTTTTTATTTTGTTAGTGATTTTTATATTTTTTATATTAGTAAAGTTTAAAACAAAAAAGAATAATAATTTTTAAATTGGGTGGTGTTTAGATGAAGGAAAGGAAAAGTAAATTAAAAAAAAGATTTAAGTTATTTTCTTTTTTGGGTTTAATTTTATTGATTTTATTTGTTAATTTAGGACCGATATTTGCCATTAATCGTGGTGATTATTTAAAAGATGAAACTAGTGGCAATAAAAAAGAACAACAATTACTTAGGAAGATAGAAATAATTCATGAGGTTTTTCCAAAACAAACAGATGAAGCTGCTTTATATGCGACTTTAGTTCATAGAGGAACGCTTACAGATTATATTGAAGATTCTTATGATGAGAATTTTAGTGAGGATGAATTTAGAAGTACATGGACTGAGATAGCTGAATCGTTTGATAAAGTTGTTGGTAGTGCGACGAGTATGGCACAGTATATGTGGAAAACAGTTTTGGCTAGTATTGGATGTTTAGTCGAGGTGTTGGTTGGTGAAGGGGAAGATGCACATACTGAACAACGCTTAGATGAAAATTGTGTCTTAAATAAGGTTATTGATATGTATGTTGATGAATGGGAACATTCAACTGATGTAAATTTGGAATCAGAAATAAAGAAACCACAATCAATTGATTTATTAACGGCAGCAACTATTGTTATGCTTGATTCTAGCGGTTGGATTGGAAGCTATAGTGATGATAAATATAAAGAAGCTTTAGCTGGTGAAGGATTAGTTGGAAATTTGATAGATAGAAGTAATCCAATTACGAATTTTATTTCTATTGCATATAATGGTATTTTTTGTACGATTAGGAATGTTGCGGATGTAGCAATTAGTGCGACTGGAATGGATGATTTTTTTGCTGGTGATCCATTAGAGCTTACTCATGACTTTAGCAATTTAGACGGATTTAGCACTCAAGATGCGGCTATGGCTACTCGACTGAGTAGATTTTATACCATGGATAAGATTTGTGGTTTAGGATTTATTGGGGGAACTTATAAACATGTTCAAAATCCAGATTTAAGTACAGATGAAGGTAAGGAGCAATATCAAGAAAAGAAAGATATTGTGGCTGAACAAATTGTTGGTTTAGCTGAAGATTTACGTGATAGTAGTGGTGGAGGTCTAGCGGATAATTGTATTGTTAATCCATCTGCTTCTGGTGCTTATACTACTTGGAAACAAGCTGATCCTGAATGGGGTTCTATTTCATTAGGTGGCGGTAGAAATATGGCTGCCATTGGATGTCTTGTTACTTCTTTGGCTATTCAAATTGCTAGATCTGGCACACAAATTACGAATTTGCCTAGTGGATATAGTAGTTTTAATCCTGGGGCTTTGGTTACAACATTGAATCAAAATGGTGGATTTGTTAGTGGTGGTGCGTTTACTTGGAGTGGTTATCAAAGTATAGCACCTAATGTTGTGTTGTCTGGTAGGCATACGGTTAACATAAGTGATACACAAACGCTAGCGAATGTTTTATCTCAAGAATTATCGACGCCGGCTGAGGGGAAATATCAAAAGTTTATTTTATTAAATATTCGTCATAATGCGAGTGCACAACACTGGGTTGCAGTGGATACTGTTAGTGATGGTCAAGTTACGATAATTGATCCAGGTGGTGTTAGCGGTAACACACTTGATGATAATTATAGTGGCTGGGTCGTAGAGACTTATAGGGTCATGTATGCTACTGATGTATTGCAAGGACAAGCAGGTACGTCAACTGGTGGGTCTGCGGATTATTGTGAAACTTCTGGTGATATTATTATTCCTGAAGAATATGGCGGTGGCGGATTTACAGTTACAGTTTATAATGATTGGGACTGGGTTTATGACCAAGGTAGAGTATATGATATATGGGCATCATCTGGAGCTGAGTGGGATGATGGAATTGCAGTAATAGATGGTCGATATCTTGTTGCTTGTACTAAGAAATTTGGTAATGTTGGTGATAAAGTCGATTTCTTCTTAGATGATGGTACTAAAATACCGGCTATTATTGCTGATATAAAAAATGAAAGTGATTCTGGTGCTAATGAATGGGGCCATAATAATGGTCAAAATGTTTTGGAATTTGAAGTGTCACATGTAGCTTTTTATCAAACTTATGGTTCAAATCCTGGAACTAATGGTTGGCATATGGAATGGGCTGGAAAGAGAGTTTCAAGTGCAACAAATTTAGGACAAAGTATTTTATCATAAAAAAGCGACGGTTTAATTCCGTCGCTTTTGTTGTGGTTGTTGTTAAATTATTTTGAATTTTTATCTTTTAGAGTTATATAATTGACTTTAATATTATTATCTTTAAGAATTCTTTTGACTTCATTTTCAAATTCTTGGGCTTTTTCTTTCATTGTTGGGCATTGGGTTTTAAGGCCATTATTATTTATAATTTTGCACGTGAATTCGCCATTTTTATATGTTCCTTTTTGATACAGTGTACTAATTTCGTCATTTTGATTATATCCTTCTTCTTTATATTTAACTTCAATTGTTCCATCTTTTTGGTAACCGGTAGCAATGCTTGTGAAGCTAGTGTTTGTTGATGAAGAAGTTTCTTTGAAAAGAAGATAAGTGTCATATATAGCTTTATATGTGGTTTGGTCATTTTGCTTTGTGTAAATGCCAGTATTATCTTTTTTATAATTGTTATTTTTTATGTAAGAAGTAAATCTATCATTGTTTATTTTTTGTTGAATATTTATAAATATTATTATGCCTATAATTATAATAATAATTACTGCAATAATGGCAATTATTATATGTATTTTTTGTTTAATTTTATTTTCATCTTCCATGTTTACCTCCATCCTATTTAAATTATATCAGTAAAAATTTTTTTTATCAATAAAATATAATTGAAGTATTTAAAAAAAATAGATATAATTATAATAGTAGGTGAGTTAATGTGAATATAAAAGAAGAATTAAGAAAAAACAAAGTTTACATTATAGTTTTAATTGTGATTTTAGTATTATATATTGTGGTTGCTTTTTTGAGTATTAAAGGGAATCATGATGGTAATGCTGATAGTTATTTAATAGTTGGTGATTCTTTAATTTATCAAAAAGTTAATGGTGATTTTGAACAGTTAGGAGATGTACCTGATTTAAGTAATTTTAATTTTACGGTTTATAATGGTGATAACAAGGTTGAAGACGTGAAAATTCAATATAATTCTAATAAATGGTATTTTTTTGATGATGATTATAATGAATATGAATTTGATGATTTTAGAATTGCATATACTGATAATCTTGATATTAAACCTAGTGCAAATAGAATTCAAGGTTATGATGATTCAGATGATGTTTATATTAAAAAAGTGGTGCAGACAGATAATAATGAAGCTTTACAGAGTTATAGAAATTCCTTAAAAAAACTGGATATTGATTATGATGGTGATGGAAAAGAGGAAACTTTATATACTATTACTAATTTTTCTTACGAAGTTACTGATTATGATATGATCGCATATTTATTTATTGTTGATAATGGTAAAGTTGAAGTTGTTGAAAGTAAAGAAGGTTTAAGTTCATTTACAATGATTGATTCTTTAGATATGATGAGTGATGGGAAATATGAAGTTATTGTGGCTAACGAAATAATTGATGTTCCGACTTTTGATAGTTGTTACCGAATTTATGGATTAAAAGATTCTAAGTTTAAATTATTACAAGATTGTGATGTTCATAATACTCAAAATGGCTAATATTTAATATTATTAGCTTTTTTTGATATACTAGTTCGGAAAATACCCAAGCCATCAACCAACACGGCAATTTAAAATACCCCTAGAGGTCCTCTAGGGTTTCGTTTGCGTTGTAGTGCCACGCAAACTTGAAACTAGTGCAAGTTTATTTTATTAATTATTTATAACATTTGAGTAATTAAAATTTACCAACTATTAAGTTTTTTATGTAATTAATAAACTTGCTGAGGCTGTAATGATAGACGTTATTATTTTATTTATTATTTCATTACAGCCTCTATGAAAAATTGAATTATTATAATCTAATTACAATTTGCACTTTCTCTTTTTAAATTATAAGGAAAAAGTGCAAAAATAATTATATAAGCTGTATATTATAATTACATAAACACTAATAAAGTGCGACAAAATAAAAATGCAAATCATTATTTATTTTATAAAATAAAAAAGCATTTTTATTACCGCACTTCAAATTAGTGTTAAACCTATAATTTTTCACTAGTTGTAAAGTTTTATTTGTATTGAAAAGTTTAAGTTTCTCTTTTTTTTATTTATATGAAAAAACTTAAACTTTTAATTTTCCAAAAAAATCATTATTAAAATATATAGAAAATATTTTTGGAAAATTCAATACAAATCGTGTTCAAAATTTTTCCTTAATTTTCTGATTTATATAATTAATGATAATTAAGGAAAAACAAGAACACGCGTGGCACTACAACGCAAACGAAACCCTAGAGGACCTCTAGGGGTATTTTAAATTGCCGTGTTGGTTGATGGCTTGGGTATTTTCCGAACTCTTGCTAAATAAAGTTACACTCTATATATAACCTTACTCAGTTTTTTTCTTTCTCTTTTTTTATTTCTTCCATTT
>CALVIE010000006.1 GCA_944329385.1 uncultured Bacilli bacterium | reverse complement strand
ATAGTTATTTTTGGGGTAAGGTTATTGTGAATGTAGTTGTTTCATTTTCACTTTTAACAGTTATGCTTCCGTTATGTAATTTTATTATTTCTTTAGCAATTGCAAGGCCTAGGCCTGAACCACCTAGTTTTGTATTTCTTGAATAGTCTACTCTATAAAATTTTTCAAATAGTTGATCTAACTGCTTTTTAGTTAGGGTTTTACTTTTATTAGATATGGTTATAATTAGATTTTCTGTTTCTTTTATTTTTATATTAATTGGACTATTTTCATAGCTATAGTTAATGGCATTTTTGATTAGATTATTAAAGACTCTGGCCATTTGAATGGAATCGGCTTTTATGAAAATATCTTTTTGAGTTTGAAAGTTTATTTTTTTCTTGTTTTCTTTTAATATTGGATAGAATTCATCTATTACTTGATTTATTAATAAAGTTAAGTTTATTTTTTCTTTTTTTAGTGTGATTGTTTCGGAGTTATATTTAGTTATTTCAAATAGTTCATTTATGAGCGTTTCTAATTTATTTGATTTTTCTAAGGCTATTTTAATGAATTTATTTTTTTGTTTATTACTTAAGTTTTTTTCTTCATCTAATAAGGAAAGATAACCGATGATAGAGGTGAGGGGAGTTTTTAAGTCATGAGCTAGATAGACAATTAAATCATTTTTCTTTTGTTCATTTTCTTTGGCTAATTTTTCATTAAATAAGGCTTCTTTTTTTATTTGGTTCATGGTTTCTTCGGCTTCTTTTAATTCATCTGGTAATATTATTTTATCATCTGTTTTAGTGATTAGTTTTTTACTTTCTGAAACTAAGGCATCAATATAAGAAAGTGATTTCATTAAGGTTATACTAAATATGATTATAAAGCCTATAAACCAGAAAATTAGAAGAAAAAAACCTTGATAAAATATACCTGTTAGAAAAATATACAAAGGATCATCTGGATACCAAATTATACTTGCACACAATTTTCTTCCTATTATATAGAAAATGATGAAGCAAAGTGTATATAATACTGTTATTTTAAATAGTCTTTTTAAGAATTTAAATGTTAGATCTTTACCATATTTATTTGTTTTCATATTTATATCTCCATTTTACTAATTTTTTTAGAGGCTGAGCCGGTTAAGTTTTATTTATTCATGAATGTGAATGAGGTAGGTGATTATCTGATATTATTTTTCTATTTTGTAACCCACACCCCAAATGGTATTTATATATTTATTTTTTTCGGTTTCGTTTAATTTTTCTCTTAGGTGACGAATGTGAACCATAAGCGTGGCAGAAGATGATTGATAGTAAGGTTCGTTCCATATTTTTTCATATAATTCTTCGGTGGTTACTACTTTATTTTCATTTTGAGCTAGGTGGTAGAGGATAGAAAATTCGGTTGGGGTAAGATTTATTTTTTGATTATTTTTTAAACATTCGTGTTTATCTTTATCTAAAACTAAGTCTTTAATGGCAATTATTTTATTTTGGTTTTGATTATAGCTTATATATCTTCTTAATTGAGCTTTGACTCTAGCTAAGAGTTCGAGGGGCATGAATGGTTTGGTTATATAATCATCGGCTCCTATATTTAAGCCTTTTATTTTATCGGCATCGGTTATTTTGGCGGTAAGCATGATGATGGGAAAGTTATGTTTTTTTCTTATGGCTTGGCACAAGGTAAAACCATCTATTTCTGGCATCATAATGTCTAAAATGGCAAGGTCTATTTTTCTTTTTTTGATTATTTCTAAGGCTTTTTTAGGTGTATAACATTTATATACATTATAGTTTTCGTTTTTTAAATATAATTCAATTAAATCAGCTATTTCGATTTCATCATCAACAACTAGTATATTCATTTTCATCCTCCTAGGTATTCTTCTAAAGTAATATTTTGATTTGTTATTTCTTTGGCGGCTTTTTTACCGACGTAGCGGTAGTGCCAGGGCTCATAGTTTATTTTGGTTATTTCATATTTATCTTTTGGATACCTTAAAATAAAACCATATTTATAGGCATTATTTTTTAGCCAGTTCCACATTTTTTCATTTTCATCATAATGCCCTTGGTTACTAAAGTCAATAGCGAGTCCTGTTTCATGTTCAGAGTAACCTGGTATTTGAACTGTTAGGTATGTCATTTTATAAGCTTTTTCTTTATTATATCCTTCATTTATATATTGATTTACTTGTTCGTTAAATATTTCTGTTTGTTTTTCTTTGGAACGGTAAGCATTATTTATTTTTAAGGTTATGTTACTATTTAGGGCAGCATTATACATATCTTTTAAATCATTATATATTGTATCAGCTACTTTATTATTTTGAAATGTTACTAAGTTTAAGTTTATATTATCTGGAAAGGCATTTTCACTATTAACTAATATTAAGGGATCTATTTCACTGATTGGATTTACTGATGAATAGACATAAGGTTTTTGAAGATAGTAAACTAGATATATAAGTAGGATACTGATAATTATTATTAAAATTTTTTTCATTAATATCACCTCTAGGGCAATATTAATATATTCTGGTTTGATTATAAACTTTTTTAATTAATAATTAAGGTATTTTAAGAAAATATTAAGAAAAAAGATGAGGTTTAAAAGCCCCATCTTTGTACGCTATATTTGACGTTAGAACTTGTGGATAGATGAATAGCTGGATCATTTTCTGTTTCGTAGGCAAGGTCGATAAGGACTGTGCCTCTGTTCCAAGCGTTTTGCATTGCTCCACCAGTATCTAATACAATAGCGTTAAAGGTGCCTAGGTTTGGATTATCTACTTTGATAATTGTTCCACAAGGAAATTTATCTAAAGCAGCAGCTATTATTCTAACTTCACCAAATTCATCATCAATGTAGGTCATACCATCATTTGTTAGACTATGGTAAGAGCCAGTTTTGGTTTTACAAGCTAGAGTTCCGTTTCCAGAGCACCCTATGCAGTCAGCACCATAACCTGTCATTTTTCCTACGTAATCGGCTTTATCACCAGTTCCAATTTCGATTTCTGCATTTTTTGGACTTTTGATGATTTGTTCGTTATTTTCTTCATCGATATAAGCAAGTCCGTTATGCCCCTTTTCCTTTGTGATAGTTACGCCTGTAGGAATTTTTTTATTATAGGTTTTGACTGTATCATATTCTATAACTTTAGTTAAAGCTACAGAATTTTTTGTCTGGTTTAAATTTTTTACTTCAAATTTCGTTTCTGAAAATAGGTTACCAGATGTAATTATTCCTGTGATAGTTAGGATACTTATTAATAGAGGTATGCCTAAATATCTCAGGGGATATTTTTTCATATTTCACCTCATATTTCAAAATTGAAACCATTTAAAGTATACCATATTTATAGTTTTAAGTCAAATTGTCTAATAGCTGTTTGGCTTGTAATTTCAACGATTTTTGCGTATTTTATACCCGTTAATTGGGATATTTTGGCAGCTACTAATTGGACGTTTTTAGGTTCGTTTTTTTTGCCTCTTAGAGGTTCTGGTGTAAGGTATGGACTATCGGTTTCTAAGACAAAGTTATGAATGTCTAGGGTGGTTACTATTTCCTTTAATTTTTTTTCGTTTTTAAAGGTTAGAACACCTCCTATGCCTAGAGTTACACCTAAATTCACAAATCTTTCTGCCATTTCAAGGCTACCACTAAAACAATGCATATTACATTTTGTTTTTTTGTTTTTATACTGCTTTATTATATTATATGTATCTTCTATAGCATCTCTACTATGTATGACTATGGTTTTTTTATATTTATCTGCAAGTTTTATTTGTTTTATGAATAATTCTTTTTGTTTTTCTTTATTTTCTTTAGTATAGTGGTAGTCTAAACCAATTTCACCAATACCTACTATTTTAGAATGGGTTAAATATTTTTCTATTTTGTTTAAGTCGTCAATAGTGTAGGTATTAGCAAATTCTGGATGAATACCGATAGTACCATAGATATTTTTATGTTTTTCACAAAGGTCTATTACTTCTTTTATATCTTTTGGACTAGCGGTACTTACTATCATTATATTATTTTCCATGTGTTTTATGATTTCTTCTTTATTTTCGTAATCTTCATCACTTATGTGACAGTGGGTATCTATTAACATTTTTTATCACCTTTTTTATTATAACATTTTAAGAGAAAAAAGACCTATTTAAAGGAGAAAAAAGACCTATTTAAAGGTCATTTTTGTGTTCAATTTTCTTGATATAGATAAATCTAATGAAGCAGACAATTATAAATAACAAATAGGCGAGGTCTAGGTAGTTAAATTTATTTATAATACTCATGGTCAAGTAAATTATTATTAAAACAAACATCACACCGATTCCATTAATATGTTTGTTCATTTTATTCCCTCTCCATTTATTCGTCCTATTTAAGGATAACATAATGTATATTGTATGGGCAAGAGGAATTTGTGGAAAGATGACGACAATTTACAACAATTTACGTTAGTTAGGTAATTTTTTTGAAAATTCATTTTTATCAATTCTGGCAAATAGTATTTCTGGTTTATTTAAAATAATACCTGAGTCCATACCATCAAATGTTTTTGTAGAAAGTGCGGAACGATTTTGGGTATTTAATTGTTTGAATATTTTATCTGCTGTTTCTGGTAAGAAAGCAGATAGATAGACAGCAGATATTCTTATGCTTTCAAGTAGGTTATATAAAACCGTTTTTAATCTTTCTTGTTTTGTTTCATCTTTAGCTAAAATCCAAGGGGTAGTTTCATCGATATATTTATTACTTTTTCTTGAAAGTTCGATTATTTCTTCTAAGGCTTCGGCTACTTTAAATTTACTCATTTTATCTTCGATTCTATCACCTAGAGTTTTCGCACTTTCAATTAGATCACTATCTATTTCTTCTAGTTTTTCTGGTTTAAAAACTTCACCATTAAAATATTTATGGGTCATACTTACTGTTCTATTGACTAAGTTACCTAATGTGTTTGCGAGGTCTGCGTTTATTCTATCAATGATTAGGTCATAACTGATGTTACCATCATGGCCATAAGGGATTTCGTGAAGTGTATAGTATCTTATGGCATCGGTTCCAAATAGGTTAGCTAGTTCATCGGCATATAAAACATTACCTTTTGATTTACTCATTTTATCGCTATCGGCTGATAGTATCCAAGGGTGGCCAAAGATATGTTTTGGCATTGGTAAGTTTAAAGCTTTAAGTATTACTGGCCAATATATGGTATGAAATCTTAGAATATCTTTACCAATGATATGAACATCAGCAGGCCAATATTTTTGAAACTGCTCTGATGGTTTATCTGGGTCATAACCTAGGAAAGTAATATAGTTTGTTAGGGCATCTAACCAAACATAGATAACGTGTTTTTGATCAAATGGAACTTTTACTCCCCAGTCAAATGAGGTTCTTGAGATACACAAATCTTCGACGCCTGGTTTTATAAAGTTATTTACGATTTCATTTTTTCTACTTTCTGGAATGATAAAATCATGGTGCGTTTCGATATATTCTTTTAGCCATTTATTATATTTACTTAGGTTTAAGAAATAGGCTTCTTCTTCTGTTTTGTGAACTTCTCTTCCACAGTCTGGACATTTTCCATTTATTAACTGTTTTTCAGTGAAGAATGACTCACAAGGTGTACAGTATAAGCCTTCATATTTTCCTTTATAGATGTCACCTTGGTCATATAATTTTTGAAAGATTTTAGCGACTATTTCTTTATGATGTGGGTTTGTTGTTCTAACAAATTTATCATAGCTTATATTCATGATGTCATCAATTCTTCTTACTTCAAGAGCAATTTCATCAACATATTCTTGTTCAGTTTTACCTGCTTCTTTAGCTTTATTTTGGACTTTTTCGCCGTGCTCGTCAGTTCCAGTTGTGAATATGACATCATAGCCCATTAGTCTTTTGTATCTTGCTATGGCATCAGTTAATATTCCTTCATAAGTGTTTCCTATATGTGGTTTGCTTGATGCGTAAAATATTGATGTTGTTATATAAAATTTTGGGTTCATTTTAATTCCTCCTTGTACTTCCTATACCGCCAGTGCGGTTTTCTTTTATTTCTATTTCGTTATCGGTAGTTAAATATTTAATAAAAATTCCTTGGGCAAATCTATCATTTGCTTTCATATTTATGGTTTTATTTCCTTCGTTTTGAACAGCTATAAAAATATGACCTTCGTTATTTTCATTATTATAGTAATCGCTATCTATTATGCCAGTTTGGTTACATAATCTTAGGTTATATTTAAATCCTAAGCTACTTCTTATGTGCAGCATTAATACTTCGTCATCATTCATTTTGGCTTTTATGCCGGTGGGAATTTTTTTGATTTCATTTGGTTTTAAGGTTAAATCTTCTAATATATGAAAGTCATATCCGGCACTATTTTTTGTAGCTCTTTGTGGAAGGATTATTTCATTATATTCTTTTTTTGTTAGATTTGTATCTTTGATGAACTGATTTAAAGATATTTTTTCAAATTTTCGCATATTTCCTCCTTTAAATAAAAAAACATCCTTAGGATAAGGACGTTTATGAGCGTGGTACCACCTTAATTCGTAAGATTTTCTTACCTTTGAACATATAACGGTGTTTACCGCTTTAGCTTAAATATCGGCTAAAGTGCTTAGGAGCCATTTAGAGTAGTCACCTTGTTTATTTCCACCAACCATAAACTCTCTATAAAGTTACCTACTTTTCTTTCCTTCACAGCATTTATGGGTTAATTATAGCATGTTTAATTTTAGTTTTCAATATGTTTGGCTAAAATATTTGATAGGAGATTTATGGTGTTTACTGTTTGATTATTTATTTCTTTATTTGTAATTAATATTATCGCACCTAAAGCATCACCTGATGAAATAATTGGAGAAATAATTATATTTCCTTTTTCTTTTTCGGTTTTGGTTAAGTTTATTGTTTCATTATTTAGTGAAATGATTTTTCTATTATTAATATATTTTAATACGGTTTCGCTGATTTCTTTTGTTAGATATTTAGTTTTTAAATTACCAGATATACTTATGAATTTATCGGTATCAGATATTAATATATTGGCTTTTAATGTTTGATTTAATGTTTCGGCAATAGTGTCACTTAGTTCTTTAATGTTACCAAGTTCTGAGTATTTTTTTAAAATTATGTTGCCATCATTTATGAATATTTCTAAGTTTTCACCATTTTTGATGTGCAGTGTTTTTCTTATTTCTTTGGGAATTACTATTCTTCCAAGTTCATCTATTCTTCTTACGATTCCAGCTAATTTCATTTTTTTCCCTCTTTCTAGGTGTTAGTATGGACTTAAATAGGTTATTTATACTTTAAATATAAAGAAAAAAATGTTATAATTTACGTTGTAAGGAGGAGATTTAACTTGAGTAAAATTTTAATTTTTGGACATCAAAAACCTGATACTGATAGTGTGACATCATCTTTGGTTTTATCTTATTTAAAAAATCAATTAGGAATGGATACTGAGCCTAGAGTTTTGGGTGATATTAATAGTGAAACAGAGTTTGTTTTAGATTATTTTAAGTTTGATAGACCTAAGTTTTTAAATGATGTAAGACTTCAGGTTAAAGATGTTGATTATACTAAAGGGTGCTTTTTAAAGGAAAATGATTCTATTTATAAAGCTTATAAGTACATGAATGAAACTAGTATTGGAACAATTCCGGTTATTGATAATGATGGCTTTTATAAAGGTGCGGTTTCGATGAAGGATGTCGCAAGTAATTTGATTAATAATGATTTAAGAAAAATTAATACGTCTTACGACAATTTACTTGAGGCATTAAGTGGTAAAGAAGTTTTAAGATTTGACAAGGAAATACGCGGAAATATAATTTCACCAAGTTATAGAAGTACGACTTTTAAAGAAAATATCAAGATAGATAAGGAAAGTGTTTTAATTACTGGTGATAGACACAGTATTATTGAGTATGCGGTTGAAAATAGCGCATCAATTATTATTTTAACTAATGGAGTTAAAATGAAGAAGGAGCACTTAGAGATTGCGAAGAAAAATCATGTCGATGTTATTAGTACTAAACACGATGGTTTAACAACTGCAAACTTAGTTGTTTTAAGTAACTATATTAAAAATAAAATGAAAACTAAAGAAATCGTTTATATTAATGAAAATGATGCTTTGGGTGAGATTTTAGATTTAGCTAATAAGAAAAAATACAGTAATTATCCAGTTGTCGATAATGAAGGAAAATGTTTAGGTGTGTTTAGAGTTAGTATGGCTTATAGTCGTCATCCTAAACAAGTTATTTTAGTTGACCACAATGAAAAAGAGCAGAGTGTTATCGGATTAGACGAAGCTGAAATTATTGAAATTGTGGATCATCATAAAATTGGAAATATTGGTACAAATATGCCAATTAACTTTAGAAATATGCCACTTGGATGTACTGAAACAATTTTGTATTTGATGTTTAAAGAACATAATGTTAAAATTCCTAAGAAGTATGCAGGTTTAATGATGTCAGGTATTATTTCTGATACACTACTTTTAACATCACCTACAACTACTGAGGTTGATAAGGAAGCTTTGGAGGAACTTTCTAAGATTGCAGGAGTAAACTTTAGAGAGTATGGTATGGAAATGTTTAAGGCTGGATCATCTATGAAAGGTAAAAGTATTTCTGAGATTATTCATGGTGACTTTAAAAACTTTATGGTGGATAACCAAAAAGTGGGAATTGGTCAAGTTTCAACTATGAGTACTGAAGAGATTATGAGTAAACAAGATGAATTTATTAGTGAGTTAAATGAAGAAGCTGAGGAAGGATATACAGCTATTGCTTTATTTGTTACTGATATTTTGAAAAATGGTTCTTATATTTTCTTCAATGATAAAGCAAAGGATATTTTCTCTAATTCATTTGGAGTAGAGAATATAGAACAAGGACATTTCTTTGAAGGACTTGTTTCTCGTAAAAAACAAATTGTTCCAAAACTTATGAATTATATGGATAATTAATACATTTAAAAAGTGATTCGATTTTAAGAATCACTTTTATTGTGGAAAAATATTTTTTTAACATATTAGTTTTCTATTATATAAGGATCTGATTGAGTTCCTGTTCCTGAAAAATTAATTAAAGAATTTAGATAAATAACAGGACGTGCACTGCAGAAACCTGTGGATGATGAACCAAGAGAAATAAAATTATATCCTCTGTTATTAGTACTATATCCACTACTCCATACATAATTAGAATCATGTTCTTTTTCTTTGGCTGTAGTATTAATTGTCCATTCGCAATAAGTATTATCATCATTTGGTACTAATGCTTTTGAAATTAAATATGATGAACATACATTTATTTCCTCGTTAGATGATACTTCAGCATCGGTGGCTGAGGTGCAGTTGTTTTTAGTACTTGCTTTTAATAAATCACTTACATTTATAAGACCTATATTTCCTGTCCACGTAAACATTTTCTCACCAGCTATATTTTTTTCAATACTATCATTTCCGCTTTGATTTAAGTATGCCACAGCTCCAATATTGAATGAATGAGAAATTAATTGATTTTTAGCGGTAGAACTTAAATTATTATAATATTCTCCATTTAAATATTTTTGAATACTTGAATTTTCTGTTACTGTTCCACTGTGTTTTCCATCTGGTGTTCTGTAAATGCCACTAACTGCTGCGAAAACTCCACATCCATCCCACGAATTCGTAAAATCACAGTAAGTATTGTTTGTCTTAGAACGATTACCATGTTCATCATACTGCATATTATTCGGTTTGGTCTGAGGTAGTAATTCATTTCTAATTACTTTGTATGTTCCATCTGTCTCTTTAGCAACTATTCTCCATAGTTCATCATTAAACATTATATAGTTATTTGGGTTATTACCTCTATAAATATATCTTCCTGATTCATAAGTATCTTTATATAAGCCATCTCCAGCAGAAACCAGTTCTATTTCTTGTCCACCCATTATAGTTGTTTCTCCTGATGGAACTGGAATACTTGTATCTTTGTATTGCTCATATGTTAAGTCTAATTTTATATTTGTATCTAAATCTGTTGGTTGTTCTGTTACATCCGCATATCCTACCATAACAAATATATAATGTTTTTCTCCTTGTCTTAAAATAAATTCTATATCAGAATAATTTTGGTGTCCCTCATCAAAATTCATTGAATTTGTAGGTTTGTCTTTTAAAGGATTTTTATCAAAAGCATCAACTGTACATTCAATATAATAATTATCACCACAGCTTAAGTTACCAATTGTAATTAGTCCATCTATTTTTCCTAAATTGGATATTTCTACTATATAACCTATTATACTTCCTGGTAGTTCAAATCCTGCATTAAATGTTGCACTAGTTGGTGTATATGTTGGTTCACTTATATTATATCCATCTGGATATTCTGCACCAAAATCAGATGGTAACACTGTTTCGATATTTGTTATTTCAATGTCCCAACTACTACTTATACTAGAAGTTCCACTTATTTTTAACTGGCTACTAAATGCTGCATATCCGACAACCATTATCAATAATATCATACATAGTCCTGCTATTATATAATTACGTTTTCTTCTATTTGATTTTCTCATATTTTTCTCTCCTTTATTTTAATATTAACAATATTTTGTTGCAATGTCAATGATAATTTATCAGTGTCATTGTGTGGTTTACTATCTGTATAAATGAGAAAATATTGTTAAGGGTGATAAGATGAACTTAAATGCGATGTCAGATTCAGAATTATTTGATGTAATAGGGGACAATATTAGTTATTATAGAAGATTATATAGTTTAGAAAAAGAAAAGATGACACAGGAAAGATTGGCTGAAATAATAGGGGTTTCTACATCTTTAATAGGAGGGCTTGAAAGTAAAAAAACTAATCAAGGAATTAGTGTTCCTACTTTATATAGAATAAGTGTTGCATTAGAGGTTTCTATTGATAAGTTAGTTACTAAAAGGGAAAAGGGTATATAAAAAGCTCACCTTAAAGTGAACTTTTTTTGTTTTTCTTTTTTATGTAAGTATAAGTTTGTTATAGCATATACTAATGAACAACCACTGATAATGTATAGGCAATTTTGGGTTATTGTATTTTGATCTAATGATGCTCCTAAAATAAAAGTAGTAGGTGATGTGATTAAGGCTACTTTTATGTCATTAGTAACTAGTTTTATATTTCTTCTTAGTTGATATTTTTCTAATTTTTGTTCTCTATATCTATTTAAATTTACTGTGGAATATTTTGTATATTGTGGTTTCATAGAACCCCTTCTTTCTTTTTTTGATGTATTTTAGCAATTTTCTTACTTTTTGTCAAATTGTTTGATAGATTTTTTTATTATTTCTAATAGGTCTAATAAGTAATATATAAAGTGTTTATCTAGTTTTATTGTGTCTAAGGTGATAGTTAGTCTTTCAAATTTCATACTAAATCTAAACATTCTTGAAAGATTAGTTGTTTCAAAAAATAATGTTTCACCGTCTATTTTATTAGTTAGTTCTTTATCTAATGTTATTTCAACCGAGTTTTTCGTTTGTCTAATATTTGTAATATTTAACTGTTTAGCCAATTTTTCGAATAATTCTTCATGCATATAGATTATTAAGTCATCTGATAGTTTTCCAAATCTATCTTCTAGTTCGGTTTTAACTTCTTTTAATGTTTTGTATGAATCAATATCACATATTTTTTTATGGATTTCAATTTTTAAATCTTCATCACTAACAAAGTTATCACTAATTGAAGTTGATACGTCGATAAGTGGTGGGGTATCTTTGGTTTCTTCTTCTTTTGGTTTTTCACCTTTTAATTTATTGATTTCTTCATTTAGCATTTGCAAGAAAAGTTCTATACCAATACTATCTATGAAACCTGCTTGTTTACTACCTAAGATATCACCAGCTCCTCTTATGGATAAATCACGCATAGCTATGGCAAAGCCACTACCTAGTTCGGTGAAGTCTTTGATTACTTTTAGTCTTTTAGTGGCTATTTCGGATAATATTTTATTAGGGGCATACATTAGATAGCAGTAGGCGATTTTATTACTTCTACCAATTCTTCCTCTTATTTGATAGAGCTGTGATAATCCAAAGTGATCGGCATCAATTATTATTAAGGTATTTGCAGTTTCAATATCAATACCAGTTTCAATGATGGTTGTACATAGTAAGATGTCATATTTTTTATTGGTAAAGTCAATCATGACATTTTCTAATTCCGTTTTATTCATTTGTCCATGGGCAATACCAATTTTAGCTTCAGGAACTAGTTTTTGAAGTTCATATTTTTGTGATTCAATGTTTTCAACTCTATTATATAAAATAAATGTTTGGCCACCTCTAGCTAATTCTTTATATATGGCATCTTTAATTATTTGTTTATTTTGAGCTAAAACATAGGTTTGAATAGGGTATCTATCTATAGGTGGGGTTTCAATTAATGATAGGCTTCTTATTCCAGCAATCGACATTTGTAAGGTTCTTGGAATTGGGGTGGCGGATAAGGTTAGGACATCGATGTTATTTTTATATTCTTTTATTTTTTCTTTATGTTTGACGCCAAATCTTTGTTCTTCATCAATTACTAATAAACCTAGATCTTTAAATTTAACATCATCTGACAATATTCTATGGGTTCCTATTAACAGGTCGATTTGACCTTTTTCTAATTTTTCTAGTGTTTCTTTAGTTTCTTTTGGGCTGACAAATCTATTTAGAAGGGCAATATCAACAGGGAATGATTTAAATCGCTCGATGGCATTTTGAAAGTGCTGGGAAGAGAGGATAGTAGTGGGGCATAAAATGGCGGCTTGTTTACCTGATATTATAGCTTTGAATATGGCTCTAAAGGCTACTTCGGTTTTTCCATAACCAACATCACCACAAAGTAATCTATCCATTGGTTTATCTGACTCCATATCTTTTTTTATTTCTTCGGTTACTCTTAATTGGTCAGGAGTTTCTTCATAAGGAAATTCTTTTTCAAATTCGATCTGCTCTTGACCATCTTTATCAAAAGCATAACCTTTTTTAGATTCTCTTATGGCATACATTTTTAGTAAATCTTCAGCTATATCTTCGGCATGTTTTCTAGCTTTGGCTTTGGTTTTTTGCCATTCATGGCTACCTAGTTTATTTAATTTAGGAACGACACCATCTTTTGATGAATATTTTGTTATTAAATCTAGTTTTTCAACTGGTATATAAAGTTTATCATTATCTCTATAAGCTATGGTTAGGTAGTCTTTTTTTAATCCATTTTTTATGATTGTTTTTAAGCCTTCATATCTTCCGATACCATGAATGCCATGAACTACATAATCACCAATTTCTAGTTTAGTTATATCTTTTATTCTAGTTCCATATTTGAATTTTGTTTTATATGTTGATTCTTCTTTTTTATTAAATAATTCTTTTTCGGTTATAACGATGTATTCATCTGTTTGAAAACCACTATTTATTTTTTTGACTATTATATTTATTTTTCCTTTATATAGTTCGTTTTCATTAGTATATGTTATATTTGGGTTTTCTAAGTATTCTATTAGTTTATTTACTTGGTATCTATTATCTAGGCAAATTATTACTAGTTTATTTGTTTTTATATAAGTGTTTAATCTATCATTTATTTGTTTTATATCTTTAGGGAATGGTTCTATGCCGACTTTTTTATAGATTTTAGATGATGGATTATTATCAAATTCTTCGAATATTATTGGGTCATTATCTTTTACTTCATCAAAGTCAAACATATATTTAGTGTTTGGATTTAATTCAATACTGATATTATAGTTTTTTATTTCTTCTAAAAGAAGTTTATAATTGACGATTAAAGAGTGATAATTATTATATATGGTTATTGGATTATTTAGGTATCCTTTTATATTAGTGATATTTTTTTCATACTGCATTTCTAGGTGTTTTGCTTCGAATTTATAGTTTTCTAATAAGGTTTCAGTATTTGGGTAAATGGTTATTTCATTTATTTTTTTTATGGTTAATTGATTTTCAATATTGAATATTCTGATAGAGTCTATTTCATCGCCCCAAAATTCAATTCTGATTGGATTATCGTTATTGATTGGAAATATATCTATTACATAGCCTCTAGTAGCTATTTCACCGGTCATATTAACGGTTGTTTCTTTTCTATAGCCCAAATTAAACAATTTTTCTACTAGGGTATTTATTTGAATGGAGTCACCAACTTTTAGTTTGATTTGACTTTGTTTGAATTTTTCTTTTGAAGGTAAAAATCTTAAATAGCCCATTAAGTTAGTGATGACAATGGCTTTATTTTCGTTAATAATTGAATTCATGGTTTCTAGTCTTGTTATTTTAAACTCAGGTGATATGGCAATGGCTTCGCTTGTTATGAAATCATCCATTGGAAAAAACCATACTTTCTCTGTATAGTTGATTAGTGAATTATAAATTAGTCCGGCTTCATGGAGGTTTGAGGTGACTAGAATAATAGAATTATTTGATGTTTTGAATTTTTGATAGATATAAATACTTTTTAATTCGTTATTTAATCCGATTAGTTCTTTATTTTCAACTTTATTAAATATTTTATCTAGGAAGGTCATTTTATCACTTCCTTGCTGTTATATTTATTCATTAGATTATCAAATGTCATATTTAAGTAATCTATCAATATTTCTTCGGCTTTATCTGTGACTTGTTCTAATATGTTTAGTTCTTCTTTAGGCATTTTACCAATTACATAGTCTATTTTATCTTTGTCTTTATTATTTGATATGCCGATTTTAATTCTTTTATATTCATTTGAATGAAGGTGCGATTCGATGTTTTTTAAGCCATTATGGCCTCCAGATGAGCCTTTATATTTCAATTTTATTTTACCTAATGGTGTATCTAAATCATCACAGATGACTAGAATATCATTTAAGTCTATTTTATAGAAATCTTTGAATTTTATTAAGACTTCGCCTGAGAGGTTCATATATTTTTGGGGTTTTAATAAAATAATTTTTTCATTTTTATAATTAAATTCTGTGTATATTCCATCAAATTTTTCTTTATTGAAGTTTAAGTTTTGGCTTTCTGCGAATTTATCTATGAATTTAAATCCAGCATTATGTCTTGTGTTTTCATAAGTTTTCCCTGGATTACCTAAACCAACAATTAATTTCATTTTTATCACCTGCTTTTTTGACGATAATATTATACCACATTTAGATAGTCATTTTGATTATTTTTGAATAGAATAATTTAGGAGATGATTTGATTGAATGAAAAATTTGGATGTGAAGGGTGCGATATAAATAATAATTATGGCCTTTTATATGTGAATGAGTGTAATGATGGGATTTTAGGAAAGGAATATAAAATTAAGGCTTGTCCACAATATCAAGTTAAACAACCTGGAATGGAGTATTTAATGGAACCAAAGCCTATTTTTGATAATTATAATTACAAGGGTAGTGGTAAGTTAAAAGATAAGGTGGCTATTATTACTGGTGGAGATTCTGGGATAGGTAGGGCAGTTGCGGTTTATTTTGTAAAAGAAGGAGCAAGAGTAGTTATTGTTTATTATAATGAACATGAAGATGCGGAATATACTAAGAAATATATTGAAAATTTAGGAGGTCAATGTTTATTAATTTCTGGAGATTTGAAAGATAGTAATTTTTGTAGGATGGTAGCTGATAAAACAATGGAGTGTTTTGGAAGAATTGATATTTTAGTTAATAATGCAGGAGTACAATTTCAACAAAAAAAATTAGAAGATATTTCTAATGAACAATTTGATTATACGATGAAAACTAATATTTATTCGATGTTTTATTTGACAAAGTATTGTTTACCTTATATGAATAAAGGATCAATTATTAATACAACTTCGGTTACTACTTTTTATGGTGAACCAGAGTTAATTGATTATGTTACAAGTAAGGGGGCAATAGTGGGATTTACTAGGGCATTAGCTACTAATTTAGCGACTAAAGGTGTAAGGGTTAATGCGGTGGCACCTGGATATTTTTGGACGGCATTACAACCTAGTTGCTGGATGCCTAATAAAATTCCAACACTTGGAGCAGACAGTGATATGAGAAGATGTGCGGATCCTTATGAGATTGCTTCTATTTATGTTTATTTAGCTAGTGATGATGCTTCATATACAACAGGACAAGTATTTCATATTAATGGGGGACAGTATAAAGGATAGACTTTATACTGTTTTTATTTAACTATTATTTCACTATTTATATAGTTTCCATATAATTCTTTTATATTTGTATCAGAAGTACCGTCTAGATTCATTCTATGAATGTATTGGTAACTATTTGAATAAGCGTATATATAATATATATACTGCTGTGTAACATATAAATGATATACATTTTTACTTGTACTTAATCTTACTTGATTATTACCATCTATATCCATTCTATAAATCCCTGAACTATTAGCATAATATATATAATTATCTTTAATAAAAATACTGGTAGGATTAATAGCATATTTTCCAATTCTACTTGTCTTTCCACTATTTAAATTCATTTGGAAAATGCCATCTTGGGGTTCTATATAATAGAAATAATTATTTAATTCAGTTAAATGGCCACATTGATTATATAACTCATCGATGGCATCTTGAACATTGGTTGCATTAAGGCCACTTGTTTTATTGTCATATGTTGTTTGATTTGACGGAAAATATGTTACAGCACATACACCTACTATATTACATAATAATACTCCTATTATAGTTCCTATTATTATTCCTTTAAAATTTTTTTTCATATTTATCTCCTTATTATAATTATTACTTCAATTATTTTTGAAGTAATAATTATATAATTTTTGTAGATAATTCAAATTTTGTAAAATTATAAGGAGTAGATATGAAAAATTTAAAGAAAATTGCAAAAGCTAAAAATAAATCATTAACATCACTTGCTGTAGAACTTGGGGTTTCACAAGAAGCTATAAGTCAATATATTAGTGGTAAAATAAAACCTAAGTTATCTATCATTATTAAAATGGCTAAAATTTTTGATGTGTCAGTTGATTATTTGTTGGATTTAAGTGATAATGTTTCTAATTCTAATTTAAATGAAGATGAGTTTGCTTTAATTGAAAATTATAGAAAATTGGATAATGAAAACAAATTAAAAGCTGAAGCTTATTTGCAAGCAATGGTCGATTTTGCAGATGAAAAAAAATAAGGTTTTCACCTTATAAATTATGATATTCATTATAAATTATACTTTTTGGTAGTCCACGTTCTTTGGCTACTTTTTTTATAGCATCATTTGGTTTTAGACCATCTTCTATATACAAATTCACGTGGTTTTTTATTGATAGATTAGAGAAATCTTCTTTTTTTTGGTTTCCTTCTACTACAATGACTATTTCTCCTTTTAAGTTTTCCACAGTTTTAAGTAAGTTTTCCACATTATCTCTAATTACTTCTTCATATTTTTTACTTATTTCTCTTACAATAGCAATTTTTCTATTACCAAATATTTCATATATGTTATTTAATGTTTTCATCAATCTATGTGGAGCTTCATAGAAAGCTATAGGATATGGTGTATTTTTTAATGTTTCTAATTCTTTTTTTCGTTTGCTTTCTTTACTGTTTAAAAAGCCATAGAATGTGAATGGGCCTCCACTTAAACCTGACATTACTAAAGCTGGAATTACAGCAGTTGGGCCTGGTAAACAAACTACGTTATAACCATTTTCAATGGCTGTTTTGACTAAAATATAGCCTGGGTCACTAATTACAGGTGTACCTCGATCACTTACAATAGCGATGTTTTTTTTATTTTTTAGATAATCAATTTCTTTTTCTTCGTTTTGATTTTCATTATATAAATGACTTGATATTAGTTTTTTATTTATTTCAAAATGATTTAATAATTGTTTGGTTGTTCTTGTATCTTCGGCAAATATTACATCTACTTCTTTTAAAATATTAATAGCTCTTATGGTAATGTCTTCTAAGTTTCCAATTGGAGTTGGAACGATATATAAAGTAGGGGAACCATCATAACTTTTTTGTATCATTTTTATCATCTCACTTAAAATATTTTTTTATTTCTTCGGTATAAAAACCATCTTCATTATGACTATATAATGGAGGAAGTATTTTTAGTCCTTTTTTTCCATTTTTTTTACCTTCAACTAATAGTATATTAGCTTCTTTATTTTTTCCTGGATAAATTAACATTATTTTTTTAGGTTCAATATTGTATTTTCGCATAATGGTTAGAATATCAATTAATCTTTCTGGTCTATGAACTAGACCTAAAGTTCCACCATTTTTTAAAAGTTTTTTGGATATTTTTAATATATCTTCTAATTTTAAATTTACTTCATGTCTGGCAATTGTTTTATAATCATTTTTATTGAATTTTGAGCTTTCTTTTACTTCAAAATATGGAGGGTTGCAGGTTATGATATCATAAAAGTCAGTAGGGGATGTTTTATAAAAATGTTTTACATCATCATTAATTATGGTTATTTTATTTTCAAGGTTATTTAATTTTACTGATTCTATGGCCATATCATAGGCTTCTTTTTGTATTTCTACTCCTGTAATATGGGCATTTGTTTTTTGTGATAATATTAAAGGAATAGGGGCATTTCCTGTTCCAATATCTAATATTTTTTTTGTACTTTCATTTATGGTTATAAAGTTTGGAAGTAATACAGAATCTAATGAAAAATTAAACATTTGATTATCTTGAACTATTTTTATATTTTCATAGCCAAGAAGATAGTTAATTACTTTCATCGGCATTTATTTCTATGATTCCATGATTTGGAATATTTACTTTATATTTTTTATTTAGAATATCTAAACTTGTGATTGTACCTTCACCATATTCTGTATTTATTTTTTCACCAAGCTCTTTCATATTATTTCTAATTTGTTCATAAGTTTCATCTTCATATTTTAGACAGCACATTAATCTACTACAAACACCATTTATTTTACTTGGATTAAGGGCAATATTTTGATTTTTTGCCATATTTATAGATACAGCATTCAAATCTTTTAAAAATCTAGCACAGCAAAGTTTTTGACCGCAAGGACCAAAACCACCAATTTCTTTTGCTTTATCACGTACACCTATTTGTCTTAATTCAATTCTAACTCTATAAATTGAAGCAAGTTCTTTAGCTAAATCTCTAAAATCAATACGATTATCGGCTAAAAATCTAAATATTAATTTATCTCTATCAAATGTGTAGTTAGCATCAATAACATGCATTTTTATATTATCTCTTTCAACAATTTCACGGCACTTTTTTAAGGCTAATGATGAATCTTTAAGATTTTTTTTATGTTTTAAATAATCTTGTTTGGTGGATATTCTTATTACTTTTTTTAAATTATTGGGGATTTTTGAGTCAGGAAGTTCAATGTTTTTATTAATTACAGTTCCAAATTGGAGCCCATGTTCTGTTTCAACGATAACAGTAAGATTTTCTTTTAGTTTTAAATTTTCTGGATCAAAATAATATATTTGTCCATGAGGTTTAAATTTAACTCCAACTACTTTGATCATTGTATCACTCCTTCTAAACTCATTATTAATTTATCCATTAATAAAGATGTATTTATATTATATTTTATTAAATCTTTTAATGTAACTATTTTAGTTATTTTGTTACATATTTCTTGCGTGCTGTTATTTTGAGCAATTTTCTTTATATTATCATTTAATTCAAATATTTCCAATGGTTTAAGTAGATTATAATTTAAAATATCTTTATAATAATTTATAATTACTTCAAAGGCTATCAAATATTCTTCTTTAGTTGTGATGTTATCGTGCCATAGTTTATTAATATATAGCATTGTATTTAAATGATTTTTTTCATAGTAATTAACAAAATCAATGGCTTTTTCTATTTTTTGATTTATTATATCATCTTCTATGTTAGAATTCGATGCGGTTATTTGCTTTAATTTTTGGTATTGATTAAGTGAAGAATTTATAATATTAGTAGATTTTAATTTTAAAATTTGACATCTAGAAATAATAGTTGTTAAAACGTTATATATATTATCAGTTAGAAGTATGGCTATAAGGTTATTATCAGGTTCTTCTAGAAATTTTAAGATGGAATTGGCAGATGATTTGTTTAGTCTATCAGCTTCCATTATAATATAAACTCTTTTATTTCCTATTAATGCTTTGGTATTAAATTCTTTTTGAAGATTTTGAAGTTGTTCTTTTTTTATCCATAATCCATCTGGTTTAATTATTTCTATTTCAGGAAAATTACCTGAATCAATTACTTCACATTGATGACAATTACCACATTTTTCTTTAGTTAAGTTTTTTTTAGGACATAAAAGGGATTTAACAAAGGCCATAGTAAAGCCTAGTGAATCATAAAAACCGCCTGTTTCTATTAAATAGGCGTGGGAGCATTTATCATTTAAAATTGCATTTTTTAATATTTTATAAATAATTGGCTGTGAATTTTTATATTCATCTAACATCTATTATAGCCTCCTAATATACAACAAGTCTTATTATAATTAAAAAGATAAATGCAGGAATACTAAAGAATGTTATTAGTAAAACAGTAATTAAATTTATTGGAATGATAGCGACAGCAGGGACTAAAACATTATAACCATATAACATGAAAAAACTCATAACAAATTTTTTAAAAAGCTTTAAAAGTTTTTTTAGCATAAAACACCTCAATAAATTATATAATAATAAGGTGTTTTTTATGAGATGGTTGTACGGTCCATTATAGCCATTTCTAAAGTTAATGGATCAATATAGTCAATATCAGCTCCCATTGGTATACCATGAGCTATTTTAGTAATTTTTACATCAGTATTTTCTAGCATTTTACTTATATAAAGAGCTGTTGTTTCTCCTTCAATACTTGGTTTTATGGCTAAAATTACTTCTTTAATATTTTCTTTTTTTATTCTATCAATTAATTTATCAATATGAATATCTTCAGGGTTTATTCCATCTAATGGTGAAATTAGTCCACCTAGGACATGATATAAACCTTTATATGAACCAATTTTTTCAAAAAGAATTACATTTTTACATTCTTCGACTACGCAAAGAGTAGTGGTATCTCTTGTTTTGTCTTGACATATTTGGCATAAATCATCTTCTGTAAGACTACCACATCTTGGACATTTTTTTATTTTTGATTGAATATTGGTCAATGAATTACTAAAGAGTTCAATTATTTCACCATCCATGTTTAATGTTGCCAAAGCAAGTCTTTCGGCAGTTTTTTCGCCTATTCCAGGAAGTTTTTTAAAACATTCAATTAAATTTAATATTGTTTTTGGATAGTTCATTAGAATAATCCTGGCATTCCTTTAGTATATTTTCCCATTTTTTCTTCTGTTTCAGCATCTATTTTATGATTAGCTTCATTTACAGCAACTAATATCATGTCCTCAAGCATTTCTATATCATCTTTTTCTAAGCTTTCGGCATCAATTTTTACTTCTGTTATTTCTTTAGTACCTTTTACTTTAACGGTAACAAGTGATGATTTTCCTTCAAATATTTTTTCATCAATTTGTTTTTTTTCTTTTAACATATCATTTTGTAATTTTTGAGCTTGTTTCATCATAGCTTGAATATTCATATTTATTCCTTCTTTCTAATTATATTCTATTATATCTTCAAACATTGTTTCAATGTTGTTTTTAATTTCTTCTTCTTTGAAGATATCTTCTAAGTTAAATTGTTCTTCTTTATAGATAAATGGCCTTAGTTTATTATTGAAATCATTTTTAAGTATTTCCCATTCATCTAAATCTGTTGCAATTAAATTATATTTTTTATTTAATATTTTTTCAATAGTTTCTTCAAGAATTATTAAATTTTCGTTAAATTGTTCTGATAATCTTTTTGTTTTATAGACAAATATTAAATTTTCTTCACTGGCAGCTTTGAGGGTACCATCTAAAATAATAGATGCGGCATTACTATATTCTTTATCTAATAGTAAATCGTTAAGAAGTTCAAGAGATGGAATAATACTTTTCATAGTTTGCTTGTTGAAGTGGGCGAGGGTATTATCAATTCTTATTTGTTTTATTTTGTTTATAGTTTTACTAATTTTTTCATTGTTTTTAGTTTTTTGAAACGATACAGGTGTTTGTTTGTTTGTGTTTTGTTCGCTTTTTAGAAAATCTTTTTTTTGTTTTTCCACAATTTCAACTTGTTTTTCTTGTTTTTTTTCTATTTTTTCCTGATTTTGAGATAATTTTTCATTATTTTGGGTAATTTCTTGGACTTTTTCCACATTTATGGTGTTTTTTGTAGAAATTATTTTTATAAAAGCAAGTTCAAATAACAATTTTGGGTTATTACTGTTTTTCATTTCAAAAGAATACTTATTTAGTGTTTCAATTATTTCAAAAAGGTGGTTAATTTCTATTTTCTTTGATATATTTTTGTAATTTTCAATATTTGGATGTTTTTCTTCAAAATATTTAGGTGCTTCTTTATATAAAATAATATTTCTTATAAAATTGATGAATTCTTCAATTAATTTAATGAAATTTTTACCTTTATCATTATATTCATCTATTTTTTCTAAAATAATATCTAATTTATTATTTAAAATGTTTTCTAATAGGTTATTTAAGTCTTGTTCGGTTAAGGTGCCATTTATATCATGAATATCATTCACTGTTATTTTTCCTTCAGTATAGGCTCTTGCCTGGTCTAACATACCAACGGAATCACGCATTCCGCCATCTGCTTGGTTTGCTATTTCATACAGGGCTTGTTCATCAATATCAATATTTTCTTTTTTAGCAATTTGTTTTAAGTTTTGAACAATGGCTTCATTACTTATTTTTTTAAAGTCTAATCTCTGACATCTTGATAAGATTGTTTCTATTACTTTATGTGGATCAGTGGTAGCTAGGATAAAGATTACGTGAGCAGGGGGCTCTTCTAAAGTTTTTAATAGGGCATTAAAGGCACCTTGGGTAAGCATATGGACTTCATCTATTATATATACTTTATATTTTCCATATGCTGGAAGGAGATTGACTTTATTTCTTAGTTCTCTTATTTCATCAACTCCATTATTACTGGCGGCATCAATTTCAATAATATCACTGTTATTTTTTTCTGTGCAGCTAAGACATTTTCCACAAGGAATACAATTTACCGGATTTTCACAATTAATTATTTTAGCAAATATTTTGGCAATACTAGTTTTTCCTGTACCTCTTGGTCCAGCGAATAGATAGGCGTGATTGATTTGATTGTTTAATATGGAGTTTTTAATAATTTTAACGATAATGTCTTGTCCATATATATCATCCAAGGTTTTAGGTCTATATTTTCTATATAGTGCTTGATACATTTTACCACCTCATACTGTTTTATTATATCATAGTTATCCACAAAAAAAGGAAATAAGTTGGGATTTTTTTATGATAATTACTTATTTCGCTTATTTTTAAAGAAATCTTTTAGTAAATTCTTAGAGTTTTCCACATTTTTAATTTGAATAAGTTCTGGAGTTTTTAAGTTTGCTTTTTTTTCTTGTTTAGCTGCGTATATTATACACTTTATTCTAGCTTGTTTTGCGGCTTCTATACACATACTACACGGTTCAAGTGTGACATACAATTCGCAGTTATTGAGGTGCCAGGTTTTTTTCTTTTTGCAAGCTTTTTCAATGGCATTTATTTCAGCATGTTTAGTAATTTGATGTGTTTTTTCTCGTGTGTTATGACATTTAGCAATGATTTTGCCGTCTTCTACAATGAGTGCACCTACTGGAACATCATCTGTTTTTAGGCTTTTTTTTGCTTCTTTTAAAGCTATTTCCATATATTTATCCATATTATCACCTATATAAAAAGGTACACACATTTAGAGGACCTTAAGGCTGCTATTTTCCAATTCTGACCTGGTTCAGCCATAAATGTTGTACCAATAATTATATTATAATAATTAGAGAAAAATGTCTATATTTTTTTATAAGTTTTGATTAGTTTTCCACAGTAATTTTTTTTACTAATGTTTCACGTGAAACATTAGTCCTATATCTTATTCATTATTACCATATATTAAAGTTTTTATAATTTTTTTATTAAATTTTATATATTATATTTTTAAGATATAAAGCTTTTTATTATTTTATATATAAATATATTTAAAGATTTTATTAGGATTTGCAATTAACTTTATATTTTTGTATATTTTTATTTAAATAATAGCAATGTTTCACGTGAAACATTGCTAGCAAAGTAAAATTTTATATATTGTTGTTTAAATATAAAATTATTTACTGTTATTATATATACATATTAATTGTACTTAAATATTTTTATTGTATTCACATTTAATTTTATATTGTTTGCATATTATTATATGAATACAATTTTAAATGTTTACCAATGTTTCACGTGAAACATTGGTACTATAAATATTTTTTTAATATAAAGTATATAAATATTTTAATTATATGGTATAAATTATTTTATTTTTTAGTAAAATGCTAGGTTTTATTTTTTATAAATAATATTTTTCACTATTTTATTTTTACAAATTGAAAACATAGCACATTTTTGTGTTATTCAGTATCAATGTTTCACGTGAAACATTGATACTGTGGAAAAATTGTAATTAATGTTTTTAATAAACATAACTATTTATAAATGTTAACTATATTAACTTTTATATAAAATGTTAGTTTTGAAATTTATCTTTAAATTTTTTTAGATGTTTTTGTTATTTGTTGTTGATTATTTATTTGTTCTAATGTTTCACGTGAAACATTAGAACTGTGGAAAATTTGAAAATAATTTTGGATTTTTAATTGTAAATTTTAATGTTTTTACTATATTGTTAGTAATATACCAATGTTTCACGTGAAACATTAGAACTGTGGAAAATTTGAAAATAATTTTGGATTTTTAATTGTAAATTTTAATGTTTTTACTATATTGTTAGTAATATACCAATGTTTCACGTGAAACATTGGTGCTAAAATATTGTTTTTATATTTTGAACATAGTAATAATATATGAATTTGAATTAAAAAATTGTACACACTTTTATAAAAATATATTTTATTGTGTTTAAAACTAAT
Source organism: uncultured Bacilli bacterium (assembly GCA_944329385.1). GTDB lineage: Bacteria > Bacillota_I > Bacilli_A > RF39 > UBA660 > Coprosoma. The sequence goes on along the minus strand of CALVIE010000006.1, from coordinate 9,326 downwards.
GTTTCACGTGAAACATTAGTTTTAAAATATATTGTAATATTATTTTAATATTCTATTTTCTTTTATATATATTTAATATAAAAAAGAACGCACTAAACGTTCTTCTTAATGTTTCACGTGAAACATTGGATTAGTTTTCTGATTGTTCTTGGTTTTCTTCGCTTGTTTCTTTATCTAATAAAGCAATACTACTTACGTTTTGATTTTCTTTTAGATTAATTAATCTTACACCTTGAGCAACTCTACCAGTTGTTGAAATTTGTTCTATTGGAAGTCTTATGATTATACCGCTATTTGTAATTATCATTAGGTCTTCATCGCCTTTAACTATTTTAAATGAAACAATATTTCCATTTTTTTCTGTTATGTTTAATGCTTTGACTCCTTTACTTCCACGATGTGTCATACGATATTCGGTTATATTTGTACGTTTTCCATAGCCTTTTTCTGTTACGACTAGTATTTGTTCATCTGGATTTGCTATTTCACATCCAACGCACTTGCCATCACCTAAATCAATTCCTTTGACTCCTGATGCTGTTCTACCCATTATTCTAATTTCTTGTTCACCAAATCTAATCATTCTACCGTTTGAAGCGGCAATAACTATTTCGTTTTCCCCAGTTGTTTTTTTGACAGAGATTAACTGATCGTTTTCTTTTAATGAAATAGCTATTTTTCCACTTTTTCTAATATTTTCAAATTCTGATAAAGCTGTACGTTTAATTAAACCATTTTGTGTACAAAATACAATATTGTTATTTTCTTCATTTTGGTCTATTTTAAGCATTGCGGTTACTTCTTCTTCTTTTTCGAAAGGTAATAGATTAACTATTGGTATACCTTTTGATTGTCTACTATATTGTGGTATTTCATAACCTTTGACTCTATATGCTTTTCCTTTGTTTGTGAAAAACATTAGATAATCGTGAGTAGTCATTGATATTAGTTTTTCCACAAAATCGTTTTCGTTTGTGGTCATTCCTTTAATTCCAACTCCTCCACGGTTTTGTGTTTTATATGTTTCACTGGTCATACGTTTGATATATCCTTTGTTTGTAAGAGTTACTACAATGTTTTCCACAGGTATGAGTGATTCGTCTTCGATATAGTCAATGGCTGTCATATCGATGTTTGTACGTCTTTCATCACCATATTTATTTTTTATTTCTAGCATTTCATTTTTAATTATTTCTAACACTTTGGCTTCTGAGGAAAGTATTTCTTTATAGTATTTTATTTTTTCTAGTAAATCTTTTAATTCGGCTTCTATTTTTTCTCTTTCTAATCCGGTTAGTCTACGTAATTTTAATTCTAATATTGCCTCGGCTTGAATTTCTGTTAGATTATATTTTTCAATTAATTTAGTTTTAGCTTCAGTATCTGTTTTTGCATCTCTAATTATTTTAATAAAATCATCAATATTATCTAAAGCTATTTTATATCCTTCTAAGATATGAACTCTTTTTTCCGCTTTATCTAAATCAAATTTAGTTCTTCTAATGATAACTTCTTTTTGATAATCAATATATTTGGAAATGATGTCTTTTAGTCCTAGAGTTCTTGGCGTGTTATTATCAAGCATTAGAAGTATTATTCCATATGTAGTTTGAAACTGTGTATGTTTATATAAGTTATTTAAAACTACTTGTGGGTTGGCATCTTTTTTTAATGTTATGGTTATTTTTATACCATCTTTTAAATCTGTATGATAATCTGAAATACCATCGATTACTTTTGTATGAACAAGTTCAGCAACTTTGTCTTTTAAATCTGAAGTGTTAACACCATAAGGAACTTCATCAACTATTATATAATGACGTCCGTTTTTTTCTTCAATTGTAGCTTTACTTCTTATTGTTATTGTTCCTCTTCCTGTTTCATAGGCTTTTTTAATGCCACTATTTCCTAGTATGGTTGCACCAGTAGGAAAGTCTGGTCCTTTAATATATTTCATTAATCCATCTGTATCAATGTCTGGATTATCAATGTAAGCTACACATCCATCTATTACTTCGCCTAAGTTATGTGGTGGAATGTTTGTGGCCATACCAACAGCAATACCCATAGTTCCATTTACTAATATATTTGGAAATCTAGATGGAAGAATTGCAGGTTCTTTTTCTGATTCATCAAAGTTTGGTACGAAATCTACAGTGTTTTTGTTAATATCTTTAAGTAATTCTAGAGAAATTTTAGATAATCTTGATTCGGTATAACGCATAGCAGCTGCTCCATAACCTTCTATGTTTCCAAAGTTTCCATGACCATCTACTAACATATATCTATAACTAAAATCTTGAGCCATACGAACCATAGCTTCATAAATACTTGAATCACCGTGTGGATGATATTTTCCCATAACATCTCCGACGATACGAGCACTTTTTTTATGTGGTTTGTCAGGTGTATATCCTGATTCATACATGGAATATAATATTCTTCTATGTACTGGTTTTAAACCATCTCTTAAATCGGGTAGGGCACGTGATTTGATAACACTCATGGCATATTCAATAAATGAACTTTCTATTTCATTTACTATGTTGTTTTCTTCTAATCTATCTCTTGTGTGATCCATAGGTTACCTCCTTATACATCAATTGTTTCGGCATATGCACCGTTTTCTTCAATAAATTTTCTTCTTGGGGCGACTTCTTCACCCATTAATTTTGAAAATGCTTCATCAGCAGCCATGACATCATCTAAAGTTATTTGTCTAAGTACACGTGTGTTTATATCCATTGTAGTTTCATTTAATTCTTCAGCATCCATTTCACCCAAACCTTTCATGCGCATGATGTCGTATTTAGTATTTGGATTTAATGAAGCAAGATAAGAATCTCTTTCTTCTTCATTTAATACGTATTTAATAGTTTTACCATGTTTTATACAGAATAGGGGAGGCTGGGCAGCATAAACATGACCCGCTTCAATTATCGGCCTAAAGAAACGATAGAATAGAGTCAGTAGTAATACTCTAATATGTGAACCATCAACATCGGCATCGGTCATAATAATTATTTTATGATACCTTAGTTTCTTTAAATCAAATTCTTGGCCAATTCCTGTACCAAAAGCAGTTATAATTGTTCTAATTTCTTCATTTGATAAGGCTCTATCTAGTCTTGCTTTTTCAACATTTAATATTTTTCCTCTTAAAGGTAATATAGCTTGTGTCATAGAATCTCTTCCTTTAATGGCTGATCCTCCAGCTGAATCTCCTTCGACTAGGAAAATTTCACACTTTGATGGGTCTTTATCTTTGCAGTCGACTAGTTTTCCTCCAAAATTAATAACATCTAAATCACTTTTTCTTCTTGTTAATTCTCTAGCTTTTTTTGCAGCTACTCTAGCACGTGCGGCTGTCATGTTTTTTTCCACAATTATTTTTGCTTCTTCTGGATTTTCTAGTAAATATCTTTCAAATCCTTCTGAAAATACTTTGTCTGCAAGTTTTCGTACTTCAGAGTTTCCAAGTCTTCCTTTGGTTTGTCCTTCAAACTGTGGATTAGGATGTTTACATGAAACAATCATTGTTAATCCTTCTTTAACATCATCTCCACTTAAAGAATCGTCTTTTTCTTTTAAAAGGCCTGTTTTTCTAGCATAATTATTTATTACTCTAGTTAAAGCTCTTCTTACTCCTTCTTCATGAGTTCCACCATCATGAGTATTTATGTTATTGACGAAAGAGTAGATGTTACTAGTGTAACCTGTATTATATTGCATAGCAACTTCAAAAAATACTCCTTCATCTTCACCTGATAAGTGAATAATATCATTTTGAATTGGAGTTTTGTTTTGATTTAAATATTTTACATATTCACTTATACCACCTTCATAATGGAATGTTTCTCCTGTTGTATCTTCTTCATCTCTATCATCTCTTAAAGTTAGTTTTAATCCTTTATTTAAAAAAGCGAGTTCTCTTGTTCTAACTTTTAAAGTTTCGTAATCAAATATATCGGTATCAAATATATCGTCGTCTGGTTTAAATGTTACAGTTGTTCCAGTTCTATTTGGATCACAGTCACCAATAATTGTTAGTTTTTGTTCAATGTGACCACCATTTTTAAATTTGGCTTCATATATTTTTCCACCATGGTAAACAGTTACTGTGGTCCAACTTGATAAAGCATTAACTACTGATGCCCCTACACCGTGGAGTCCACCTGATACTTTGTATCCGCCTCCACCAAACTTACCACCGGCATGAAGTACAGTGTATACGGTTTCAACGGTTGACAGTCCTGTTTTAGGATGAACACCTACGGGGATTCCACGACCATTATCTTTTACGGTGATAGAATTACCTTTATTAATAACTATTTCAATGGCGGTACAATAACCTGCTAGAGCTTCATCAATACTATTATCTACAATTTCCCATACTAGATGGTGTAAACCTTTCACATCAGTGGTTCCAATATACATTCCTGGTCTTTTTCTTACAGCTTCTAGCCCTTCTAGGACCTGAATATCTGATACATCATAGTGTTCATTGTTTTCATTCATTTTTCCACCTCTATTTCCTTTATTTGTCCATTATCTATATGAATAAGTTTAGCTTTGGCTAGGAGTTTTTTTTCAATACTATCTAAGTCAGTTGTAGTGATTATTACCTGCATATCTTTATCAATGTGTTTTAATAGATTATTTTTTTTAGTATTATCTAAGTCGCTAAAAACATCATCAAGCAAGATAATTGGACTTGTCTTTTTGAAATCTTTGAATATTTCTATTTCAGATAATTTTAAGGCTATTACAGCCATTTTTTGCTGGCCCTGAGAGCCAAACTCTCTCAGGTTGTTATTTTCTATGTTGAAACTAAAATCATCTCTATGAGGGCCATATAATGTCGATTTAAGTCGTATTTCTTTTTCTAAATGATTATTATAAGCATCTTCTAAGGCTTTTTTTATGTTTTCTTTAGAAAAATTTTCTATTTCTACTGATGGACGATATTTTATATTAAATCCTTTTAAACCTGTTATTTCTTCATAAATTGGTGGACAAATTGTATTTAATTTTTCCACAAACTTATTTCTCATTTGATAAATAAAGATACTTTTATTAACTATATAATCAGTTAGAATGTTAAAATAGTTTAAATCGATGGGCACATTTTGACTCAAGTCTTTTAAATATTCATTTCTGATTTTTAAAAGTTTGTTAAAATCATTTAATGCAATATAATAATTAGTAGATAATTGAGATAATTCAAGATTGAAATATTTTCTTCTTTCACCAGGTGAGCCTTTAATTAATTCTAAATCTTCAGAAGAAAAAATTATAACATTCATTTTTTCAATGTATTCGGTATTTTTTGTTATGATTTTTTCATCAATTTTGACTTGTTTTTTTGTTTTTGTTAAATTTATTTCTAGATTATAAGGTATTTCTTTAATAAGTTTGCCTTTTACTATGGCTTTTTCTTCTCCTGATTTAATTAAATTATCTGAAATAAATGTTCTATGAGATGTTGTAAAACCAAGCAAATATATACTTTCTAAAAGATTAGTTTTTCCTTGACCATTGTCGCCATAAATGATATTAATATGATCATTTAGTTTTAAATTTAAAGATGTATAGTTTCTAAAATTTTGAAGATTTAGTGTTTTTATGATCATGTTTTACCTCACTACCTATTTTTAAGCTACTAATTTTAAAATTACAGGCTTTAACATACTCCTATACCTCATAAACATTATATCACAAAATGGGCTTAAAAACGCAAAAATAGACGAAATAAGGTCTATTTTTTGATAAAATTAGTTACTTTTGCGACTTTTTAGAATTAATAGCAATCTTGTCGCTCTTAATACTTGATTTTCAAAAAAATTTGAAGATATATTAATATCTAATTTTTGTTGGTTTTTAAAATGAACAGTAATATAGTTTTGATGATTTTCATATCTATCTATATTTTGTAATGATAACCATATACAGTTTTCATTTCTGGTTGAAGTTGTTGGGAAAAAAATAATTTCTTTATTTTCTTCAATGATGATCGGTAATTTATATTTATTTCCTAAAATATATTTAGTGCTTTCTAATCTTCCTTTTAAAGAGCTTCCATAATAAATACAATTATAGTTAAGAATTTTGTTTAGTGGTGTATTAATTATTATTTCACTTTTATCATCAATTATTTTGGTTGTTCCTATATTTTCTTGAATTAGTGCGCAAGTATTACTATTAATTTTATACATATCTTGAGTCATAAAACCTCCCTTTGTCTAAAAAAGACATCTTTCTTATACTCATTTTATTGGTCGAAATATGCCGAAATGTGTCGAGGAAGGTATTTTTTTTGAAAAAAAAGAACTTTTAGTAAGTTCTTATTGGTAAAATTAATTGAATTAAATCAGTATTTTCCGGATTTTTTAAGATTATTGGTTTTATTTCTCCATTGAACATAAGTTCTATTTCATCTGATTGTAATGATTTAACAGCATCCATCATAAATTTTGAATTAAAGGCTATTTTTATATCACTATCATTATTTTTTTCCACAGTTATTTTTTCTTCAACGTTACCTATTTCTGGAATATTTGAAGAAATTAATGCGGTGTTATTGTTAGTTTCAAATTTTATGGTGTTTTTATCACTTTCGTTTGTTAATAAAGATGCTCTATCTATTGCACTATATAAATCATCATATTTTACTTTTAAGGTTAATTCGTATGATTCTGGGATTAATTTTGAAGTATCAGGGTAAGTTCCACTTATTAATCTTGTCATCATTATAATTTGATTAAATTTAAAGACAACTTTATTTGCAAAAATATGCATTTCAATATTTTCTTCATCTTCATTCATAAGTTTTACTAGTTCATTTAGATTTTTATTTGGAATAACAATATTTGAATTTTCCACAGCTTTATTTTCTAAAGTTATTGTTTTGACTGCTAATCTATAAGAATCTGTTGCTGTACAAGTAAGAATATCTCCTTCTATTTTAAAGTTTATTCCTGTTAAAACTGGTCTTGTTTCACTAGTAGAAGTAGCAAAAGCTGTTTGACTGATTATAGTTTTAAATAATTTTTGATTTAGTATTATTGGGTTTTGGTTAAATTCTAATTCTAAATCTGGAAATTCATTTACATTACTACAATTTAAAGTAAATGAGGAATTTTTGGTTGTTATATACAGTTTAGAGTCTATTACTTCTTCTAAATTAATAATTTCATCTGGTAATTTTCTTATTATTTCGTATATATATTTACCAGATACTACTATTTCACCTGTTGTATCTATTTTAATAATATCTTTTTTATCAATAAAAGTTTTTATTGATATTTCGCTATCAGTACTCATTAAATATAAGCCTTTATCAGTAAGTTCAAATTTTATACAGTTTAGTATTGGTCTTAAGTTTTTTGTAGATATGCCTCTTATGACATAGTTTAAATGTTCTAAAAGTATGTTTTGTTTAATTTCAAATTTCATTTTTTATTCCTCCTTATTTTTATTATTTATAAATTATTTTTTATTATTGATGTGGAAAAGTGTGGAAAAAGTATTTTTTTATATATAATATATGGCTTTTTTCCTTATTTACATTGTGTGGATAACTGTGGATAATTTTTATATTTTCCACTATTTTATTTGGTTAATTATTTTAGATATTTCGACTTCAAGATTTTTATCTTTTTTTAATTCTCTTTTGATTTTAGCGACAGAATGCATAACTGTTGTATGATCTTTTCCTCCAAATTCGCTACCAATTTTAGGTAAAGATTCTTTTAGATGGACTCGGCAGATGTACATACCTATTTGTCTTGGAACAGATATTTTTGACAATCTTTTTTTTGATTTAATATCTTCGACGGTTATATTATAGTTGTTGGCAACTAATTGGATTACTTGGTCTATTTTGTTCCTAGATATTATATTTTTTCCAATATAATCTTTTAAAGCTTCAACGGCAAGTTCTAATGTTATTTCTGAACCATTCATTATAGTAGCATAAGCAAAGACTCTAGTCAAAGCTCCTTCTAGTTTTCTAATATCTGTGGTGCAGTTATTAGAAATATATTCTTTTACTTCTTCTGGAACAAAATTACCAATTCCTTGAGCTTCTATTTTTTTATCTAGTATTGCCATTCTAAGTTCAAAGTCAGGTGGTAGAATATCAATGGTTAATCCCCAATTAAATCTTGTTCTTAATCTTTCTTCTAGTTTTTTTAAATCATCTGGAGATCTATCTGATGAAATAATTATTTGTTTATTTTGAGTGTGTAGTTCGTTAAAAGTGTTGAAAAATTCTTGTTGTGTTTTACTTGCAATTTCAAGATATTGAATATCATCAATCATTAATACATCTATGTCGCGGTATTTTCTTTTGAAATTATCCACAGCTTTAAAATTACTTGTTTCATTTTTGCGATAGATATTAAGAAAATCATCAACAAATTTTTCACTTGTTACATATAAAACTTTTTTATTGGATGTAGATACAATATAGTTACCAATAGCATGCATTAAGTGAGTTTTTCCTAAACCACTATTTCCATATATAAATAAGGGATTATACATGGCACCAGGTTTTTCTGCTACGGCAAGACCAATGGCTTTGGCAAATTTATTACTTTCACCTGAAATAAAGTTATCAAATGTATATTTACTATCTAATCCGCTTTCAAATGTTGCTTCGTTATTTTCATTTATTTCTGGCTTTTTTTTATCTTCATTTATTTCTTCTTGAGTGACATATTTAAATTTAAATATAGAACCTGTTACTTCCATAAAAGTTTCTTTTATTATTTCACTATAGTTTTCCATTAAATGTTTTTTATGTACATCTAGGGGAACTAAAATAACAGCATATTCATTATTTAAATCAATTAATTTTGTTTCTTGAAACCATGTTTGATATAAAACTGGTTTTAGCTTAATTTCAATTTTAGATAAAAAAACGGACCAAATACTTTCTAAATCCATATTATTACCCCCAAAGTTTAAAACAATCTAATCAATATTTTACATTATTTTTACATTTTTTTAAAGAAAAACTGTGGAAAATTATAAAAAAAGTTATTAACAGTCGATTTTTGTCGAATTTTTGGGATTATTAGAAAGTTTCCACATATTTTGTGGATAAGTTTTTTTCCACTTTTGTGAATAAGTTTTATTTTTACACAGCTGTTGAAAAATGGAAAAAATGATATATAATATAGGGCTATTAAATGTGGAAATAAAAAGTGGATAAAAAACGAAAAAATTTTACTGTGGAAAACTTGCTTTGAGTTCCGGTAAAATTTTCTAAAGCTAATAAAAAAGATGAATCCTGTGGAAAAGAATTCATCTTTTTGCTTTAA
>CALVIE010000005.1 GCA_944329385.1 uncultured Bacilli bacterium | reverse complement strand
TTAATCAATATAAAGCTAGTTTAGCTATAGCTTAAATTTCTCTTAAAAAATGTGTCTAAAAACTTGACCTAAATCCAATGTTCTATTGTAATATCTTTTCTCATACTTATAACCAACTCCTTTTTATTATGAGATAGTATAAGTATATCAAAGTATTGAAAAAATCTGATAAATTTTATCAGATTTTAACTTTAACATTTTTATCAGTTTCTATATTAACATTTATAAATGTACTAGTTTTTTTAACGCTTCTTTTTTTATTTCATATAATAAAGTGGAAATATGGAGGCGTTTGTATGAAAGTTGGTTTGATTGGAAATCCAAATGTTGGTAAGAGCACGATATTTAATGGTCTTACTGGAATGAGGCAACATACTGGTAATTGGCCTGGTAAGACTGTTAGTGGGGCAACTGGTTACAAGGTTTATAATGGGGTTAGGTATCAGTTTGAGGATTTACCTGGATGTTATTCATTATTTGCTCATTCAAAGGAAGAAGAGGTTACGAGGGATTTTGTTTATTTTTCTGATTATGATGGTTTGATTATAGTTTGTGATGGAACGGCTTTAGAGCGAAATTTAAATTTAGTTTTACAGGTTTTAGAGATTACGGATAAAGTAGTTTTATGTGTTAATTTAATGGATGAGGCTAGGAAGAAAAAGATAGATGTTGATTTAAAAAGGCTTAGTGAGTTATTAAATATTCCAGTTATTGGTATGGTGGCTAGGAGTAAAAAAGGTTTTGATGAGTTATTTTTGGCTTTAGAGAAAATTCGTTTTAAGAAAAGTGGGTTTAGAAAAATTAATTATGATTTTTTATCTGATGAGATTTATTCTTTGAAAAAAAATATTCCTAATGTTTTTGTTAATGGTGATAATGTTATTTTAAGGTATTTGACAAATGATTATGATTTTATTAATGCTTTTGATTTTAAGTATAAGACTAATTTAATGGGTGATTTAGATATTAAAGATGAGAAAGATTTAGTTTTAAATAAGTTTAGAAAAAGGGGAATTTATCAAGAGGATATTGAAAGACTTATGATAGAAAAAATTAATGAGGAAAGTTCAAATATATGTTTAGAGGTTTTACATTATGGTAAGTTAGATTATGATAAAAAACAAAGAGTTTTAGATAAGATTTTAACTAATAAAGTTACGGGAATACCAATTATGATTTTACTTTTATTTTTGATTTTATGGATAACGATTAGTTTAGCAAATATTCCTTCTGAATTTTTATATGAGAAATTATTTTTATTTGAAGATATTTTATATAATTTTTTAGTTTCATTTTTACCTACTTGGATTTCTGATTTACTTGTGCATGGAATTTATAGAGTTATGGCTTGGGTAGTGGCGGTTATGCTTCCACCAATGGCAATATTTTTTCCACTTTTTACGTTACTTGAGGATTTTGGATTACTTCCTAGAATTGCTTTTAATTTGGATAAGGGGTTTGAAAAATGTAATTCTTGTGGTAAACAGTCTTTAACGATGCTTATGGGGTTTGGATGTAATGCGGTAGGAGTTACGGGAGCTAGAATAATAGATTCTGATAGGGAAAGGTTAATTTCAATTTTGACTAATAGTTTTGTTCCTTGTAATGGTCGTTTTCCACTTTTGATTTCTATGATTATAATGTTTTTAATTACTGATGGCTTTTCTGGGGTGATGAGAGCTATGGTACTTTTGATATTTATTTTAATTGGTATAATAGTTACTTTTATTGTTTCAAAAATTTTATCTATGACTATTTTGAGGGGGGTATCTTCTTCGTTTACTTTGGAACTTCCACCTTATAGAAGGCCACAGATTTGTAAGGTGCTTATTAGGTCTTTAATTGATAGAACATGGTTTGTTTTAAAAAGGGCACTTTTGGTTTCATCGGCAGCTGGTTTTATTATTTGGGTTTTTGCGAATGTTTGTATTAATGGTAATAGTTTACTTGAAATATTTTCTAATTTTTTAAATCCTTTTGGGAAAATGTTAGGTATGGATGGAGTAATTTTGATGGCATTTATTTTGGGTTTTCCGGCTAATGAGATTGTGACAGCTATTATGGTTATGGGATATATGTCACTTGGTATGATTGTGGATATTAGTGATTTGGTTATACTTAAGGAGCTTTTTATAGATAATGGCTGGAGTGTAGTTACGGCTATTTGTGTTATGATTTTTTCTTTATTTCATTTTCCTTGTTTAACAACTTTGGTAACAATTAAAAAAGAAACAGGAAGTTATTTTTGGAGTTTTTTAGCTTTTATTATTCCGCTTTTAATTGGTATTAGTTTTTGTTTTTTAATAAATTTATTTTTTAAAATTATTTGATTATTTTAAAGTTTAGTGCTAATATATAAGTTCAAGGGAGGTATTTTAATGAATAAACAACAAAAGAAACTTTTATATTATAATTTAGGCGATAAACTTATTACTTTTTTAGAAGATGCAATTTTATTTAAAGATGATTTTAATATTAATGCGGATAGTATGACAAATGGTTCTATTTCTAATAGTGAGATGTGTCTTAGTTATATAGTTTTGAATGAAAATGAAATGATGTATGTTTACCGTGATAATGAAGGAATGATTTGTCTTGATACAGCTTTTTTAGATAAGTCATTTATTAATTATGAGGGAGTAAGTTATTTTGGATATGATATGTTTGAAGGAAAATCTTTAGATTATGCTCAAAGCGTTAATTCAAAACTTTGTTTAAAAAAGAAGTCTAAACAATATCACATTTAGCTCCTTGATAGGTATTTCTTTTAACCATTTCTTTATCGATGTTATTTAACACATCGATTTTTTTTGTTGTCCATTTTGGGGCAATTAGATCTTCTTTTACAGGATCTGAGGTTAGTCTTTGGATAACTATTTTAGGATTTAGGTATTCTAATTGATTAATTACAATATCTATATATTCTTCTTTGGTTAAAATAGGAAATGGTTTTATTTTATAATATTTTTCTAAAGGGGTATTTTTTAAAACTGTAAGCATGTGGATTTTAATTCCATCAATGTTTAGTTTGTTTAAATATTTTACTGTTTCAATCATCATTTCTTTTGTTTCATAAGGCAATCCATTTATTATATGGACGACAGTAAAAATATGTTTTTCTTTTAGTTTTTTTAATGTAGTTTCAAAGCATTTTAGATCATGACATCTATTTATTATTTTAGAGGTTTTTTCATGGATAGTTTGAAGGCCTAGTTCGACGGTTATAAATGTTTTTTTATTTAATTTTTCTAAGTAATCTATACATTCGTCGGTGATGGAATCTGGTCTAGTGGCGATGGATAAGCCTACAACGTTTTTTTGATTTAAAATTGTTTCGTATTTTTCTTTTAAAATATTTAGTGGGGCATAGGTATTAGTTCTAGCTTGAAAGTATCCAATATATTTTGAATTTGGCCATTTTTGATCCATGATTTTTTTAATTTTATTAAACTGGGTTATGAGATCATCTTCAATATTTCCACCATATTCACCGCTACCTGTTTTTGAACAGTATATGCAGCCATTTTTAGATAATGTTCCATCAATATTTGGACAGGTAAAACCGGCATTTAAGCTTATTTTACTTACTTTTTTACCAAATTTTTGTTTATAAAAAAAGTCTAAAGTGTGATAGCGTTTGTTATTATTTGAAAATGGAAAATTGTTCATTTGAATCACCTTTACCATTATATCATGTTTTTGTTTTGTGAAAAAGTGCTGAAAATTATTCAAAAAAGCTTTATATTATAAGGTTTTTTTGATATAATTTTTATTGGGAGGTAGAAAAAAGTGAAAAAGAAGTTACTTAAGGTAATTGGAATATCTTTCTTGATTTTCGTAGTGTTGAGTTGGATTATTCCGGTAGGTACTTATTCAAATGGTGAACTTACAACTAATGGTATAGATCCTGTAGGATTAATTGATCTATTTAATACACCTATTCAAGCATTTACAACCTTTATTTTATATGGAATTGTATTTGCGGTTATTGGTGGACTTTATGGTGTGATGGAAAAAACTGGTGCTTTAGAAAAAGTTACTGATAAGATGATTAAGGTTTTCGTAGGTAAAGAAAAAGGATTTATAATTTTAACTGTTATTTTATTTACTGTACTTTCTTCAGTTACTGGTTTGATTATTCCACTTTTTGCACTTGTTCCTTTATTTGCTGCAGTGCTTTTTGCAATGAATTATGATAAAGTGACGGTAATGGCTTCAACAGTTGGTTCGTTGCTTGTTGGTTCAATTGCATCAACTTATGGTTTTAATATTACTGGATATACTAAAAACATTTTAAGTTTAGATATGAGCAATCAAATTGTGGCAAAGATAATTTTATTAGTTATTTTAGTTGTAGCACTTATTTTTGTAATACTTACTTCTAATAAAAGAACTACGGTAAAAGAAATAAAAGAGGCTAAAGTTAATAAAAATGAGAAAGAAGTAAAAGTTCCTAAAGAGGAAAAAACTTCTAAAACTGTAAAAAATACTGCTAAGAATAGTAAAAAAACTGTGAAGGAAAGTAAAAAAACTACTGGAAATAAGAAAACTACTTCTAGTAAAAAGAAGAGTACTAAATCAACTACTAAAGCTTTTGCAATTTCTAAATCTGTTAAAAAGGTTTCTGCAAAATCTAAAATTAGTGCTGTTCCACTTGTTATTATTTTCTTATTAATATTTATTTTATGTTTAGTAGGTATGTATAATTGGTATTATGCATTTGGTATTGATTTCTTTAGTAATATTCATGAAGCTATTATGGGTGTTGAAATTGAGGAATTTCCAATTTTTGAACATCTATTAAGTGGTCTTTCTGAGCTTGGATACTGGAGTAATGTAGAATTTGCAGGAGCATTAATTATTATGTCTGGTATTATTGCTTGGGTTTATAGACTTAGTTTAAATGATTTTATTGATAGTTTTACAGAAGGTGTAAAAAAATGGCTTCCAACAGCTTGTTTAGCAGCTTTAGCAAGCGTAATTTTATCTATTTTATATCAAGCTTCATATAGTGGAACTGGTACTTTAGTAGATACAATGAATGCAAAGATATTTGAACTTACTGATGGCTTTAATGTTCTTACAACAGGTATAGCAACATTAATTGGTAGTTTCTTCTTCAATGATTTATATTATTTGCTTGCGAATGTTTCTGTTTATATTTCTGGATTTGATGCAGCCGCACTTTCTAATGCAGGACTTTTAATTCAATCAGTTTACGGAATTGCAATGCTTATTTTCCCAACTAGTGTAATTTTAATTGCAGGACTTAGTTTGTTTAAAGTTTCTTATAAAGAATGGATGAAATATATTTGGAAATTTGCTTTAATTGCATTCTTATTAGTATTGTTAACATGTGGAATTATTACGCTTTTATAAAAACTACTGTTTAGTAGTTTTTTATTATGTATATAGATGAGATAATTCTCATAAAAAAAGAGGAACATTTAAACTGGAATGAATGTCACCTCAATAAAAGGGTTTGACACTCTATCAATGCGATGAGTGTCTTTTTCGATGGTTACATTTTGATTGCTAATACTAGTAAAATAGAAGCAGTAAAATGAAGCAGATGAGTTTAAGCGATTTTAGAATAAATGTTTTAATTTTTATCTTTATCTTTCCTTCTTTCAACAAGAAAAGAGGCAACACTCGATTAAATGTTTTTAATAACATTATATAATATAACTATTCGTTATATAAACGAATAGTTTTAAAATTATATTAATTTGGAATAAAGTTATTTATATGCTATAATATTTAGCGAAAGAAGTGAGTTTTATGAAAAAATTTATTGAAGAGTTTAAAACTTTTGCGTTAAAAGGAAATATGATTGATATGGCAATTGGTGTTGTTATAGGAACTGGCTTTACAGGGCTTGTAACTTCATTTACAGATAATTTTATTAATCCTATTTTAAATGTAGTGACTGGTGGGGCTCGTTATGGATGGCATGATATTTCTTTGTTTATATCAGCTTTTATATCAGCTTTAGTTAATTTTTTAATTATGGCTTTCGCACTTTTTTGTATTGTTAAGGCAATTAATAAGATAAAGGAGCTTGGGCCTAAAAAAGAGAAGAAACCATCATTTAAAATATGTCCATACTGTTTTAGTGAAATTAATGTTAAGGCAGTTAGATGTCCACACTGCATATCTAAGTTAGAGGTTAAATAATTAGGGTTTGACCTTTTTTTCTTTTGTGATAGAATTATTTTGGTGGTAAAAATGGAAGTAGTTTTTGATTATAAATTAGATGGAGAGATATATAAGGTTTTAATTGTTAAAAAAAACAATAAAAACACTTATATTAAAATTAAAAATGATTTAACAATATATGTAACGACAAATTATTTGACTAGTAAAAGAAATGTGAAGGTTATGCTTGATAATGAAAAGGATTTTTTAAGAAAGGCTTTGTCAAAAGCTAAGAAAAAACTGGAAAAAGAGAAGCTTTTTTATTATCTTGGTGAAAAATATGATATAATTAAAGTACCATTTGATAAAGTAGAGATAAGTGATCATAAGATATATGTTCGTGATGATAAGACTTTAGAAAAGTGGCTTAAAAAAGAGATGAAAAGGATTTTTTCTGAGAGATTAGAGTTTAATTACAATTTATTTGATGAGGATATTCCTTTTCCAAAGTTAAAAATTAGAAGTATGAAAACAAGGTGGGGTGTGTGCAACAAAAGAGATACATCAGTTACCCTTAATTCTAAGTTAATTGAGTATTCAGTTCATGAAATTGACTATGTAATTATTCATGAACTTTCACATTTGGTGCATTTTGATCATTCTAAGGAGTTTTGGGAAACGGTTAGAGAATATATGCCTGATTATAAAAAAGCAGTGGCTATTTTAAAAGAATGAGGTGGTATTTTGAAGTTTAGATTTATTAGTTTATTTATGATTGTTTTAGTTTTATTTAGTATGTTTTTACCAACTAGTTATGCGAAGGAAAAAACTTTAGGACAGCTTAGAGCAGAAGCTAAGGCCAATAGAGATGCTTATAATAAAGCTAAAAATGAAAAAGCGCTTACAGAAGCTGAAAGAAGTAAAGCGCAGGCGGATAAAAAACAAGTAGAAAGTGAGATTGCTAGTATTAATGGGCAAATTGAAGATACGGAAAAGCAGATAGAAGAGATTCAAAAAGATATTGATAAAAAAGATGAACAGATGAAGGAAATTATGGCGTTTGTTCAAGTTACTAATGGTGATTCTAATTATTTAGAATATATTTTTGGGGCAACAGATTTTACTGATTTTATTTACCGTATTTCAGTGGCTGAACAGCTTGGTAATTATAATGAAGAGTTGATTGAAGAATATAATAAAGATGTGGAAAAGTTAGATAGTAAAAAATCTGAACTTAATACTAAGCAACAAGAACTTAGCGCGAAACAGCAAGAACTTGCTGTTTTAGAAGCAAGGTTAAGTGAGGAGATTGAAACTTTACAAGAAGGTATGCTTAGTAAAGATGAAGAATATAAGACGACTATTAGTTTGATTAATAATTTAGTTAATCATGGATGTAGTGAGAATCAAACTTTAACGCAGTGTCAAAATGAAAAAGATAAAAATAGACCAAATGGCATTGTAGTTACTGGTAGGACTTATATGCCAATTACTAGAGGAAGAGTTACTAGTGATTATGGACAGCGTAGTAGTGATTTCCATACAGGGGTTGATTTTTCTAATAGTGAGCACGGTGATGCGGTATATCCGGTAGCGGCTGGAGAGGTTATAAATATTACTTATCCGAAGTATAGTGGAGCTTGTGGAAATCATATTGTATATGTTTATCATACAGGACTTGGTTTTACGACATCTTACTGGCACATGACGGGCGTTAATGTTAGAGTTGGACAAGGTGTTAATCCGGATACTAAATTAGGGTCTATGGGCGGTTTAGCTAGCGAAGATAGCTGCTCTGCTGGTACACATGTTCACGTGAATGCGTTTAGGGGAATACATTATAATAACAGTGGAAGAGAAAATCCTCATAAATATATAACAAATATTCCTGGTAAAGGAGTAAGATTTACATCTTATTATGGAAATAGGAGTTAGAGGATTTTCCTCTTTTTTTGACATTTTGGTGTTTATATTTTTGTTATATTATTATTTGGTGATATAATGAAAGTAAAAGTTTTTGATGAAAGTCATGAAAAAGATTTAGAAGAGGCAATAAATAAGTTTATTTTTGAGTGTGAGCCAGAGATAATTGATATTAAGTTTTCGACAGCTATTGCGGTTTCAGAGGAGCAGATTTACTGTTTTTCGGCTTTAGTTGTCTATAGGTAGGTGTTTGTATGAAGCGAACTGGTTTTTTAGCAGGGGCATTTATTTCAGTTTTAGGGATTGTAATTTGTAAGGTTATTGGTCTTGTTTATGTTATTCCATTTTATGCAATTATTGGAACGCAAGGCGGAGCTTTATATAGTTATGCATATTCTATTTATAATGTGTTTTTGAATTTAGCGACTTCTGGTATACCGGTTGCTATGAGTAAGGTTGTAAGTGAATATAATGAGATGAAGTTTTATAATACAAAAGAGAGAGTATTTAAAATTGGTTTAAAGGTTATATCTTTACTTTGTATTATTTCGTTTTTAGTGTTATTTATTTTTGCTCCTAGTTTAGCTAATATGATTATTGGTGGAGTTGAGGGTGGAAATAGTGTAGAAGATGTTACAATGGTTATTAGAGTTATTTCAACGGCTGTTTTAGTTGTACCATTTTTAAGTGTGTCTAAGGGATATTTACAAGGTCATAAGATTATGCAGGTATCAGCTATTAGTGATATTTTAGAGCAGTTAGCTAGGGTTACTGTTATTTTACTTGGTAGCTTTTTGGCTTTGAAAGTTTTTCATTTATCTTTGAATACGGCAGTTGGAGTGGCTGTTTTTGGGGCAACGGCTGGAGCTATTGTGGCATATTTTTATGTGTTTTTAAAAATTAGGAAAGCAAAGGATTTAAAAAGAAATGAAAAGCCTATAGTAGAAGAGAAAAAGATTACTAATAAAGCTTTGGTTAGAAAAATTGTTTTTTATGCAATGCCGTTTGTAATTATTTCTCTTTTACAATCTATTTATGTGATGGTTGATGTATTTACGGTGGTTAAAGGTTTAGTTGGTTTAGGATATACGACAGCTATAAGTGAGAATGTGGTTAGTGTTATTCAAACTTGGGGTTCTAAGCTTAATATGATTGTGATGTCAATATCTACGGGTATTATTACTTCACTTATTCCGACTATTGCTTCTGCTTATGCGGTTAAAAATTTTAAAGAGGTTAATGGTAAAATTACACAAGCTTTACAAACTTTGTTTTTAGTGACTATTCCACTTTCTTTTTTCATTAGTTTTATGTCGTCGGCGGTATGGACAGTATTTTATGGATATGATGAACTTAATAGTTCTATCTTTAGGTTACTTATTTTATCGCAAATACCACTTTCTGTTTGTTCGGTTATGGTGAATGCGAATCAGACGATGAATAAGACTAAAGTGACAATTACGGCTTTATTTGGATCACTTATTTTTAAAATTTTACTTAATGTACCATTTATGCATTTATTTAGTTTTATAGGAATAGAGTCTTATTATGCGACTATCAGTTTAAATATGATTATTGATACTTTAGCTTCTTTATATTTATTAAAGAAAGTAAAAAAAGAAACTGGTATTAGTTATATGAGGGCTTTGAGATCACTTATTAAAGTTATAATGTGCACTTTAATTATGTTACTTGGACTTTCAATTTTGAATTTGTTTATTCCGTCTTTTTCAGTTAATAGAATTGGATCTATTTTATATATTATTTTATATGGAATTATTGGTGTTTTCATTTATTTCTTTATGGCTTATAAGTCAAATACAATATCTGAGATTGTTGGAAAAGATTTTATGGATAAGATTTTTTCTAAGTTAAAATTTTATAAAAAAAGAGCTTAAATATGATAAAATGTTATATAGAGAGGTGGGCGTTATGGAAGAGTTATCTTTAGGTGAAAAATTTAAAATACTTTTTGATAATATTTTTGAACATCCACTTTTTATTGTTATTTTGCTTGTTCCGGCAGTTATGTTTTTACTGCAGAAAAAGCATGGAAAAAAAGGTTTTGTTTTTGTATATATTCTTGTTATTATTTGTGTTTTATTTGTAGGTGGGGAAGTTATATTTGAACTTTTTGATAATTTGATGGATGGTTTATTTATGACACTTTATTTTCCTAATTTTATTACTTTGTTTGGAGCTACTATATTTTGTAGTATTATTGCTTTATATAGTTTTTTCAGCAGAAAAATGTATAGGGTAAATAAAATTATTAATATTACAGCTTTCGCAATTATTCAAATGCTTTTTTTACTAATTTTAAGTTTAGTAAAAGCTAAAAATATTAATATATATGCGGATAATGCTCTTTATTCAAATAGTGATGTTTTGACGCTTATGCAGCTTTTGATTGGAACGTTTGCATTAGAGATTATTGCAATTTTAATTATTAATGGTATTAATAAAGTTACAGATATTTTAGATAAAAGAAGTACGCCTTTGGCTGAGGATATAAGTGAACAAATTACTGCTTTGGAAAAGACTAAAAAGCCTTCTTTGATTAAAAATATTGAGATTGATAATAATAAAATAGGGTATATTAATGTGGCTTTAAAAGATTCAACTAGTAAGCCAAAGTTAAAACCATTTAAGTTTGATGTTAACAAATTAGAGTCAATTAGATTTAGCAATGATATTGAAAAGGTTATTGAGCCTAGAGTTATTAAAAGGGCAGATGTGAAAGTTTTGCCGAAGAAATTAAAGAGGGGTAAATTAATTTCTAAGGTTAAAGATATGAAAAAATTAGATAGCAAAAATAAGGGCGATAATAAAGTTAAAGATGGTAATAAGTTTATTAATAATAATGTTTTAGCTGGTAAGCCAGATTTACTTAAACCTGAACAGTCTAATATAGAGATTATTAAAGAGGTGTCAAAGCCAAAACTTGTTCATAATGAGCCTTTGGATTTAGTTGATAATTTAAATATTGTTGATATTCAGTCTACTTTAGATGTGGTGGTTAAATATAAGCTTATGAAAGGGATTAATTTAGAGATTTATGATGATAAAGCGGCTGTTGATAATTTACAAATACCTAATTTTGATATGATGGTTAGAGTGCTTAATAGGTGCAAGTTATATAAGAGATTGTAAAAGTTTTACAATCTTTTTTCATCTATTAGGAATTTGCTTTGTAAAAAAAATTTTAGATAGTCAGAGTTTAAGAAATAGTTTATAGTGTGGCATGTTAATGTCAAATTTATTTTGGCATTTTGTTTGTTAAGAAATGTTAATATTAAAAATTTTGCCGAATAAATTTTTTCAAGGCTTCCCAAAATAAACATAGAATATATTAGAGAGGAGCAAAATATGTTTGGAAACTTTGAAGAAGAAGCAAGAAAGGTACTTGTTAATGCGAAAAAGGAAATGCATGATTTGAAACATCCTTATGTTTCTTCTGAGCATTTATTACTAGCAATTTTAAAAAGTGAAAATGAAGTGAGTGAAAAATTAAAAGGTTATGATTTAGATTATGATAGATTTAAAGAAGAGATTATTAAAATAATTGGCAAAGGTAGTAAGGCAAGTGAATGGTTTTTATATACACCGCTTTTAAAAAGGATATTGGAAAATGCGACTTATGATGCGAAAGAGAATAATAACGGAACTGTAACTATTAATCATCTTTTTGTGAGTTTATTAGATGAGGGTGAAGGGGTTGCTATTCGCATTTTAATGGGTATGAATATTGATATAGATGAGTTATATAATGAGTTTTCTGATAAGAATTTTAGTCAAAAAAGTAATAAAAAGTTATTAATTGATGAGATTGGTGTAGATTTGAATAAGAAGGCTTTGAATGGATTTTTGGATCCGGTTACTGGCAGAGATGAGGAAATAAAAAGGGTATTAGAAATTTTATGTAGAAGGAGAAAAAATAATCCATTATTGATTGGTGAAGCTGGGGTTGGTAAAACGGCTATTGTAGAGGAACTTGCGAATATGATAGTTAATGGAGAGGTTCCTTTAGCTTTAAGAGATAAGAGAATTATTAGTTTAGATATGGCTTCTTCAGTTGCTGGAACAAAATATAGAGGTGAATTTGAAGAGCGAATGAATAAGATTTTAAAAGAAATTGAAGAAAATGATAATATTATTTTATTTATTGATGAAATTCATACTTTAGTTGGAGCTGGTGGGGCTGAAGGGGCGATAGATGCTTCTAATATTTTTAAACCCGCACTTGCGAGAGGAAAAATTAGATGTATTGGTGCGACAACGACAGATGAGTATAAGAAATATATCGAAAAGGATAGTGCTTTAGAAAGACGTTTTCAAACGGTGATGATTGATGCTCCTAAAATGGAAGTGGTTCGTGATATTCTTTTGAATTTAAAGAGTATTTATGAAGGGTATCATAAGGTGATTATTGGTGATGATATTATTGATTTAATAATCAATTTATCTAGTAAATATATTTATAATCGTAATGAGCCTGATAGGTCTATTGATGTATTAGATGAGGTTTGTGCGAAGGTTAGTTTAAAGGAAAATAAAAATTTGAAAGAATATAGTTTGTATAATAAACAACTGAAAGAAGTAATTAAAAGTAAGAAAGAGGCAATTTTAAATAATGATTTTAATAAGGCGAGTGATTATAAAAGACAAGAGTTTGAACTTATGAATAAGATTAATAATTTAGAGTTGAAGCTTTATAAGAAACATAGTCAAGTAATAACTAAATTAGATGTGGCTGAGGTAATTAATATGAAAACAGGTGTTCCTATTTATGAGATTTTAAGTGAGAAAAGTAAACTAATTAAACATACTGAGCAAATGCTTAGTAAAAAAATTATTGGACAAGATGAAGCTATTAAAGAAGTGACTAAGGTTGCTAAAAAGATAAAATTAGGTTTTAATGATAAGTGTTTTTCATTTTTGTTTTGTGGTCCATCGGGAGTTGGGAAGACTGCATTATCAAAGATTTTTGGAGAAAATTTAGTGGGTGAGAGAAATATTATTAAACTTGATATGAGCGAGTATAAGGAGGCTCATAGTATTAGTAAACTTATCGGATCTCCTCCAGGATATGTTGGTTATGACGATAATACTAATATTTTTGAGGAAATTAGGAGTAAGCCTTATTCAGTGCTTATTTTAGATGAAATTGAAAAAGCTCATAGAAATATTATTAATTTATTTTTACAAATTTTAGATGAGGGTAAGGTAAAAAATAGTAAGGGTAAGGTTATTAGATTTGATAATGTGGTTATTATTATGACATCTAATGTTGGTTTTCATGAGGTAAATGTTGGTTTTAATAATAGTAAGTTAACTAGACTTAATGAGAGTTTTTCTATTCCTTTTATGAATAGAGTTGATAAGGTTATTTATTTTAAATCTTTAGAGAAAGATGATATTTTACAAATTATTAATATGAAGTTGAAAGAATTTAAGGATAAATATAAGGATAAAATTAAAATAAGAATTTCGAAAGATGTGGCAGAGGAAATTTTAAATTTATGTAATTATGAGGAATATGGAGCTAGAAAGATAGCCAAAGTTATTAAAGATAAGCTTGAGGCTATAGTTATTGATGAAATTATAGATGATAAAAAGGAAGTTTATATTAGGAATTTAAAGCAAGAAGTATAAAAAACCTGAGGCTTTATTAGGCTTCAGGTTTTATTCTACTGTGACTGATTTAGCTAAGTTTCGAGGTTTGTCGATGTCACAGTTTTTAAATTTAGCTGTATAGTAGGCAATTAGTTGATAAGGAATAATAGTTAGTAATGGTTTTAAAAACATACTGACTTTTTTAATTTTTAATATTTCGAAAGAGTTATCTTGAATATCTTCGTCAGTAATTAAGTAACATTTGGCACCTCTTGAAGTGACTTCTTTTAAATTACTGATTGTTTTGGTGTTTATTTTTTTATTAGTAGCACTAGCAAATACTGGGGTATTTTTTGTAATTAAAGATATTGTGCCATGTTTTAATTCACCAGCGGCATAGGCTTCGCTATGAATATATGATATTTCTTTTAATTTTAAAGATCCTTCCATTGCTAGAGCATAATCTAAGCCTCTTCCAATATAGAAAACATCACTTTTTTCATAAATTTCTTTGGCAATATTTTCATATGTTTTTGTACCTTCTAGTATAGGATTTAATATTGATGTTACAGCTCTAAATTCTTCTAATATTTTAAGTATTTTTTCTTCTTTAATAGATTTTTTTCTATAAGCATGAGCAAGTATAAGAACCGAAAGTAGGGCAACTTGGGCAGTATATGCTTTGGTTGAAGCTACAGCTATTTCGGTGCCGGCTTCGGTGTATAATACTTTGTCTAAGATTCTTGCGATAGAGCTTTCTTTGACGTTTACAATGCCTAAAGTGTCACATTTGTTTTCTTTGACTTTTTTTAAGGCAGCTAAGGTATCAGCAGTTTCACCTGACTGCGATATGAATATTGATAGTACTTTATTATTTAAGAAATTATTTTGATACCTGTATTCACTAGCTAAGAAAACTTCGCATTTAGTATTTGTATATTCTTCAAATAAGTATTTAGCGGCAAGTCCAGCATGCATTGCTGTTCCACAAGCAATGATGTCAATTCTTTCATACTTAGTTAAATCAGGTAATTTTAGTAAGTCATCTATATTATTTATATATGGATTTATGGTTTTTCTGATGGTGGTTTTTTGTTCCATAATTTCTTTTAACATATAGTGTTCATAGATACCTTTATCGGAGGTAAGAGTACTTCCTTGATATTCTTTTAACTGTTTGTTTAAAATGTTTCCTTCTTTATCATAAATAGTTATATTGTTTGCTGTTATTTTTCCATATTCATAGTCTTCTAGGATGTAATAATTTTTAGTGTATTTTAATATAGCAGGAACATCACTTGCAATATAACTAGTGTTTTTATTTGTTCCAATGATTAGTGGACTATCTTTTTTTATAACATAAATGGTGTTTGGAATGTTATTTATCATCATACATATTGCATAACTACCATCTACTTTTTTCATAAATTTTTGAATAGTTTTATCAATGTTTTCATATTTTTTATAGTAATAATCTAGTAATCCAGCAGCTATTTCTGTGTCAGATGATGATTTAAATTTATAGCCTTTTTCTTCTAATTTATGTTTTAATTTACTAAAGTTTTCAATTATACCATTATGAACGATGGTAATATTTCCAACGTTATGAGGATGAGCATTAGTTTCATTTACTTCTCCATGAGTTGCCCATCTAGTATGAGCGATGCCAATATTAGAAAAAGCATCTTTCTCAATATTTTTTTCAAGTTCTTTTACACGACCTTTAACTTTATTTATAATTAGTTTACTATTCTTTAGATAGCTTAATCCAGCGGAATCATATCCACGGTATTCTAATGTTTTTAAGCCGTCTAAAAGAATAGGTATTATATTTGTTTTGGTGCTGACGCTACCAACAATACCACACATAAAAATCTCCTTTATACTAAATTTGGAATATATGTTTTGTACATAATGTTGATTTTATGTTTTGTCATATATTTAACGATTCCAACCGTGATAGCATCCGCCGAATATTCGATAACTACCAACCTCGTCAACCGTTTTGGTTCTGGCGCTAAGGAAGATGATTGACCTCCTTTGTTATCTATCCTTTGTTATCATTTTATGAAAAAATAATAAAAATGTCAAATGTGATTTATTGTTTAATAGTCTTTTCCTTGTTAAAAAGTTATAATTCATGTATAATATGCTTAAGAAATGGGTGATAGGTATGTTTATTGATGAGGCTATTGCTGAACTTTCTGCGGGCAATGGTGGCGATGGATGTTTAGCTTTTAGAAGAGAAAAGTATGTGGCTATGGGCGGACCATTTGGTGGTAATGGTGGAAAGGGTTCGGATATTATTTTTAAGGTTGATCCAGGTTTAAATACTTTAATTGATTTTAAATATAAAAAGATTATTAAAGGTCATAAGGGTGAGAATGGACTTGGTAAAGGGATGCATGGTAAAAATGCAGAAGATATAATTATTTTTGTACCACCTGGGACGGTAGTTACTGATTATGATACTAATTTAGTGATTGCTGATTTAACGAAGGATGGTGAGGAGTGTGTAATTGCCAAAGGTGGCCGTGGTGGAAGAGGTAATATGGCTTTTGCAACACAATCTAATCCTGCACCGCATTATGCAGAAAATGGAGAGCCTGGAGAAAAGGTAAAAGTAAAAATAGAGTTAAAGTTGATGGCTGATGTTGGTCTTGTAGGTATGCCTAGTGTTGGTAAATCGACTTTTATTTCTAAAATATCAGCTTCTAGACCGAAGATAGCAGATTATCCTTTTACGACTTTGAAGCCTAATTTAGGTGTTGTTAAAACAAGTGATAATAGAAGTTTTGTGGTGGCTGATTTGCCTGGTTTAATAGAAGGGGCTTCTTTGGGACATGGTCTTGGAGATAAGTTTTTAAAGCATACGCAAAGGACTAGAATAATTGCTCATATTATTGATATGAGTGGTTATACTAATGATCCTTATAAAGATTATGTGACTATCAATAAAGAACTTGAAAATTTTGACAAGTCTTTAATAAAAAAACCACAAATTGTAATAGCAAATAAAATGGATATGCCTTCTTCTTTGGAAAATTTAAAGAAATTTAAAGAAAAGGTTCATAAAGAGGTTTATGAAATGTCGGCAATTAAAGGTCAAGGTATAGAAAAAATTATTTTAAAGTTAGCTGATATGTTAGATAAAATTCCTAAGGATAGTTTGCAAAAAGATGAGAATTTAGAAAGTCATGTGATTTATAAGTTTAAAGAGGAAAAACCTTATAAGATTACTAAAGATAAAGATTGTTTTATTGTTAGTGGAAAAGAAATTGAAAAATTAGTTATTATGAGTCGTTTAGATACTGATGAGGCAATACTTCGTTTTTCAAATAAGTTAAGAAAAATGGGTATCGATGATGAGTTAAGAAAACTTGGTGCAAAAGACGGTGATTCTATTAAAATTATGGAATATGAATTTGAATTTAAGGAGTAGTGTGATGAAAAAATATCAATGTAGTATTTGTGGTTATATTTATGATGATGCGAAAGAAAAAGTTAAGTTTGAAGATTTACCAGACGATTGGACTTGTCCAATATGTGGAGCACCTAAAGCGGTGTTTAAAGAATTGAAGGAAGATATAAAAGAACAGTTAGATAATGATGATAGTGATTCTTTGACTGAAATGTCAAATGGTGAAATAGCTTATATTTGTTTTAATTTATCTAAGGCATGTGAGAAACTTTATTTGGAAGAAGAAAAAGATCTTTTTGAAAAATTGGCTATTCATTATATGGATAAAGTAGATATTAAAGACGGCAAGTTAGATGATGTTTATGATATGATAAATAAATGTGATTTTCAAAGGGCAATGGATAAGGCTGTAAAGTATAATGATAGAGGAGCTAAAAGGGTGTTAAACTGGGCACAAAAGTCAACTCAACTGATGAGTGCTGTTTTAAAGAGTTATAAAGAAAAAGGTATTGATTATATTAAAAATACAAAAATTTGGGTATGTGATATTTGCGGATTTATTTATATTGGAGATGAAGCTCCTAAGGTTTGTCCAATATGCAAGGTACCTTCATTAAAGATTTTGGAGGTGAAATAATATGGGAAATAGTCATGCTTATCGTGATTTGAAGATTTGTTCTAAGGACTGTTTATGTTTATTTGTATGTCCAACAGGAGCGAGTGATAATGAAACGGGTCAGATAGATTTTGAGAAGTGTATTGGCTGTGGGGCTTGTGCTAAAGCATGTCCGGCTAGGGCAATAACGATGATTCCTAATACACTTCCTAGACAGCAATTAAAAAATGACGAAGTAATAAAGGAAATTTTCGATATTGTTAATAATAAGATAGAGCAAAATCAAATATTGAAAGGTCTTTTAGATGAAAGTAAAGATAATAGAGTATTAAAAACATTAATGCATTCTAATAAGGTAATGATAGAAGATTTATTAAGAGAAGCTGGATATATGCTTCCGCAAAGCAAAAATACTCATGATTTTTTGAAGGATATTAGTCAAAATGGTGATAAAGCCGCACAGGATTTAGCTAATAAGTTATTAGATAAAATAGTGGTAAATGAATAGTCTGAAGAAATTTCAGACTTTTTATATAAAAAAAGTACTTAATTAGTACTTTTATCAAAATCGATGAAGAAGTTTTTATACCATACTAGAAAGACATAGACATTCCAGATTTTTCGGCAGTAGTTTTTCTTTCCTTTATAATGTTTTTCTAACATTTTAAGTAATTTTTTTTGATCAAAGAATTCTTTGGTGAAATTTTGATTAAACATTTCTTTGATAATGTTATAATATTTTTCTTCTCTGAACCATTTAATTATTGGTACAGGAAATCCTTTTTTTCTTCTTTTATACCAAGCTTCTGGAATTCTTTTAGAAGCAGATTTTCTTAAAATATATTTTGTTGTATTATGAGATAATTTATATTCTGTTGGAATGGTACTAGCAAGCTCAAATACTTCTTTGTCTAATATAGGAACTCTAAGTTCAAGGGAATTTGCCATACTCATTTTATCAGCTTTTAGTAAGATGTCGTTTGGAAGCCAAAGATTCATATCTAAATATTGCATTTTAGTTAGGTCGTCAGCATTTTTAACTTTATCGAAGTATGGTTTAGTTATATCTTGAAATTTTAAATTGCTTTTATATTTATCAGTTAAAATATCGTTAGCTTCTTTATTGTTAAAAACAAAAGCTTGTCCGATAAAGTAATCTTCTATTTTACTGCCGCCTTTGGTTAAAAAGTTTTTTCCATGGAAAGAAGGAAGGGGAGAGATGATTAATTTTAAAAATTTTCTAATGAAAAATGGTAATTTACGATATTTTTTTAATTTTTCATCTTCATCATAGTTTGTATAACCACCAAATAGTTCGTCGGCTCCTTCGCCTGAGAGAACTACTTTAACATCTTTTGCAGCTAGTTTAGACAAGAAATATAAAGGAACGGCTGAAAGGTTGGCGGTTGGTTCATCAGCATAGTACTGTACTTTATCAATGTTTTCAAAGAAGTCATCGGCATTTATGAGTTCATTTTTATTTTGAATGTGAAGAATATCTGATAGGTCTTTAGCCATTGGAACTTCATTAAAGTTTTGATAGTCAAAACCAACAGAGAAAGTTTTATCAGGTTTTAGATAACTTACGACGTAAGATGAGTCAATACCTCCTGATAGGTATGAACCTACTGGGACATCACTTATGGTGTGGTAGTCTATTGACTTAGTGATGGTTTCATCTATTTTATCTACAAGGGCATTAAAATCTTGTTTTTTAGGATTAAAAGTTACTTCATAGTATTTTTTTATATCCATTTTTTTGGTGTTTTCATTATAAGTGAAGTAATGACCAGGTTTTAATTTATAGACATTTTTGAAAAATGTTTCGTTTAACACTGATGTTTGAAAAGTTAGATATGGTTTTAAAGCTTCTTTATTGATTTGTTTTAAGAAGTCTGGATGTTTTAAAAGGCTTTTTATTTCAGAAGCGTACATAAAGGTTCCTTGCATGTTGGCATAATAAAATGGTTTTTGTCCAAAATGATCTCTAGCTCCAAAAAGGGTTTGGTTTTTTTTATCCCAAATAACAAAGGCAAACATGCCTCTTAGTTTATCTAAAATTTTTTCTTTATATTCTTCATAGCCATGGAGTATTACTTCGGTATCGGTATTAGTTTTGAAAATATGACCTTTGTTTATAAGATCTTTTTTTATTTCTTTAAAGTTATATATTTCACCATTAAAGGTGATATACATGGTATTATTTTCGTTGGAGATGGGCTGGCGACCACCTTTTAGGTCAATGATGCTTAATCTTCTAAAGCCCATGGCTATTAAATCATCGGTATAATATGATTCATCGTCTGGTCCGCGGTGAGCAATCATATCATTCATTTTTTTGATATGTGTTTTTTCTTTTCTATTTATGTATCCGCAAAATCCGCACATTTTTTCACGCCCTTTCTTTGTTAAAGAATTTTAAAATTTTTTCAGCTTCTATTTCTAAGGGATCAATAAATTTTTCATTTAAATTAAATGTTTCTTTTAAGATGGATAATTCGGTGCAGCCTAAGATATAACAGTCACAGTCTAGGTTTTTAATGGTTTCTTCCCATAAGTTTTTTGGAACTTTTTTTCCTTTTTTGACATAATCATAGATGATTGACATGACTTTTTCTTCATTTGGAAGAGTATATTTAATCTTATTATTTTCTAAGGCTTGTTGATATAAGTTTGATTTTATTGTACCTTCTGTAGCTAATATAGCAGTTTTATGGTAGCCTTTTTCTTTGATGTAGTTGGCAGTATTTTCAATCATATTACTGATTGGAATATTTATTTGTTTTTGGAGTTTTTCATGAAAATATGTGGAGGTATTACAAGGGATGCTTATCATTTTACAGCCTAGTTTTTCTAAAATTTTACAGTCATTTAAAAGATAGGGATAGGGACTTTTTTTGGTGTTATCTAAGATGTATGATGTTCTATCTGGGGTTTTGGCATCGCTTAGTATTATAATATTTAAGTGATCTTGGTCTTTATTTGCTTTGGTTTTTTCGGTAATTATTTTATAAAAATAGCTACTAGCTAAGGGACCAAGTCCTCCAATTATTCCTAATTCGTAATTCATCTTTCATCTTCCTTTTTTGGAGGATATAGTTTAAATGTTTGATAGTCTTTATTATAGATTCTTTGAATCCAAAATTTTCTAATTAAACTATTATCCTTTTTGTTTTTTAAAGTATAGGCATATTTTTTTTGTTTGATTAATGTTTTAGCTTTTTTTAAAACATCTTTATTATAAACATATTTATTTAATAATTTTTTTGGTGTGTGCAGCCACAAGAAATTATTATAATTATATTCGGTGTTTTTGTCTAGATTTAAAACGTAATCTTCAACTAAATATTTAGCTAGGTTTAAACCGGCAGCGGTTGTGAAGTAACTACTTCTTCCTTGGCGGATATTTATTTCAAATAGCTTATATGTGTTTGTGCGGTAATCATATTTGAAATCGAAGTTAGAAAATCCAATATAATGGATTTTTTCTAAAAATTTTTGAATGTTTTCATAGATTTGTTTATTTCCAATTGAGATAATGGCTCTATAATTACCAACTCCATAAGGTGAGTGTTCTTCTAAAATACATCTTCCAAAGCACATCATTTTGACTTTACCTTCTTTATTTGAGTAGCAGTTTAGAACATACATAGTATCATCGCTACCTGGTATGAAATCTTGGACGATAATATGGCCATTATAACCTGCGGTGAATATTTTATCGATAGTTTCTTTTAAGTCTTTGGAATTTTTAATTTTATAACTTTTTTCTTTACCTTCAAAGTCTATTTTGGAATATAAGGTGCTGTTTGATGGTTTTAGGGCAACGGGATAGTCAAATGGTAGGTTTATGTTTTTTTGATTTTCTTTGGTGACAATGTATGTTTTAGGATAATCTAGGTTGTATTTATCACAAATATTATAGAAACTTTCTTTATCTTCTAATTTATCTTTTAGCTTTTTATTCATGAATGGTAAGATGTAATATTTTTTTAATTCATTCATGTTATTGACGATAGGGTTTGTATACCATTCGGCACATGATAGTAAAATTAGGTAGTCATATTTTTGTTTATATTCTTTACCTAATTTTAATAGGGTATCAATTAGAACTTCTTCTTTATTTATATCTTTTACTATTTTAACGTCAATTATTTTACTATTTTGGGTTTCTTTTAAAGGAAAAGAACCAATGGCTATAGATTTTACGTTATATTCATCATGAAATGATCTAGCTAAGCCATAGGCATTGGCGTCAGTTCCTAAAATTATTGGGAGAAATGTTTTCATATTTATCACACTTTCTATTTTACATTTGTTTTAATTTTTTCACTTTTCCACATTATATAACAATTTACAGATTTAGGCAATAAAGGGGTGTAAAGTATTATAATATAAGGGATTTTTGGCTATTGTTAAAATAAAAGTGTATAATAAATGTCAAAAAAAAGTGGAAAAAATGTATACTTTTACTTTTGTGTGTGATATAATACAAATCAGGTGGTTAAGTTATGATGGAACAGATTAAAGTCATATTGGATGGTAATGAAAATTTAACTTTAGAGGTTAAAGATAATCTTTTAGAACTTATTACAATTTTTCATGAAATATTTAAAGATATTGATTTAACTACTTTGAAGGAAAGACTTAAGGATTTAAAAATTAAAAGAGAGAGTATGTATTTAGTGAAAATGCCTTGTAAGTATATTCCTCATAATAATGAAATAGCTATCAATTATGGGCTTATTACAGAAGCAGATGCGAGACACTGGCTTATGCACTGTTTACTTGGAGTGATTACGGCAAATGGAAATCATTATGGTTTTAATGATGAAAATGATTCGCTTTTAGCTTTAAATGAGGGATATACAGAAATTCTTACTAATAATTTAGTTGGAGATGTGGACAATAATTTTTTTACTGATGAGATTATTATGACTAATTTAATTAGTAAGGTTATTGGAAATGATGTTTTATTCGATGCTTATTTTAAAAATGATAGCCATAAGGTTGTGAGTGCGATGGCAGAAGCGGAGGTAAAATAATGGTATTAGCTGATATAATTAATGATATGAATAGTAATTATGAAAATAGAAAACATGGGGGAGCTTCACATGTGTTTGATATGCAGGAGAAGATGTTTGCAGCTTTTCCTAGTGTTGGTGTAGAAAATATTTATGCGGAAGAGTTTTATTTGCCATTAGGGCAGAGAATTGAACCTGGGACTTTAGAAAGTTTGAAGATAATGGTTCAAGAGTATCAAGCACAAAATGTTATGACAAATAATGCGAAAACACTTAATTAGTGTTTTTTCTTTGTAAATTTAGAAAAATATGTTATAATTTATACTGTAATTTAAAAAAGCGATGATTAAGGAGTAGTAATAAAAGTAATTATTTATAGAGAGCTAGTGGTTGGTGAAAACTAGTAATAATCTTTTATGAATTCACCTTAGGAGCTATGTGTGCAAAGACATATCGGTGACGCGTTATAGTTTTTGAGGTAAGTTTTACTTACGAATTAAGGTGGTACCACGTTAATCACGTCCTTATTGGATTGTGATTTTTTTGTTAGGAGGGATTTTTGTGGAAATGGAAGAGATTTTAAAAAATTTAAAAAAAGACTTGGAAACGGTTTTAACTTTACAGCAGTTAAGTGAAGTGAAAGCTCATTATTTGGGTAAAAAAGGATTAATTACTTCTTTGTATTCTAAGATGAGAGAATTAGATGATGAAAGTAAGAAGTCTTTTGGTGGTTTGATTAATAAGGTTAAAATGGAAGCTAGTGATTTGATAGATAATAAAAAAGAGTTAATTGAAACTAAAATATTAAATGAAAAATTAAAAAATGAGAGTATTGATATTACACTTCCAGCTACGGAAATTAAGTTTGGGGCACCAAGTATTTTAGAGAAGATGATTGAAGATGTGGAAGAGTTACTTATTTCAATGGGATTTGATGTAATTGATGGTCCGGAGGTAGAAGAAGATAAGTATAATTTTGAAATGCTTAATTTGCCTAAGGGTCATCCAGCTAGAGATGCACAGGATACTTTTTATATTGAAGGTGAGGAACTTCTTTTACGAAGTCAGACTTCTCCGGTTCAAGTTAGATGTATGCTTTTGGGAAAAGGGAAAAAACCTATTAGAATGATTTGTCCTGGTAAAACTTATAGAAGGGATGATGATGATGCAACGCATTCTCATCAGTTTATGCAAATAGAGGGTTTACTTGTTGATAAAAATGTTAGTTTATCTGATTTGAAAGGAACTTTTGATGTGATTGCGAAACATTTATTTGGTGAAGATTGTGAAACGAGATTTAGACCTAGTTATTATCCTTTTACAGAGCCTTCTGTAGAGATGGATATTAGTTGTCATCATTGTAAAGGTAAAGGATGTAATATTTGTAAGAATACTGGTTATATTACGGTAGCTGGTGGAGGAATGGTACATCCAAAGGTTTTAGAAAATTGTGGTTATGATCCTAAAAAGTGGTCTGGTTTTGCTTTTGGTTTTGGAGCAGAGAGGCTTGCTATGATTAAATATGGTATTAATGATTTAAGGGTATTTTATACGAATGATTTAAGAGAAAGTAAAGTGTTTGATAGAAAGGAGGCCAATTAATGATAGATTTAGAGTGGGTTAAAGATTATATTGATATTTCTGATCAAGATTTAAAAGAGCTTGCGGTTAAGATAACTAAAGCTGGTATTAATATTGAAAAAGTTATTACTAATCATATTGATAATTTGGTAATTGGTGAGGTTTTAGAGTGCGAGATGCATCCTGATTCTGACCATTTACATGTATGTCAAGTTGATGTGGGAAATCAGAATTTACAGATTGTTTGTGGAGCTTTTAACGTTAGAAAAGGTTTAAAGGTGATTGTGGCTTTACCTGGAGCAGTTTTACCTGGTAATTTTGAGATTAAGAAAAGTAAGATTAGAGGAGTAGAGTCTAATGGTATGCTTTGTGCACTTTATGAACTTGGTTTAGAGGAGAAAAATGATGAAACTTATAGTAAAGGCATTTATGAGGTCAGTAGTAAGGCCAAGGTTGGTATGGATGCGATGAAGTGTCTTAATTTAGATGATACATTATATGAACTTGATATTCATAAACACCGTAATAATGATTGTTATTATCATATTGGTTTTGCTTATGAAATTGGGGCAATTTTAAATAGGCCAGTTGTTTTACCAGATGATAAGACGAGTCCAATTAAAGATAACATTAATGATCATTTTAGCTTGAAGGTGGAAACGGATAAATGTCCTTATTATTTAGCTAAGATGGTTACTGGGGTTAAAATAGGTGAATCACCAGAGTTTATTAAAAGAAGGCTTACAGCTTATGGTATGAGATCTATTAATAATGTTGTTGATATTTCAAATTATGTGATGCTTGAATATGGCCAGCCACTACATTTTTTTGATAAAGATGTTTTGGGGGATAAAATTTTAGTTAGAGATGCAGCAGATGGTGAAGAAATTGTTACTTTGGATGGTAAGATTAGAATTTTGAGTAATGATGATATTGTTATTACTGATGGAAAAAAGCCGGTTTGTTTGGCTGGAGTAATGGGCGGTGAAAATACTGAAGTTACTGCAGATACTAAGTCTATTTTGATTGAGAGTGCGATATTTGATGGAGTTAGTATTAGGAATACTGCTAATAGACTTGATTTAAGAAGTGAAGCTTCTATTAGGTATGGTAAGGGTTTAAGTTATGAGTATACTTTAAAAGCTATTGAAAGGGCCTGTCATTTACTTGAAAAATATGCGGGAGCGACTGTTTTATCAGGAACTGTTATGCATGATAAAATTAATAAGAAAGTAAAAAAGGTCGATTTTAAGTCATTTGAAATTAATAAGTTGCTTGGAATTGTGATTTCCGATGAGGATGTTAAAGTTGAACTTAATCGTTTGGGTTTTCCTTTTGAATATAATAATGGAGAATTTGAGGTTATTATTCCACCGCGAAGGCTTGATATTGATCCTTATGTGAATGATATTGCGGAAGAGGTTGGCAGACTTTATGGATACCATAATTTGAAATCAACTTTACCAAATGAAGCTATAAAAAAAGGTGAGTATGCAAGTGACATTAAATACCGTAAGATTATTTCTAAAAGGCTTCGCAGTTTAGGGTTAAATGAAGTTAAGAGTTATACTTTAGTTTCACCTAGTATGGCTGATAGTTTTAAGTATGAAGATAAAAAACAAATTGTGCTTCCTAAGCCAATGAGTATTGATAAGTCTGTTATTAGAACAAGTTTAATTTCATCTTTATTTAAAGTTTATGAGTATAATCATGATCATAAGGTTAGTGATGTTTTGATTTATGAAATTTCAAAAACATATGATGCGAATTATAATGAGGAAAGTAAGATTGCTATTTTGATGTCAGGAAATTATATGTCTAATCAGTGGCATGCCCTTAATATTCCAGTAGATTTTTATTTGGTTAAAGGAATTGTTCAAAATGTTTTGGATTATTTAGGATTTAATAATAGATATACTTTTGAGAAAGCAGAAATATCTGATTTACATCCTGGTATTTGTGCGAAAATTATGCTCGATGGAAAAATGATAGGAATAATTGGTAAGGTCCATCCGTCTTTTTGCAAGGATGATGTGTTTGTAGCTGAACTTTCTTTGGAAGCTTTGATGGGTAAGGTAAAACCTATTAAGTTTAAAGAAGCATTAAAATATCCAGAAATTATTAAAGATATGGCGTTTACTTGTGAAAAAAATATAACTTCTGATATAGTTATGAATGCTATTAAAAAAGCTGGTGGTAGACTTTTAACTAATGTTAGATTATTTGATGTTTATGAAGGAGATAATGTAGGGGTAAATGAAAAATCTTTGGCATATTCGCTTACTTTTTCTTCTCCATCTAAGACGCTTAATGAATCAGAGGTTATGGAAGTTTTTAATAATATTATTTATAAAGTTGAAAAGGAACTTGGAGTAAAACTTAGAAATAAGTAGAAAATATGTCTATTTATGTTTTGCTTGGCATATAATTTAAATGGAAATTGGGATTTTTGTTTAAAAAAAAATCGACAATTGTTGACAAGCGATTTAAAATATAATAAAATGATATTGCTTAGTACGTGCTGTAAAAAATTTTACTTTGCCTGTTTTTATGGCACGTGCTGTTGCATTTTAGTCATTTATATAAATGACGCACAAGTACTTCGGTCTGGTTGAAACCGATAAAAATTTTAAAGAATTTCTAGTAATTCTCTTACAATTCAACCTTTTGACTGGGTCTATAGCCAAGTGGTAAGGCGTGGGACTGCAACTCCCTGATCGTTGGTTCAAATCCGACTAGGCCCTCCAAATATAAAATAACCGCTGTAATTTGGCGGTTTTTAATTTAGAAAATTTTGTCAATTTTTGTATTTATTTTTTAAAAATTGGGGAAAATATTTTATGCAGACCTTGTTAAAATTTAAAATATAGGATATACTTATATAGTATGCGAGGAGGATTTGTATGAAAAGACTTACTAAGCATAAACTTTTATTTTTTATTAGTTTTATTAGTATTTTAGTTTTATTTGGTGGTGTAGGATATTTTATTTTTTCTATATCAAAACTAAGTAATATTGAAAATAATTTGAGATTATTTGGTTCAATAGTACTTGCTATTTTTAGTTTAATTTTATTTATTTTAAATTTAAGATTTTTAGGAAAATATAAGAAAGTTAAACTGTTTATTGTAATTATTTTAATGCTTTTAATAGGTGGCGTTTGTATTTTTGCAGGTTATAATGTAGATAGGGTTTATGGAACGTTAGCTAAAGTTAGTGATACATCTGGATATACTACTTATTCTTCTAGTTTGGTTACTTTGAAGGATAATAAGGCAAAAACTATCAAGGATATTGATGATTCTGAAATTGGAATTTTAAAAGACAAAACTAGTTATGAGGGATATAAGATACCACTTGAAGTTTTGAAAAAACAAAAATTGGAAAATAAAACTAAGGAATATGACAGTTATATTGCTTTAATAGATGCTTTATATAATGAAGAAATTAGTTATATCTTTTTACCTACTAATTATTCTGTGATGTTTGGTAATATGGAGGGTTATGAGGATATAAAAGATAAAACAAAAGTATTACTTACTGAAAGTAAGAAAGTTAAAGAAGAAAAGGATGATGAAAATTCTGCGAATGCGAAGGCAATAACTGAACCATTTACCGTTTTACTTATGGGTGTGGATTCTGATGCAGAGGGCATTAAAAACGGTTCGTTTAACGGTGATTCTCTTATGGTTATTACTTTTAATCCAAAAACACTTAGTACGACTATTTTAAGTATTCCAAGAGATTCTTATGTTCCAATCGCATGTTTCCCTGGTGAGCGTAAGAATAAGATTACGCATGCGGCTTGGAAAGGCGAGACATGTATGATGAATACTATTGAAAATTTCTTAGATATTAATATTGATTATTATGTTAAAATTAATTTTGCGGGTGTTGTACAGCTTGTTGATGCTTTAGGTGGCGTGGAAATTGATGTTCCTTATAATTTGTGTGAACAAAATAGTAAACGTCAGTGGGGAGAAAATACAATTTATATTGAAAAAGGATTACAAACTTTGAACGGTGAACAAGCGTTAGCTTTTGCTCGTAATCGTCATCCTAATCCTAGTATGTGTTCTTCTAAATGGACAAATTATACTAGTAATGATTTTATTCGTGGTGAACATCAACAAGAGGTTGTAACTGCACTTTTAAATAAATTTAAAGATGTTGATAGTTTAGATACTGTTTATAAATTACTTGATACTATTAGTAATAATATGGTTACTAATATGAGTACTGAACAAATACTTTCTTTATATAATGTATTTAAAGACGTGGCTTCTAAAAGTGTTGGTATGGATGATATGACCGATGTTTTAGGTATTCAAAGATTAAAATTAAATGGTTATGATGCAAGGATATATGATTATGGCGGAACTAATTTATCACTTTACAATTATGTTTTATATGATGATAGTGTGAAAGCAGTTTCTAATGCGATGAAAGAAAATTTAGGTAAGAAAAAAACTAAGGTAATTAAATCATTTAGTTTTGATGTGAATACTCCTTATGAGAAAGAAGTTATTGGTGCGGATGAGACTGGAGCAAAATCTTTGGTACAGCTTCCAAGTTTTGTTGGAAAAACTGTGGATTATGTGAGATCATATTGTTCTAGTCATGGTATAAGTGTTAGTGTGAAAGGTGGAAATGGCTATGTACTTAGTCAAAGTGTACCATCTGGGGCCAATGTTGAAGATGTTAGTTCAATTACAGTAACGGCTGGTGGAAATACGACATCGACACCATCTACTAGTAGTTCAAGTTCTTCTAGTAGTAAAGATGAAGAGGATGATGTTTTAGAAGATAATGGTATTGTTCCTACTGAACCTGAAGAAGGTGATAAAGAAGATACAGTAGTAACTCCACCAGAACAACCTGAGGAAACTGAACCTGAAGAGCCTCAGACGACGGAATAAACTCAAAAAAATTGAGTTTTTTTCTTATAGTGTTGATTTTTAGGAATGTTTATTAGATAATATTAAAGGAAAGAGGGATATTATGGATAGAAAAGAGTATGCAGATAGATTATTAAAAACAAAGCATGATTTTGAATATTATGAAAAGTTATATCCAAATAGAAATTTAGATGATAAAGCAATGGTAACAAGATATGCACCTAGTCCAACAGGGTTTGTTCATTTAGGAGCTTTATATGCGGCTTTTATTTCTATGAAAATGGCTAATCAAAGTAATGGTGTTTTCTTTTTAAGAATAGAGGATACTGATCAAAAAAGGAGTATTGAGGATGGGACTTCTAAAATTATTAATGATTTAGCCAATTTTGATATTATTTTTGATGAGGGTGTTACTATTGATGGTGATAAAGGAGAATATGGTCCTTATACTCAAAGTGAAAGGGAAGATATTTATAAAGCTTTTGCAAAAAAATTAATTATTGAAGATAAGGCTTATCCTTGTTTTTGCTCGCAGGAGTCTTTAAAAGAAGATAGAGAAAGACAAGAAAAACATAAAGAGAGAATAGGTTATTATGGTTATTATGCAAGATGCCGTAATTTATCTATGGAAGAAGTACTTGAAAAAATAGAAAATGGTGAAAAATATATTATTAGATTAAAGTCTAAAGGTAATTTTAACCATAGATTTAAATTTAAAGATGAAATTAAAGGTAAAATGGAATTACCTGAAAATGATCAAGATATTGTTATTATTAAATCTGATGGACTTCCAACATATCATTTTGCTCATGCGGTTGATGATCATTTGATGAGAACAACACATGTTATTAGAGGTGATGAGTGGCTTTCTTCAGTTCCTGTGCATGTTCAGTTATTTGAATATTTAGGGTTTAAAGTTCCTAAATATGCGCATATTTCGCCAATTACTATTGAAGATAATGGAACTAAAAGAAAGCTCAGTAAGAGAAAAGATCCAGAGGCTGCTATTAGTTATTATCATGAGAAAGGTATTCCTAATAAAGCGGTTATGCTTTATTTAGAAACGGTGGCGAATTCTAATTTTGAAATGTGGATGAATCAAAATAAGGATAAGGATGTTTCAGAGTTTGTTTTAGATTTTAAAAAGATGCCAGTTGGTGGAAGTTTATTTGATCATGATAAGCTTATGAATATTTCTAAAAATTATATTAGTACGTTAAAGGCAAGTGAAGTTTATGATATGACGCTTGAGTGGGCAAGAATGTATGATAAAGATTTTGCTTTACTTTTAGAAAAATATAAAGATTATTCTACTAAAATATTTAATATTGAAAGAGAGCAGAAAAAGCCTCGTAAGGATATTGGATATTTTGGAGATGTGAAAAATCAAATTTGGTATATGTATGATGAGTTATTTGAACCTAAAGAATATGAATTTCAAAAGATTACTGATAAAAATGAGATTAAAAATATATTAGATATTTATTTGAATAATTATTATAATATAAATGATGATAAGGATACTTGGTTTAGTAATATGAAAAAAGCAGCTATGGAGCTTGGATATGCAGGTGAAATGAGAGAATATAAAGAAAATCCTGATAATTATAAAGGAAGTATTGCGGATTTTAGTACTGTTATAAGAGTTAGTTTAACAAGTAAAGTAAATACTCCTGATTTATATGAGATTATGAGGTTACTTGGAAAGAATAGAATGAATGAGAGAGTAAAGATGGTTTTATAAATCATCTTTTTTTAAAAATTTTGTCATTTTTTAGCACTCATGCTTGACAAGTGCTAAAAATAGTGGTATAACATAATTGTAAAAGAAAGAAGGAATGAATATGAGAATGTTACCAAGAAGATTTGATTTAGATAGTATGTTTGACATTTTTACTCCAAGTGTTGATATGAAATGTGACATCTATGAAGATAAAGATAATTATGTTATTGAAGCTGATATGCCAGGTTTAAGTAAAGATGATGTGACAGTTGATTATAATGATGGTTATTTAACTATTAAAGCTGAAAGAGCATCTGAAGATAAAGAGGAAAAGAAAGACTTTATTCGTCAAGAAAGATTTTATGGTTCTATGGAAAGAAAATTTTATGTTGGCGATATAGATGAAAGTAAAGTATCAGCTGAGTTTAAAGATGGTGTTTTAAAAGTATGTATGCCAAAAGAAACTATCGAAAAACCTTCAAAAACTATTGAAATTAAATAAAATGGCTTTTTAAGTCATTTTTTTTCTGATATAATTTTTTTAGTGGGGTGTACTTATGATGAAAGAGGAGTTAAGAAGTTTTTATAAAGAAGATAAGAGGTTTTATGATTTAAAGGAGAATAAAAAGTTTTTAATTATGTTTAATCATTTAATAGATGAAGGTTATAATTTATTTATTGGTATTGATGATATGCAGGATTTAATAGATAGATTATTTAATTGGTATGAGATTAAATATCCTGAAAGAGAATTTGATTTTTATGATGGTGAGGTTACGTTGGATTTTGCAATTAAAAAAGAGTTATCTGATTTGATGGATATTAATCAATTATTATTTAGGCTAACAGATAACCAAGTTAAGTTTTTAAGGGGAAATTATAGGTCAAAAGATGAGATGGAATATTTTATTTATGATGGGAATGTGAAAGTTGGAACTGGAGTGAAAGTAATTTTTAAAATAGGTAGAAATTCTACTGATAGGTATTATTTGAAGTATAAAGATTTTATTGTAAGAGCTGATGCGGTTAGTGGAGTTTTAGATATTGATTATGAGGTTTTAAAATATGTGGATGCAGATAATATTACTTTGGATGATTTATTTAAAAACTTTAGTGAAAATTATAGTGATAAATTAGAATTTAAGGAGCTTGAAGATGCTATTAATGATAAATTTATTGATAATTATTTAAGGGATAAATTGTTAGAATTTGTTTCATTAAAACTTTTATATTCTAAACAAACTATTCCTGAAAGAGGTTATGTTAGAGCTAAAAGATTTATAGATGAGTTTAATAAAAAACTTGATTTAAGTTTAACTTATGATGAAATTGATAAGGTAATGAATAATTATAAAGAAAATAAGTCTAAGATAAAAACTTTATCATTTTAGATGAATATATTTAATTATTGATAAGAAAAAAATTAAATTATGATAAAATGGTGATAGGAGATTTTGATATGAAGGGTACTAAAGGTTTAAAGATTTCAAGTATAATTTTAATTTTAATGGGGGTAGCTAGCATTTTATTTACTTATTTTTTAGTAGGTGAAGCTGAGGCTAGTGATATAACTGTTTCTGGTAGTGAGGCATTAAAAAGTTTAATTATGGCTTATGCTTCGGCTGGGTTTCAAGTTTTAGCTGGTTTAATTGGTTTTGCATTATCTAAAAAGAAATCTATTATTACAGTTATTTTTGGAATAGCTTTATTTATTCCACAGTTACTTTATTTTATGCATTTAGATGGTAATATTATTTTAATTGCTATAAATATTTTATTACTTGTAGTTCCTTATTATTATTTACATAGTGCATATAAGAATTTTAAAGGATAAGATTTAAAAATTTTGATTTTAAATCTTTTTATATATGTCTAACATGTTAAGTAACTATTTGGTAAGGCTTATAAATTCAAGTATACAAAATAGTAACTACTGTAATAAGTTGGTTATGGCTATTTTTTGCTTAAAATGTATTTTTGGTAAGTGGAATATTGAAATTATTTTTTGAATTGAGGTATAATGTCGGTAGAAGGTGAAAGATTCATGAAAAAGTTGATACTGATTATTTTTCTTCTTTTATTAATTATATTTGTTTTTTTGAAAATAGGTTCTTTGGGCTATAATTTAAAAAGTTATACTTATGATAGTGATTTAAAGAAGCAGTCTATTATATTAGGGGTCCCAAAATTATCAGTTATGGGTAAGGAAAATGACCGAAGTTATTCATATAAAAATATTAGAGGAAATAAGGTTTTGAAAAAAGAGGTTAAGAATTATTTGAATACTTTAAAGAAAATTTATTGTAATGATACTACTTATTATTATGATAAAGATAATGATTTTACAATTATTAATTATTCGGTTAAAAATAATATTTTCTATAATACCATTACTTATGATGTAAGATACGGTAATTATTGTTTTTATAAAAAAGCAGAGGAATATTCTAAAAAAATGGGTGGAATGCTTTCTAAACACTCGATGGGAAATAGTATTTCACTTTCACCAGATAAGGAGTTTAAGCCAATGGTTAGGGCATTATTTACTGATGGTTTGGATGAGGATAGTGGAAAATTTACGGCAGAGTTAGTTATAGAGTATTTGACTGGTAAGCCAGATGATTGGCGATATGTTTTGCGAAAAGATTTGGAAAAGTCTAGTGGAACTTATGAAATAAAAGGCGATAAGTTATATTATACGAGGGATAAGATAATCGTATCTTCAGAAGATATAATTATTCCTAAAACGAGTGTGTTTAAATTAGATGATGGTAAACTTATTTTAGAGGATAATTATTTAGCTAGTTACGTGGATATGGTAGTTTTGGAATAGATTAAAAGGAGAGAATTAAAATGAAAAAGAAAGTTATATTTGTTATTATAGTAATTTTATTAGTTATTATTGGAATTATAGGATATATGGTTGTTTCTGATTTGCGTCAGGAAGATAAGTTAATGGAAGAGGTTAGTGAGATAAATGAACTAGCTAATGCGGAAGATATTGATATAGATGAGATAAATGAAAGATTAGATAGAACTGTTACAAGTGGTGATTATGCGAAAGTAGAGGTTTCTTTTAAGCGTTATTTAAAAAATACTTTGGATAATTTGCTTGAGATATTAGATATTATAAATGATGAGAGAATAGTTACTTTACTTTCAGTGGATAATTATTTGTCTGATGGTAAGGATTTTATTAGCTCTAAAAAATATATTTCTTCAGTAAGAAATAGGTTAGAGGAGTGTAAGAAAAAATACACTGAGGATATGACAAAAGATAAAGCTATGAGTTATATTTCAGATAAGGGTTTAGATAGTTATTATACTGATTTATATGAAAAAAAATTAGTGGATGATGTTATTATTTCGGATAAAACAGTAGAAAATTCGGTAGATGAGCTTATTTCTATTTTGGATATTTCAGAGGATGTTTTAAATTTATTATCTGATAATTCAAATAGCTGGGTTATAGATGGAGAAAATATTGTTTTTTCTGATAATAATATAAGAAGTAGATACGAAGAGTTAATAAATCAGATAGGATAGGTGGATATGAATTTAAAACAGGTTCAAAAAGATGTTTGGCAGAATAAGGTTAATAAGGGATTTAATACTACAGATGTGGAAAAAGAGTTTTGTTTTTTATATAGCGAGGTAGCCGAAGCTTATGAGGCTTATAGAAAAAAGAAAGATGATTTGGGTGAGGAATTAGCGGATGTGGCTATTTATTTACTTGGTTTATCAGAGATGCTTGGTTTTGATTTAGAAGATGAGATTACGAAAAAGGTTTCTAAAAATGAAAGGCGTGTTTATAAGGATGTTAATGGGGTTAAGGTTAGAGTTAGTGATTAGGGAATTATCTGAGTGGTAATTCTTTTTTTGATTTACTAAAGTATCTAAAACTAGTATAATTATTATGTAAGAGAAAAGTAGGAGGTTTTAATGGAATATATTATTACTTTTTTTGAGGGATTTGCTTCTTTTATTTCGCCTTGTGTTTTACCAGTGATTCCACTTTATATTTCATATTTTGCAGGTAAAAATGAGAAACTTAAAAAATCTTTATTTAATGCGTTTGGTTTTGTTTTAGGATTTAGTATAGTTTTTATTTTACTTGGTGTTTTTGCAAGTTCGTTTGGTAAGGTTATACATGAATATACGGATTATTTGAATATTGTATTTGGTTTATTTTTAATTATTATTGGTCTTAATTATGTTGGAGTGATATTATTTAAGTTTTTAAATAGGGCTAAAGGGGTTAGTTTTGGTAAAAATGATCTGACTTTTTTAACATCTGTTTTATTTGGAATTATATTTTCTTTGACATGGACACCTTGTGTGGGGGCATTTTTATCATCGGCTTTGATTTTAGCTAGTACTACGGGCAGCGTTTTAAAGGGAGCTATACTTCTTTTACTTTATTC
The DNA here is from genome assembly GCA_944329385.1 of uncultured Bacilli bacterium. Taxonomy (GTDB): domain Bacteria; phylum Bacillota_I; class Bacilli_A; order RF39; family UBA660; genus Coprosoma. The sequence continues at coordinate 5,326 of CALVIE010000005.1, read as the reverse complement.
TTTAGGTTTAGCTATTCCATTTATGATTACGACTTTGTTTTTGGAAAAACTTAAAAGTACTTTTGATTTTATTAAGAAACATTATAATATTATCAATAGGATTTCAGGAAGTATATTAATTATATTTGGTATATGGAAGATTATAGAGGGGATTATAGGAATTATTTAGGAGGTTTTTATGGGAAAGAAAGTTATGCTAATTATAGGAATTATTATTTTTGTTTGTATATTAGGAGTAATAGGAAGTTTTTATTATATAAATATGAGTAATGAAGAAGTTTTAGAAGATGCGGTTAGTGTGGGAGTTGTGAAGATTACGGATGAGAATTTTGAAAAAGAAGTTTTAAAATCTGATAAACCAGTTATTTTAGATTTTTCTTCTAATTCATGTCCACCATGTGTGGCGATGATGACAACTTTAATTGATATAGCCAAGAATAATAAAGATGTTAAAGTAGCAACGCTTAATGTAGACTCTAAAGAATGTGAGGATATTATTAAAGAATATCCAGCTAGTGCGACGCCAACTATTATGATATTTAAAAATGGTGAGGTTACTTCAACGCTGGTTGGAGCAGTTGATGGAGAAAAGATTATGAGTGAGGTAAAATAAATGAAAAAATATTTGTTTTTGTTATTTGTTGTATTTATGATGACTGGATGTGGAAATAGTCAGAAGTTAACATGCACTTTTGATGATGAATCAGAGGATGTTAAGAAGTATTCTAAAATAGAGGTTAAGGTTAAGAATGATAAAGTAGCTGATATGAAATTTACGGTTGATATGATTTTCCCAGATGAATATCAAAATCAGTTATTAGATATAGCAAATAGTGTAAGGTCAAGTAAGCCTTATATGAAAGTATCTTTGATTAATGGTGGTATTAGGTTAGTAACAGATAATGATAAGGATAGTTTTATTGGAATTAAGATGAATCAAAAAATTACTTATGGTGAGCTTAAAGGGATGCTTGAGCTTCAAGATTATGTGTGTGAGTAATATATTTTAGGTGGTGATAGTTTTGAAAACAAATGGTTTTAAAGTGTTTCAGATTATTCAGTTTATACTGTTTTTGGCTGTTAGTGTGTTTTTGTTTGTTAGACAAGTAGATGGTAGTGGGGCTGAAAATACAGCAGAAGTAAAAATGATAAGTTTTTCAATATGGTTAGGTTTTTATCTCTTTTTATTAGCACTTGAATATGGAATACGTTTTTTAATGGTAGTAGTGAAAAAAGAAAAATAAATTATAATTTGAAGGAGAGGGTATGAAAAAGGTTTTAATTCACGGTTCAGGACACAAAGCAACAAGTTGGAACAAAACACTAGAATATATTAATGATGATGTATTATGTCCAGAGTTATCTTCAATTCTTGATGGAAAGGAAGCAAGTTATGATAATTTGTATGCTTCATTTGTTAAATACTATAATGATATAGAAGGTAAAATTGATTTATGTGGTCTTTCACTTGGTGGTATTTTGGCTTTGAATTATACTTTAGATTATCCAGATAAGGTAAATTCGCTTATTTTAATTGGGACACCTTATAAAGTATCAAAGGTTATGTTTGGTATTCAAAATGTTATTTTTAAGTTTTTACCAAAATCGCTTTTTGAGGATATGGCTTTTAATAAAAAGGATACTTTTATTTTAGGAAGTTCAATGAAAAACTTAGATTTTAGTGATAGAGTTTCTAAAATTGAATGTCCGACTTTAATAATATGCGGCGAGAAAGACAAAACTAATATTAAATCTGCTTATTATTTGTCTAAAAATAATAAGGGTTCACAATTGGAAATTATTAAAAATACTGGCCATATTATAAATGAAGAAAGTCCGAAGGAACTGGCTTTGTTAATTAATAATTTTTGGAAGTAGGAGTGTTAATAAAATGGGCGAAACTGTAAAATTTGGTTGATGGAAAAATATATGTTTAAATGATACACTTAATTTGGAGGTGTAAAAAATGAATTTAGGTAATAGTTTATTTCAAGCAAGGAAAAAGGCAGGATAGACGGTGCCTGATATTTATCAGGCTAAAAGACTGGCCGAATTATACAATTTATCTTTAGATGAGTTAACCGAATTTGATATTGATGTTAAGGAAATATATGATGTGATAAAAAATACAGATGAAGAAAAGGAAGCTAAAGTTAATTGGACAAATGCTTGGGGAAAGAAATATCCTATACTTATTAAATATCTAGATAAGGTTGATATAATGAAGTATGCGAAGGAGATAAGAAGGTTACTTAATAGTTTAGAGAAAGAATATGGATTTAATTCATTAGATAGTATGTTAGTTTTAAAAGACATACTTTATCATGAGTGGAAAGATAATAAGTAGTAGTTTTATTAAGTATTAGAAAAGGTTTTTAGTGTTTTTTCATGATATAATTAGGCAAATATTCTTATTGTCAACCAACATCAAATATATCTAATTATGAGCAGAAATATATTCTGATAGGACGGTTATAGAAGTTTTGTATTATGGTAAAAATGTTTAGTAAATTTTTAAGAAAGATATAGATTATAAATAGAGTATATTCAAAAAGTGTTGACATAATGTTATATTTTATGCTATTATGAATACAATATTTAAGAACATTTTTGTTTTTAATAAATGTGTTTGTCGCCACCTCTTTGGCGGCTGATAAATGAGAGAGTGAATAAATGTGTTTGTCGCTGCCTCTTTAAGCGACTAATAAATGGGAGAGTGAATAAATTATTGAGGCTTGCCAGAAATGGTGAGCCTTAAATATTATAAAAGGAGTATTAGAATATGCAAATAGATGTTGGTTATTTTTATTTTATAAAAGATATATTTTTTGAAATTATAGATGATAAAGAATGAATGCAAAATAAAGAAAATGGGAACAAAAGACCATGTTATTTTTGTTTTAAAAGTAAGAGATATGATAATATTATATGGTTTATTCCAGTTAGTACAAAAATAGATAAATATCAAAAAATTTATAATAATAAAATTCAAAAACAAATAAAATTAGGTAAAAAGCCATCAATTGATACTATAGTTTTTGGTAATGTTGCTAATATATATAGTGTTTTTTTAATACAAAACATGTTTCCTGTTACTGATGAATATGTGGAAAGTCAATATATAAAAAACAAGGTGCCAATAAGACTATCAAATAAATTACAAATAGAAATTGTACATAAAGCTAATAAAGTTTTAAATTTATATAATCATGGAATGAAAAATATTGTATTTCCTAATATTGATAAGATATTAGAACAATTAATTAAAATGGAAGAAAATAAAAAGGTGTTTAAATAATGGAGTTAAGTGATTTGAATTTAGAATATGACAAGTTGCAGAAAGAATATGGAGCTAAGGGATTGACATCTATATATAATGGTGGCTGTGTAGATAACCCAGATATTTGTTTTGTGTTTATGAATCCAACTGGTCGGAATATTGCTTCTTCTCCTAATTGGAAAGGTAAAAGAGCACCGTGGGTAGGAACAAAAAATATATGGAAATTATTTTATAGAATTGGGTTACTTGATGAAAAAATATATGAAGAAATTCAAAAGAGAAAATCACAAGAATGGGACGAAGCATTTGCTGATTTAGTATATAGTGATGTAGAGCAACATAAATATTTTATAACTAATCTTGGAAAGTGTACTCAAGTTGATGCAAGAGTATTACCTAATTCGGTTTATAATCAATATCTTGATTTGTTATGTAAGGAAATAGAAATAATTAACCCTAAGATAATTATAACTTTTGGAAATCAAGTTAGTTCTATTATATTAAATAAAAATATATCAGTATCACAGTGCAGAAAACAAAGTTTTTTAAAAAATATAGCAGGGAAAAATTACCATGTATATCCTGTTTATTATCCTATTGGAAATGGTATGATGAATATAGATAAAGCAATGGAGGATTTAAGGTATATTATAAAATTTGAACTTTAGTTTAATGATTAGAAGTAGTAGTACTGAATTTTTAATATTTGAAAGACCAACACATGACAAAGGAGTTCAAGTTAGATTTGAAGATGGTGATTTATGGTTAATTCAAGAGGCTATGAGTGAACTATATAATTGTACTACCGACAATGTTTCATTACATTTGGAAAATATATATAATGATTATGAACTTGATAGAAGTTAAACTACCGAGGAATTCTTGGTAATTCAAAAAGAAGGAAATAGAAAAATAGTAATTTGAAAGTGAGTGATATATTTGAAAATATTAGAATTTGGTAATCCTAGAAACGAAAAAATGATTCTAATACATGGATTTGAAAGTCCATATCAAGTGTGGGAAGATTATATTAAATATTTTGAAAAAGATTATTTTATAATTGTTCCAATATTAACAGGTCATAATCCAGAAATAAAAGAAGATTTTGTTTCTTTTGAGTCAGAAGTTAAAGAGCTAGAACAATATTATACTAATAAATTTGGAAATGATGTTTATGTAATTTATGGTATGAGTATGGGTGGAATAGTTGCTTCTATGATTTGGAAGAACAAAAATATTAATATTAGAAAGTTGATATTAGAAAGTTCACCATTAGTATCACAATCAAATTTTATAACATCAATTTTAACAAAACAATATTTAACAATAACAGAAAAAGCAAGACAAAGAGATGAAAATGTAGTTGCTCAGGCAGTTGGCTCAATGGTAAAAGAAAAACATTTAGAAATATTTTTAAAACTATTAGATAATATGAGTGATACAACAATAGTAAATTATTTAAAGGCCGTAGGTAGTTTTAAATTACTACCAAACATTGATACACCTAGCACAGAAATATATTATTTGCATGGAACAAAGATGGCTGAAATGTATGCAAAAAAAACAGCAAAATATATTAAAAAGAATTATCCAAATGCTAATATTATAACTTTTGATGGAAAAGGTCATTGTGAAGATGCACTGATTAATCCCGAAGAACATATTAAAACATTAAATAAAGTATTAAAAAAATAAATTCAAATTACAATTTATCGAGTAGATTTTTATCTACTTTTTTCTTTGGGTAACATGATATTTATATCTAAAAACAATCAAAAATAGCAAGAATATTTGATATTCCACGCAAAGATAAGCCGGTGTAAAACGGCTTTTTAAAATACAAATATAGAATTAGATTATTGATTATAGATTAAAGGCAAATCAATGTTTTTAAAAGAAATAATAGAATTTAAAATTTTTCTATCTTTAGATGTAACATAATATTTTGATATGTTTTACTTTTTCAAGTATATATTTATAATGATTAAAATTAAAACCTTGAAATTCTGTCTGATAATATAGTACAATACTATCAGACAGAGATTG
>CALVIE010000004.1 GCA_944329385.1 uncultured Bacilli bacterium | reverse complement strand
TTATCCAAAATTTTAAAGATTATTTATTTTAATAAAATTTTCATAATTTTTTTCGTAAAAAACCGAAACTCAAAAAAATATTTTCATTGACAAAAAGCACTTTATGTGTTAATTTATTAGTAGACACGAAAAAGTGTTTTTTATTTGAAAAAAAGGTGAGGTTGTATGGCAAAAAACAAAAAAGAAAAAAAAGAAAAAAAGAAATTTTTAGGTGGACTTAGAGGAGAATTCAAACAAGTAAGATGGCCAAAGAAAAAAGAAATGTTCAAATATTCACTCGCAGTATTAATATGCATTATAATATTCGCATTATTCTTTATTTTATCAGACGTTATTATTGCATTTATAAGAACATTATTGGAGGGGTAACTAATGGAAAAACAGTGGTATGTCGTAAATACATATTCAGGACATGAAAATAAAGTCAAAGAAAAACTAGAAATGCGTGCTAGTTCAATGGGCATGGAAGATTATATATTGAGAGTTGTTGTCCCAGAAGAAACAGTAGTTGATGCAAATGGAAAAGAAAAGCAAGTCAAACTTTTCCCTGGTTATATCTTAGTAGAGATGATTATGACTGACGAAGCTTGGTTTATAGTTAGAAACACCCCAGGTGTAACAGGATTTATTGGATCATCAGGAAAAGGTGCTAAGCCATTTCCATTAACACCAGCCGAAGTAGATAAAATTTTAGGATCAATGGGTATGAGTAGACTAGATGCCGAAAATGATTTAAAAGAAGGAGAAAAAGTCAAAGTTATCTCTGGACCATTCGAAGGCATGTATGGAACTATCAAATCAGTTAATTTAAAAGAAGCTAAACTAGAAGTTTCTATCGACTTATTCGGACAAGAAACAATTGTTGAACTTGAATTATCGCAAATTTCAAAAGCATAATCAAACATATAATGCAATATAATTATTTACATTTACATTCAAATGTGCTATTATTAATACGCTATATTATTTTTTAATATAGAAAGTGGGAGATTACCAATTGAAACGCGGATAATCATTGGAACCACCCACGAAAAAAATTATAGGAGGTGTTTTTCGTGGCAAAAGATGCAGTTAAAAAAATTAAAATCCAAATTGCAGCCGGAAAAGCAACACCAGCTCCACCAGTTGGTACAGCTTTAGGACCTGCAGGAATTAATTTAGGAGATTTTTGTAATCAGTTTAATGAAGCAACTAGAGATAAAATGGGAGATATTCTTCCAGTTGAAATCACAGTTAATGAGGACAGAAGTTTTAGCTTTGTAGTTAAAACTCCACCAGCAGCTTTCTTAATAAAAAAAGCTTGCGGAATCAAGAAAGGCTCAGTTAATGGTAAAAACGAAACTGTCGCAACTCTTTCTAAAGATAAACTTAGAGAAATAGCTGAAACAAAACTTCCAGATTTAAACTGTTATACCGTTGATGAAGCAATGAAAATCATCGAAGGTACAGCTCGAAATATGGGCGTTAAAGTTGAAGAATAACCCATGATATGTGGGAGGAATAATCCGCAAAAACCACAAGGAGGTAAATATGAAAAAAGGTAAAAAATATTTAGAAAAAGCTGAAAAGCTTGAAAAAAATAAACTTTACACTAAAGAAGAAGCTGTTAAATTAGTAAAAGAAACTTCTTATGCAACATTTGACGCTTCAGTTGAAGTTGCTATGCATTTAAATTTAGATACTAAAAAAGCAGATCAACAATTAAGAGGTGCTGTAGTTTTACCAAAAGGAACAGGAAAAACTAAAAAAGTTTTAGTAATTGCTAAAGGTGAAGCAGCTAAAGCAGCAAAAGAAGCTGGTGCAGATTATGTTGGAGACACTGATATGATTGAAAAAATCAGTAAAGAAAATTGGTTTGATTTCGACACCTTAATCGCTACACCAGATATGATGCCTGCCTTAGGTAAAATCGGACGTATCTTAGGTCCAAAAGGCTTAATGCCAAACCCTAAAACAGGAACAGTTACTATGGATACAAAAAAAGCCGTAGAAGAGGTAAAAAAAGGACGTGTTGAATATCGTACTGATTCATTTGGTAACGTTCATGCATTAATTGGTAAAGTTTCATTTAGTGATGAAGATTTATTAGAAAACTTAAAAACCTTTGTTACTTTAATTATCAAATCTAAACCAAGTGTTGTTAAAGGAACTTATGTTAAAAACATTTCTTTATCATCAACTATGGGACCTGGTATTAAAGTAGATGTAGCAAGCTTTGACAAATAATTAAAGCTGTGTTATAATGAATTTGTAAATTTAATTGTGCCGTAGACAGTAGGTGCCCAAAGCTTAATTTCCTACCGAGACATTTAAATAAAGTCTTTTAGCTCTGGCATAATACCCAGAGCTTTTTTAAACGGCAAACGGAAAGAGAGGTGCTAAAAGTTGGCTAATCAAAAAATCTTAGATAAAAAACAGCAAATCATTGATGAAATCGCTGAAAAAACAAAAAATGCTAAAGGAATGGTTTTATTTGAATATCAAGGATTAACCGTAGATGAAACAAATGAACTTCGAAGAGCCTTAAAAGACACAGATTCAGAATTTAAAATCTATAAAAATACTTTAGTAAAAAGAGCATTCGATTCACTAAAACTTGATTTTAATGAAGATTTAAAAGGACCAAAAGCAATGGCTTTCGGAACAGATGCAATAGCTCCAGTCAAAACTTTATATGACTTTGCTAAAAAACATCCAGCCTTAGTAGTTAAAACAGGATTAATCGAAGGCGAAAAAACTGATGAAGCAAAACTATCAGAACTATCAAAATTACCATCAAGAGAAGGATTACTTACAATGCTTGCAAGTGGACTTATCTACCCACTTAAAAGCTTATCTATATGCTTAGATTTATATAGACAAGATTTAGAAAAAGAAAACAATTAGAAAGGAATGATTTAAATGGCAAAAATTAATAAAGATGAATTTATCGCTAGTTTAAAAGAAATGTCTATGCTTGAAGTTATGGAATTAGTAGACGCTATGAAGGAGGAATTTGGTGTTGACCCATCTGCAGTAGCTGTTGCTGCCGCACCTGCTCAAGCTGAAGAAGCAGCTGGACCATCAACAGTTACAGTTACTTTAACATCAGCTGGTCCTAACAAATTACCAGTTATCAAATTAATCAAAGAAGTTACTGGTTTAGGATTAAAAGAAGCTAAAGATATTGCTGATAACGGTGGAACAATCAAAGAAAATATTCCTACTTCAGAAGCAGATGAATTAAAAGCAAAATTCGAAGAAGCTGGCGCAACTGTTGAAGTTAAATAAATGAGGTTAAAGAGCCTGCACTATTAAAAATAGTGTGGGCTTTGCCCGTTTATTAAAAGGAGAAGAAAATGTCACATTATTTTACAAATGATTATATAAAAAGTAACAAGCAAAAAATAAATGTCATTATCAAAAATACAAAATTGACCTTTATTACTGACAGTGGGATATTTTCAAAAAAAGGCTTAGATTTTGGTACTAGGACTTTACTTGAAAATATTGACCTAGAAAACCTCAAAGGTGATGTTTTGGATTTTGGATGTGGCTATGGACCAATCGGAATTTACTTAAAAAAAACCACTAAAGCCTCCGTTGATATGCTTGACATAAATCTAAGAGCTGTAAACTTAGCTAAAGAAAACGCTCGTTTAAACAATGTTAAAGTAAATATTTTTACCAGCAATCTTTATGAAAATGTCACAAAAAAATATGATTTTATAATTACAAATCCACCCATTAGAGTAGGTAAAAAAATACTATATGATATACTATTTAAAGCTCAAGATTATTTAAAAGAAAACGGAGAACTTTGGCTTGTTGTAAATAAAAATGGGGGCGCAAAAACGATCCTCAAAGATATACAAAAAGACTATGAGGCTACCGTAGTCACAAAAAATAAAGGTTTTTTTATAATATGTGCTAAAAAGCGTTGACTTTTGAGGGTAAAACCTTTATAATTATAAATTGGCGACATGTACTCTTAATGGTACATGAAAAATCTGAAAAACTAGTTTATAGGGGTGAAATACTTGGCATACAAAGTACAAAAAATAGGTAAAAAAAGAGAGAGAAGAAATTACGGCAAAACAAAAAATAAAGTTGAATTAAATAACTTATTAGAAATTCAAAAAGACTCATACAATTGGTTTATAACTGAAGGCATCAAAGAAGTATTTGATGACATTTTTCCAGTGGAAAGTTTCACTGGTAATTTGTCTTTAGAATTTGGTGATTATAGTTTTGATGAACCAAGACACACCATTAAACAGTGCAAAGAACGCTATACTACTTATGCTGCGCCACTAAAAGTAGAAGCAAGACTTTTCAATGTTGAAACTGGTGAGGTTAAAGAACAAGAAATATATTTAGGTGACATGCCAGTCATGACAGATAGCGGAGCATTTATCGTCAATGGTGCCGAGCGTGTTATCGTATCACAATTAGTTCGTTCACCTTCTGTTTATTTTGGCAAAGAAGTAGACAAGAAAAACGGAAAAATTACCGTTGGAGCCCAAATAATTCCAACTAGAGGTACTTGGCTTGAATTTGAAACCGACGCAAGAGATATTATCTATGTTCGTATTGATAGAACAAGAAAAGTTCCTATCACTACTTTACTTAGAGCTATTGGTCTATCAAGCGATAGTGATATTTTAGACCTATTCGGTGAAAACGATTACTTAATAAAAACAATAGAAAAAGACACTAATAAAAACACCGATGAAGCATTAATTGATATTCACTCAAAACTAAGACCAGGCGAACCTAGTACCTTAGAAAGTGCGAAAAACCAATTAATTACTAGATTTTTTGACGCTTTCAGATATGACTTGGCTAAAGTGGGACGTTATAAATTCAATAAAAAATTAAATGTTGTTGATAGACTCCTAGGTACTAAATTAGCCGAAGATGTCAAAGTAGACGGCGAAATAATTGCCAAAAACGGTGATATAATCACTAAAGAAATATTAAACAAATTAAAACCAATTTTTCAAAATGGTTATGGAAAAAAAGAAACTTTAATCAATAATGAACTAGATACTTACGGAACAGTTCAAATAGTTAAAGTATATTCAAAAACAAATCCAGATAAAATTGTTAAAATAATTGGTAATGACCAAGATATTGATATTAAACGTTTAACAGTATCTGATATTTATGCTTCATTATCATATTACTTAAACCTTTTAGATGGCATTGGTTCATTCGATGAAATTGATCACTTATCAAATAGACGTGTCAGACAAGTAGGAGAGCTACTTCAAAATCAATTTAGAATTGGTATTAGCCGAATTGAAAGAATGATCAGAGATAGAATGAGTACCCAAGACATCTCAGAAGTAACGCCAAAAAGTTTAATCAACATAAGACCACTTACAGCAGCCATCAAAGAATTTTTTGGCTCATCACAGCTATCACAATTTATGGATCAAATTAATCCAATCGCAGAACTAACCCATAAAAGAAGATTATCTTCTCTAGGACCAGGAGGACTATCAAAAGATAGAGCTGGAATGGAAGTTCGTGACGTTAATCCTTCACACTATGGTAGACTTTGTCCAGTAGAATCTCCAGAAGGACCTAATATTGGATTAATTACATCTTTAGCAAGTTACGCTAAAGTTAACGAATATGGTTTCATAATGACACCATATAGAAAAGTTGAAAATAGTAAATTAACTGATGAAATTAAATATATGACTGCTGACGAAGAACTAGAATACTATATTGCTCCTGCAACCATCAAATCAGACGAAGAAGGAAATATTTTAGAAGATAAAGTTCCTGTTAGGTATCAAAATGATAATTTAATTATCGAAAAAGAAAAAATAGACTATATCGATGTTTCACCACAACAAATTATTTCTATCACCACCTCAGGAATTCCTTTCCTTGAACACGACGATGGTAAAAGAGCCTTAATGGGTGCTAACATGCAGCGTCAAGCTATACCTTTACTAGAAGCTGAAGCCCCTTATGTTGGAACTGGTATCGAAGCAATAGCTGCCAGAGATTCTGGTGTAGTTATTTGTGCCAAAGCCGATGGTGTAGTAGATTACGTTGATGCAAGAAAAATAATTATTAAAAACGCTAAAGGAACAGATACATATTACCTAGAAGGTTTTGAAAGAAGTAACATGGGTACATGCTATCATCAAAAACCAATCGTCAGAAAAGGAGATACTGTAAAAACAGGTGAAGTTATAGCTGATGGACCTTCAACTGACCAAGGTGAAATGGCCTTAGGTAAAAACCTAACCATTGCCTTTGTTAACTATGATGGTTATAACTATGAAGATGCGGTTATCTTAAACGAAAGATTAGTCAATGACGATGTATTCACATCAATTCACATCAAAGACTATGAAATAGAATGTAGAGATACTAAATTAGGAGCCGAAGAGTTTACAAGAGATATTCCAAATGTTTCAGAAGAAGCTCGTAAAAACCTAGACGAAAATGGTATTATTAGAATTGGTACTGAAGTAAAAGATGACGACATCTTAGTTGGTAAAGTTACCCCTAAAGGAATGGCAGAACTTACCTCAGAAGAAAAACTTCTTCACGCAATTTTCGGAGAAAAAACAAGAGAAGTAAGAGATACCTCTCTAAGAGTTCAGCACGGTGGAGGCGGAATCGTTCATGATGTTCAAATCTTATCCAAAGAAGATAGTGATGAACTTCCAGCTGGCGTAAGTAAAAAAGTTAGAGTATACATTGCTCAAAAACGTAAAATTGGTGTTGGAGATAAAATCTCAGGTCGTCATGGAAATAAAGGTGTTGTTTCATTAGTACTCCCAGAAGAAGACATGCCTTATGATAAAAATGGAAAAACCGTTGACATCTTACTTAACCCATTAGGTGTTCCATCACGTATGAACTTAGGACAAATCTTAGAATTACACTTAGGAATGGCTGCTAAAACATTAGGTATCCATGTGGCCACTCCAGTATTTGATGGTGCAACCAGAACCGAAATAATTGAAGCCTTAGAAGAAGCTGGATTAGATAAAGACGGAAAAATGTGGCTATATGACGGAAGAACTGGAGAAAGATTTGATAATAGAATCAGTGTTGGTGTCATGTATATGATTAAACTAGATCACATGGTTGATGATAAACTTCACGCAAGATCAACAGGACCATATTCGTTAGTTACCCAGCAACCTCTAGGAGGTAAAGCTCAGTTTGGTGGACAACGTTTCGGAGAAATGGAAGTTTGGGCCCTATATGCTTATGGTGCCGCTCATATCTTGCAAGAAATGATGACTGTTAAATCAGACGATGTAATTGGTCGTGTTAAAGTATATGAAGCCTTAGTCAAAGGTGAAGAATTGCCAAAACCTAGTGTTCCAGAAAGCTTTAGAGTAGTTATTAAAGAATTCCAAGCTCTAGGATTAGACATTACTGTGTTAGATAAAGACGGAAAATTTGTTGAACTTAAAGAATTAGAAGAAGCTGAAAAAGATTCGTTTGTTCCAGACACTGATTTAGAAAGCGAAATTCTAAAAGATAAAACACAAACCGAAACAAAATCTCCAGCTTCAAGCGAACTTGAAAACGAATTAGATGAATTTGAGGAAAACGAAATAGAACAAGAACCAACAGATGAAGAATTAAAAAATTTAGAAGGGGAGGATAATTAATGGATGCAAATAGCTTTGAAGGAATAAGAATTGCCATTGCCTCACCAGAAAAAATTCGTTCATGGTCATATGGTGAAGTAAAAAAAGCTGAAACCATGAATTATAGAACATTAAAACCAGAACGCGACGGATTATTTTGTGAAAAAATATTTGGACCAACCAAAGATTTCGAATGTTCATGCGGAAAATACAAAAGATTAAGATATAAAAACATTATCTGTGACCGTTGTGGCGTTGAAGTTACTAAATCAAAAGTTAGACGTGAGCGTATGGGACATATAGAACTAGCTACTCCAGTATCACACATTTGGTTTTTCAAAGGTGTACCATCAAGAATGGGGCTAGTTCTTGATATGTCACCAAGAGAATTAGAAGAAGTTTTATACTTTGTTTCTTATGTTGTTCTAGATAAAGGGGATACCCCACTCGAAAAGAAACAAACCATCAGTGACAAAGAATATAGAAGCTACTATGAAAAATATGGTAATACTTTTAGAGTAGGTATGGGGGCTGAAGCCATCAAAGAATTATTAGAAGAAGTAGATTTAGAAAAAGAAGTAAATGAAATAAAAAAAGAAATAGCTGAAATCAAAGATACATCAAGTCAAAAACGAATTAGATTAATCAAAAGACTAGATGTTTTAGATGCTTTCTTAGAATCAGGAAATCGCCCTGAGTGGATGATTTTAACTGCTTTACCAGTAATTCCACCTGAGCTTAGACCAATGATCCAATTAGATGGTGGAAGATTTGCTACATCTGATTTAAATGATTTATATAGACGTGTCATTAACCGTAATAATAGATTAAAAAAATTAATTGATTTAGGAGCTCCTTCAATTATCATTCAAAACGAAAAAAGAATGCTCCAAGAAGCTGTCGATGCTTTATTCGATAATGGAAGACGTGGCAAAAATATCACTGGACCTGGTAATAGACCATTAAAATCATTATCAAGTATGTTAAAAGGTAAACAAGGTCGTTTCCGTCAAAACCTACTTGGTAAACGTGTTGACTATTCTGGACGTTCAGTTATCGTCGTAGGACCATCACTTAAAATGTATGAGTGCGGTATTCCAAAAGAAATGGCGTTAGAATTATTTAAACCACACGTAATAAATGGTCTAGTATCTAAAGAAATTGCCAGCAACATCAAAGCTGCAAAACGTATGATTGAAAATCAAGATGAACGTGTTTGGGATGTTGTCGAAGAAAAAATAAAAGAACACCCAGTTCTTCTTAACCGTGCCCCAACTTTACATAGACTTGGTATCCAAGCTTTCGAGCCAAAATTAATTGAAGGAAAAGCCATTAGACTTCATCCGTTAGTATGTCCAGCCTTCAACGCTGACTTTGACGGTGACCAAATGGCTGTTCATGTACCAATCAGCGAAGCTGCTCAAGCCGAAGCAAGACTACTAATGTTAGGTGCTAATAACATCTTATCTCCAAAAGATGGTTCTCCAATCGCAACTCCTGGACAAGATATGGTTTTAGGTAACTATTATCTAACCATGGAAAAAGCTGGTCTAGAAGGTGAAGGTAGAGTCTTTAGAAATGCAAACGATGTAATAATGGCCTATGAAAGAAGAGAAATAACTCTTCATACAAGAGTTGCTTTACCAGTAAAATCATTTAGACATAAAATTTTCCCTGATAAATATATGGATAAATATTTAGTTACAACTCCTGGTAAAATCATATTCAACGAAGTTTTCCCAGATACTTTCCAATATATCAATGATAGCAGTGTTGATAATGCAATAAAATGCACCCCAACTAAATACTTCATCGATAAAGGAAAAAATATCAAGGAAGAAATAGAAAAAATGCCTTTAGTTAAAGCTTTAAATAAAGGCGCGATAGTTAGATTAATTGCTCAAATCTATAAACGTTATCACACAACTGAAACATCAGTTATGCTTGATGCCATTAAAGATTTAGGTTTCAAATATTCAACCTTATCAGGTATCAGTATTTCAATCGACGATATTAAAGAAAGCCCAATTAAAGGCGAAATTATTGACGAAGCAAACAAAAAAATCGAAACTATCACTAAACAGTTTAAAAGAGGCTTAATTACCGATAAAGAAAGATATGATAATGTAATTCAAACATGGTTTGATGCTAAAGCTAAAATCTATAATGACTTAGATAAAAGATTAAAAGCCAATCCAGAATCTTCTATCACTATGATGATTGATTCAAAAGCCCGTGGTTCTATCGACCAGTACGGCCAAATGGCTGGTATGCGTGGTATCATGAGTAAACCAAGTGGTGACTACGTTGAAATTCCAATTTTGTCATCTTTATCAGAAGGTGTTACCGTATCAGAATTCTTTACATCAACACACGGAACTCGTAAAGGTGCTGTAGATACAGCCTTAAAAACCGCCGATGCTGGATACTTAACAAGAAGATTAGTCGACGTCGTTCAAGATGTTATTGTTAAAGAAGATGACTGTGGCACCGAACAAGGCGTAATTGTTGAAGCATTCTATAACACAGACGGTACATTAATAGAATCATTAGAAGATAGAATTATTGGTAGATATACTAATAAAAAAATCTTACACCCAGAAACCAAAGAAGTATTATTTGAAAAAGATACATATATCACTGAACAAATTGCTGAGAAAATTGTTAAAGCCGGAATCACAAAAGTTCCAATTAGAAGTGTTCTAACATGTAAAACAGATCATGGTGTTTGCCGTAAATGTTATGGACGCAACTTAGCTACTGGTTCAGAAGTTGAACTAGGCGAAGCCGTTGGTATTATGGCCGCTCAGTCAATCGGTGAACCAGGTACACAATTAACCATGAGAAACTTCAACACAGGTGGAGTTGCCGGTGGAGATGATATAACCCAAGGTTTACCTCGTGTTACTGAAATTTTTGAAGCCAGAAACCCTAAAGGTAAAGCCACCATCTCAGAAATTAATGGTATTGTATCTAAAATTGAAGAAGATAATGGAATTTTCAAAATTTATGTTAAAAACGATGTTGAAACTCGTGAACACATCTCTAACTATGGTGCAAAACTTGCCGTAGAAAAAGGAGAAGAAGTTAAAGCCGGTGGAAGACTTACTCACGGTGCAATCTCACCAAAAGAATTATTAGTTGTCACTGACCCTATAACTGTTCAAGAATATATCTTATTTGAAATACAAAAAGTATATCGTTCACAAGGTGTTGATATTTCAGATAAACACGTTGAAATTATGGCAAGAAGAATGATTTCTAAAATCAGAATTATTGATTCAGGAGATTCATTATTCTTACCAGGAACTATGGTAAATATTAATAAATTTACCGAAGAAAATAAAAAATTAATCCTAGAAGGAAAACGTCCATCAACTGGAAAACCAGTATTACTTGGAATTACCAAAGCATCTTTAGAAACAGAAAGCTTCCTATCAGCTGCATCATTCCAAGAAACAACCAGAATTTTAACAGACGCTGCAGTTCATGGAAAAATAGACCACTTAACAGGATTAAAAGAAAATGTTATCATCGGTAAATTAATTCCTGCCGGAACAGGTGCACGTGAATACCGTGAAACTGAATATACTTTAGAAAATGAATTGCTTAATGAAGAGCCACTAGAAGCTCTAGAACAAGAACTAATGGATTAATTAGTTCTTTTCTGTTATAATAAAAAAGGTGAGAAAATGGTAAACAAAATTGAAATACAGATCAACAATAACTTGTACATCATCAAAGAAAAAGAAAAAATCGAAATTCTTTTAAGAATTATCAGAAACTTTAAAAAACAAACCAATAAAATCAATTACCTTGACAGTGAAAAATATTATATAAAAATATACACCCAAAACGAAAAAGTTGAATATCAAGGGCAAGGAATAGACCAAAAATATTATATAGCTTTAAAAGAAATTATCGGTGATAAATATGTATGATATATTAAATAAAAGATTAAACAAAGAAGAAACTATCCAAAGTAAAATGCCAGATATAATATCAGCATTTATTGAATTTTATGGCGAAGAAAACAAAGATAAAATTTTAACTAAATTAAATAATATGATTTTAATATGTACCATTTCGCCAGAAAGCTTAAAATATCTCCTGCACGAATTAAAAAAAGCCAAAAATAAAAATTTAATACAAACATTCTTAAATCAAACAAAAATTGAATACCAAAACATTGAAAATAAAATTTTTATAAATAATAATTTTGAAGCACTAAACAAAAATATTTTAAATAAAATTATTAAAGATGAAAAACAAAATGAAATATATCAAATATATAAAACATTATTAAAGCAGTATTCAACCTTCATAGCAGACATAAAACCTTATGAAATATATATCAAAAAATGTAAAAAATTAAAACAAACCATTCAAAATAAATATTTAAACGCTTTAATTCAAAAATATAAATATCTTTTCACCGAAGAAGAATTAAATGAATATAACTTAAACGGTCAAATAAGTAAAAAAATGTATCTTTACTTTGGTAATAACTTAAATGTGCCATCAATAATAGAATCTTTTAGCAAAGATAGTAACCTTATATTAAATAACCCACACGCCCCAAAATGGCAAAAAATTTCTATTCAAAACGATAGAATAAAATACTACAAACAAATGAACATTGACTTAGGAAACGATTATAAAGAATATCAAAAATCTTTAAACTGCATATCTGTGACTCCAAATCAAGATTTGATAGAAGAAATCATTTTGACCAAAGAATATTTTGAAATGAAAATGTATAACGATTACTATACATCACTTCCGCAGTATATTCAAAACGAAGAAAAAATCAAAAATCTAAACTTACTAAGTTCTGATAGTGGTTATAACGCTGGAACATTTATATATCAAAAAACCTATGTTACTCCAAATTTAAAAAAAATTAATAACAAATACATAGAAATGCCCCTTGTAAATATTAACTTTGATGAAATAACTGATTTCACTGACAATTACATCATTCATGAACTAAATCACGTTTATGAATTAAACCTTTTAAATTTAGATTAAAATGGAGCTTTATATATATGTGGATGGGATACCATTTATGAAGCAAACACCTCATCAAATAATTTGTATCCCTTAAAAACAGAACTATCAAATAGAAACTATGAGTCCTTTAACGAAATCATTAATGAATTAATTACCGAAGATATAATGTCTATTCTTCATAAAAATAATGTATATATGTTTACAAATAAAGAAAAAGCTCAAAATATCAGCAATAACATATATCAAAACACAAAATTTTTAGCTCAAACATTTTATAATGAATTTAAAGATGAAATCATTAAAAGTAGAAATGGAAATATTGAATATATCTTTAACGCTTGTGGGAAAGAAAACTTCGAAAACCTTAACCAATTATTCAATGAATTTAACAAACACTGGATTGGAACAAATGCCATAAAGTTATTTCAAGAACTAGAAGCTAATGTTAAAAATGAAAACACTCAAAAATTTCAGGAAATTTTAAAAAAACGTGATATAATATTAAAACAAATGTTAGAATATAAAAAAAACCAAAAAGGTAAAAATAAATAATTTTTCACTAACATTTATAAAAAAACTATAAAAGGAGGAAAAAACATGAAAAATAATCAAAAAGGCGAAAAAAAAGAGGAAAAATATGCCGTAATAATGTTAAAAAATAATAATTATGTTTTAAAAATCAAAGACTATAACCAATATGCTCAAGATGAAGTAAATTTAACTCTCTTAGATGATACTTCCTTAATACTACATTGGAATAATGTTATCATCTTTTCAAAACCATCTGACATTATTAATAGCATTTTACAATCCGAAGAAGAATCTTTCTTTGAACCCGCACCTACAAAACATGGTAAAGTACTAATGAAAAAAATCACTAAAGAAAATCCATTTAATGGTTAAAAAATTTCAGGTTATAAAACTGATTTTTTTCTTGGAATAATTGCTAAAAAGCACATATTATTGTATAATTAAAAATAGTGTAAGGTGTGATAATATGTATTTAAAAACATTAAAAGCGCATGGATTTAAATCCTTTGCTGACAAAACTATTTTAGAATTTACAAATGGTATCAATGGTATAGTAGGTCCAAATGGATCCGGAAAAAGCAATATTGTCGATGCAATTAGATGGGTTTTAGGAGAACAATCAGTCAAATCATTAAGAGGTGCTGAAACTATGAGTGATGTCATTTTCTCAGGTAGTAAATCTAGAAATCCGATGAACATTGCCTCAGTATCTCTTACCTTCGATAATAAAGACAAATATTTTCCTTTAGATTATGATGAAATAGAAATAAAAAGAAGAGTATATAAAGATGGAAGTAATGAATATTATTTAAACAACGAAAAAGTAAGATTAAAAGATTTAACCAACCTTCTTTTAGATAGTAGTATTGCAAAAGAAAGCTTCAACATTATCTCTCAAGGTAAAATTGAAAGCATTATCTCAAGTAAACCCATAGATAGAAGAGTTATCTTTGAAGAAGCCTCTGGCGTTTTAAAATATAAAAGAAGAAAAGAAGATGCCTTAAAAAAATTAAATAAAACAAACGAAAACAAAAAAAGAATAAACGATATAATAGGTGAACTAGAAACTAGATTAGCTCCTTTAGAAGAAGCAAAAAATAAAGCTACTAAATATAATGAAATAAAAAACAAATTAGAAAACCTTGAAATATCACTAATAACCGAAGATATTACAAATATAAACTTTGACTACCACACTTCAAAAGATAAAATAGAATCATTAAACAAAGAAATTTTATCCTTAATGACTAAAGGTAACCAAAATGAAGCACAAATTGAAAAATTTAAAACAAACATTGCCTCATTAGATAATCAAATAAAAATCATGCAAAATAAAGTTATCGAACTAACCACCTTATCAGAAAGGTTGAATAGTCAAAAAAATATTATCAAAGAAAGGCAAAATAATAAAGTAGAAAACACCAAATTACATCAAAATATCTTAAATTTAAAAGAAGAAGAATTAACTGTTCAAAATAATATAGATAACTTAAATACTACTTTAATTTTTTTAAACAAACAAATAGATCAAACAGCCGAAAAAATAAATAAAGAAGAAATTGAAAAACAGCAAATCAAACAAACAAAAAACAACTTAGAAATAAAACTAACCAATTTAATTAGAGAAAAAAATAATCTAGAATTTAAATGTGAAAATCTTAAAGAAAGCATTGAAAACGGTGGAGCACTCCCTCTTGCCGTAAAAAGTGTCTTAAATAATCCAAAATTAAGAGGAATAGAAAATGTTTTAGGAAACATCGTTGAAACCGATGAAAAATTTGCACTAGCCATAACTACATCTTTAGGCTATAATACAAATAATATCATCACTACCGACGAAAACTCAGCCAAAGAAGCAATTAATTATTTAAAAAACATTGGACGTGCCACTTTTTTTCCATTAAACATTATTAAACCTAAATATATTGATAGCGAAACTTTAAACAAAATAAAACAAAATGAAAATTTTATAGATCTTGCCAGTAATCTAGTAAAATATGACCCTAAATATAAAAATATCATTCTAAACCAATTAGGAAATATAATCGTAACCCAAAATATTACATCCGCTATATCCATAAGTAAAATAATAAACAACCGTTACCGTATAGTCACCCTAGATGGTGAAATTATTCACGTCGGAGGTTCCATGACAGGCGGTAAGCAAAATAAAATAAGAAATACTATATCCGATAAATATGAGCTTGAGCACGTATTAAAACAAAATGAAAATATTTTATCAAAAATAAAAGAACTAGAAAATAAAATAAATGAAACTGACTATAACCTAAAAGCCAAAGAAGATAAAATATATCTTTTAAATAAAGAAAAAATGTTAAAAGAAGAAGAATATAAAACAAAAAAACAATCATTAAATGATCAAACAATAAAACTAAAACAAATTAAATTTGACATCAAAAGTAATAATAATCTTCTAAATGGTAATCTATCCAAAGAAGAAGAAGAAATATTAAACAAATATTATGCCGCTTTAAAAACCAAAAACGAAGCCCAAATGGAATTAGAAAATCTAAATAAAGAAAAACAAAACCTAAACGAAACATTAGAAGACTATGAAGCATCATTAAAAAAAGAAAATACTCTCTATACCCTTAAAACAAACGAATTAAAAGACTTAGAAATTAAATCAAGTAGATTAGAAGTCAAACTAGATAACCTTTTAAATACACTAACTGAAAATTATAGTATGACCTTTGAAAAAGCCAAAGAAAATTATAAACTTGAAATTCCTTTTGATAAAGCTAAAAATCAGCTTACAAACTTAAAAAAACAGATAAAACAACTAGGACCTGTAAATCTAACCGCACCAGAAGAATATGAAGAAGTAAACTCAAGATATATTTTCTTAAAAAAACAAATTGATGATCTAACACAAGCTGAAAACACCTTACTTCAAATCATCGAAGAAATGGACAAAGTCATGACTCATGAATTTAAAGACACCTTTACTCTTATAAACGAAAACTTTCAAAAAACATTTAAAGAACTATTTGGTGGTGGGCATGCCGAATTAAAACTAACCGAACCAAACAATATACTACAAACTGGTGTTGATATTGTCGCATCTCCTCCAGGTAAAAAATTAACTAGTATTACCTTATTATCAGGTGGTGAAAAAACATTAACCGCCATAAGTTTATTATTTGCTATAATTCAATCAAAACCATCACCATTTTGCGTATTAGATGAAGTCGAAGCCGCCTTAGATGAAGCTAACGTAAACACATTCGGAAAATATCTACAAAAATTAAAAGAAAAATCAGAATTTATAATCATAACCCATAAAAAAACTACCATGGAATATGCTGATATATTATACGGAATAACAATGCAAGAATCAGGTGTCAGTAAACTTGTTAGCGTAAAACTAGAAGATATTGAATAAATATCTTCTTTTCCTTTGAAAAATATAACTTTTCCTGTATAATTAAAAAAGGTGATAAAATGTTAAAATTAGTTAATCTATCCTTAAGATTTGGAAAAAGAATTCTATTTGAAGATGTCAACTTAGAATTCACAGAAGGTAACTGTTACGGAGTAATAGGAGCTAATGGTGCTGGAAAAAGTACACTGCTTAAAATATTAACAGGACAAATAGAAAGTACAACCGGTGAAGTTATTAAAGGTAAAGGTGAAAGAATTTCTTATCTAAAACAAGACCATAACTTATATAACGAACACAAAGTCTTAGATACTGTTATTATGGGTAATGATAAACTTTATAAAATCATGAAAGAAAAAGAAAAACTATATATGAAAGAAAATTTTACCGAAGAAGACGGTATTAAAGTAGGTGAATTAGAAGCCGAATTTGAAGCCCTAAATGGCTGGGAAGCCGAAAGTAATGCCTCAATTCTTCTAGCAGGATTAGGCATCCCAAACAATCTTTTTGAAGAAAACATGATAAATATCAAAGATAAAGATAAAGTTAAAATTTTACTTGCCCAAGCATTATTTGGTGAACCAGATATATTGCTATTAGATGAACCTACAAACGGTTTAGACATTCAAAGTAAAATATGGTTAGAAAACTTTCTTTTAGATTTCAAAGGAACCATTATTTTAGTTTCCCATGATAGACACTTTTTAAATAAAGTATGTACCCACATGTGTGATATTGATAGAGAAAGAATAAGAATAACTATAGGTAATTATGATTTTTGGTATAAATCAAATGAATTAATGCAAACACAAATAAAACAGGCAAACAAAAAGAAAGAAGAAAAAATAAAAGAACTTCAATCTTTCATCGCAAGATTTTCTGCCAACGCTTCTAAATCAAAACAAGCAACATCAAGAAAAAAATTACTTGAAAAAATAACTCTCGATGAACTAAAACCATCAACTAGAAAATATCCATACATTAACTTTGATTATGAAAAAAGACTTGGCAAAGAAATAATAACCCTAAGTAAAATAAATGTTAGTCAAAATGGCAAACCCATATTAAAAAATTTTACCTTAAACATTAAAAAAGATGACAAAATCGCCCTAATAGGAGAAAACGAACTTGCCAAAACAACTTTACTACAAATTCTAGCAGGAGAAAAAATGCCCGATAGTGGGGAAATAAAAAAAGGTACCACTGTCATAACCTCATATTTCCCTAAAAATCATGATAAATACTTTGAAACAGATGAAAATCTTGTAGAATGGCTAAGAAAATTTTCTGAAAATAAAGAAGACGCTTTTGTAAGAGGATTCTTAGGTAGAATGCTTTTCTCAGCCGATGAAGCCTTAAAAAAAGCAAATGTCCTATCAGGTGGTGAAAAAGTAAGATGTATGTTTGCTAAAATGATGTTAAATAAAGGAAATGTCTTACTTTTAGATGAACCAACAAATCACTTAGACATTGAATCAATAACAGCTTTAAATAATGGATTAAATAAATTTGATGGACCTATAGTATTCGCAACATTCGATACTGAATTGATAAATACCCTTGCCAATAGATTAATATTAATTAATGAAGATGGAACCTACATCGATAAACAAATGACTTATGAACAGTATCTAGAAAAATATGAAAATCGTTAGAATCAAAACTCTAACGATTTTTTAAATATCCTTACGATTAAGATCATTACTTTGAAACCTTTCTTTCCCATCATCACTTTCAAAATAAATTTTATATCCGCATTCATTCGCAATTTTTTCAATAATTTCAAAAGTAGGTTGAATAGTTTCTGTTTCATACTGAGATACAGTATTTCTAGCCACGCCAACTATTTTACTTATCTCTTCTTGTTTTAAATTATTCTTTTTTCTAATGTATCTTAAAACATTTCCAATCATATCATCACCAATCAAATTATCTCAAAAACAGACAATTTACGCTCGACATGTCTGCAATAAAGACATATAATAAAATTATGATAAAAATAAGGGGGATAATATGAAACATAAAATCCAAAAAATTCTAAAAAATAGAATATTTATTTTCGTATTAGGCGGACTTTTGTTTAGTACAGTAAGTGTCTGCGCAGTAACATATTTTGATAGTAAAAATGTAACTTACAATAATAAAGAAAGTGGCTTATCTTCAACTAATGTCCAAGGAGCGATAGATGAACTTTATAGTATGTGTCTTCCGCAAATACTTATTGGTGATATAATACTTGAAAATGAATCAATAATAACTTCAGGCGAAGGATTATATGTAGACGCATATGAAGGCGGAAGATATTTTTTTAAAGGGAAAAATGTAAATAATTATATAACATTCAATAACGAAACGTGGAGAATAGTGTCAATTGAACCAGATAAATCCATAAAAATAATGAAAGATGCCAGCATAGGAAAGCAGGTATGGGATACATCTGAATCAAGCGACTGGGCCCGTCCAGCCGATTTAAATACCTATTTAAATGAAACATATTATAACGGATTAACTAATACAGCTCAAAATCAAACGGTTTCAAAAAAATATAGTATAGGAGGAGTACATGGCAGTAATGACATTAATAACTTGTCAAACATTATAAATAGCGAAAATGCAAGTAAATGGAGTGGGAAAGTAGCTCTAATTACACTAAGTGAGTATCTAAGAAGCAATAGCAATCAAAATAATTGCAATACTGTAATTTTAAATAATGACAATCACAGTATTTGTCAAAATACTACGTGGATGACTCATAATAACGACATGTGGACATTGACGTTTCGGTTGGATTATAAAAATTCTGTATTCTATTTATATAATGGATATATTTATTATGGTAATACTGATATATTCGTCAGCACCCCTCATGAAATTTATCCAGTTCTCTATATAAAACCAGAAATTCAAATCACTGGTGGCGATGGAAGTCAAAATAATCCATACACTTTATCAGAATAATTTGTTAGTAAAACACAAACCAAAAACGTTAGAGTAAACCCTAACGTTTTTTAAGCAAAAAATGTCGGCCCACCATTAGAAATCATCTGGGCATTCTCAGTCATGCCATCATTTGAACCAAACTCATTTGAACTATTAAAGCTTACACTACTTGGCCCCTCAACTTTTTTAAACTCATTCATAACCTTAAACATTGTTTTTGCATTTCTAACCATCGGTGCAGCTTGCTTTACCAAAGGAATAGCTTGATTAACCAAATTCAAAGTTCTTTGAGCTCCATTCAAAATACTTGACCAATTTATACCATTTCTAATACTACCACTAAGTAAACCACGACCAAGCCCAGAATTTATCGTCGGCGCCATATAATAATAGGGATTATAAAAATTCATGATTTATGCCCCTTTCTAAAATATTATATGTTTTAAACAAAAAAAGTTTTATTTTAAAACATATTATGTTATAATATTTTTAGTGTATGAGAATAGGAAGGTGTCAAAATGAAAAAAATACTTTCACCGTTTACTTATATTGGTAAAGGGATTTTAGTCGTTTTAAAAGCCATTTTTTCATTTATAAAATATGTTTTTTTAGGGCTAATCGTCTTACCAACGATGTTAGTAAAATTATTTTCTAAAGATAAAAAAGATAAAATAACAATCGCTACAAAAAAAACCGATAATACCTATAAAAAAACTGACATTTTGCTAGCTGAACATGAAAGAGAAAAAGCATTAAAAAAGCAAAAAGAAGAAGAAACAAGACAAAAAATAAAAGAAAGCCAAGAAAAAAAAGCTCAAAAAAGATTAAACGACTATATTCAAGATTCATCTAAATTAGAAGATAAAACAGCCGGAGAAAAATTAGATCGCTTTGGCACAGAAGTATTAAGTTTTTCAGATAAAATTAAAAATAGTCTAGGCTTAGGAAATGTTAAAGATAAATATCAAAATGCCCCAGAAATGACTATAAACTACGAAGGACCAGAAGCCCAAAAAACCAAAGAAAAACTAACATATGAATACATCATTAGAAATCCTGAAGGTAAAGTTGTAAAAGGATATTTTTCCGCATTTTCATTAGTTGAAGTACACTCTTATTTAAAAAGTTTAGGAAACAAAGTTTATAGCATAAAAACAAATAAATGGATTAACACCATGTATGGTAGTGTAGGAGGATCACACGATAAATTCAAAACAAAAGATTTGATTTTCTTTCTTGCCCAAGTATCTACTTATTTAAAAGTTGGTATCCCCCTTGCTGAAGCAATAAACATTTTGTCAAAACAATTTAAAAACAAAAAATATAAAAGAATCTTATCAACCTTAAATTATGATTTAACAACCGGAAAAAGTTTTAGTGAAGCACTAGCAAAACAAGAAAACGCTTTCCCAAGTATTCTAACAAATATGGTTAGAACAGCTGAAATGACAGGTGAACTTCCAGAAACATTAGATGATATGGAAGAATATTTCTCAGAAATAGAAGCAACAAGAAAAGCGATGGTTACAGCTATGCTATATCCAACTATAATCTTTGTCATCGCTATTGGAGTCGGAACATTCATAATGCTATATGTTGTTCCAAAATTTGTTGAAATATATAATTCTATGGATAATGCTCAAATACCAGGCATAACTTTAGCCGTTTTAGCTATAAGTGAATTTTTACAAAAATATATTATATATATTGGTATTAGCGTTGTAATAATTTTAATTTTATGTATTTATCTATACAAAAACGTTAAATCATTTAGACAAACTGTTCAGTGGCTTGCCATGCACTTACCTGTATTCGGTGATGTTATCATCTATAAAGAAGTAACCACTTTTTCCAAAACTTTTGGTTCATTATTATCTCATAACGTTTTCATAACTGATAGTATGGAAATATTAAATAAAGTAACCAATAACGAAATCTATCGTGCACTTATATATAACGCTATTAATAATATTGCACAAGGAAAACCAATCTCAACAGCTTTTAAAGACGAATGGTCTTTCCCAATCCCTGCATATGAAATGATTGTTACCGGTGAAAGAACTGGTCAACTCCCAGAAATGATGCATAAAATTTCAACATACTATCAAGACTTACACAAAAACTCTGTTACAAGAATCAAAACATTTGTAGAACCAGCTTTAATAATTCTCTTAACTGTAATGGTAGGTATCATTGTTTTATCAATCGTTGTACCAATGTTCTCAATGTACGGTCAAATTCAAGCATAAAGGTGATATTATGGAAATTATAATTGGTATATTTTTATTCATAATAGGAACTATTTTCGGTTCCTTTTACAATGTAGTAGGCTATAGGCTCCCAAAAGGACAGTCCATTCTTTTCCCACCAAGCCACTGTACGAATTGTAATCATAAATTAAGCGCTCTAGAACTAATTCCCGTTTTATCATATATTTTTCAAAAAGGAAAATGTAAACATTGTCATCAAAAAATTTCCTTATTTTATCCAATATTTGAACTACTAACGGGAATCCTTTTCGTACTTTGCTATATTTCATTCGGCCTAACCCCAAAATTAATAATTGCTTTAACCTTTATTTCACTAATGATTATTATCATCGTCAGTGATTACCACTATCTAATAATATCTGATGAAGTTCTAATAACATTTGGTATAATATTTTTTATTGAAATATTAATAATAAATGGCTTAAATAATGCTTTATATTCACTTTTAAATGGTCTTTTAGCTTTCATAACCATGTATTTATTAAAAAAACTAGGGGACTTTTTATTTAAAAAAGAATCAATGGGTGGAGGAGATATTAAATTATTATTCATTTTTGGCATGGTATTAACTTACCCAATAGCCATACTATCTATATTCGTAGGCTCTTTAATAGGTTTACCAGTTGCCTTAATAATCCTTTGGAAAAAGAAAAATAATATAATTCCCTTTGGACCACTATTAGCCGCAGGGGCTACAATATTACTATTATTCCAAATAAATTTAGATAGCATTATAAATTTATATAAATAAAAGGAGCTGATAAAATGAAACCACTATTATTATGTATTTTAGACGGTGTAGGCATAAGACCATCTACCGATGGTAACGCCTTAAATGCTGCTAATACTCCAAACCTAGATAAATTATTTAATAAATATCCCTATACCACACTAGAAGCTAGCGGACCCGCCGTTGGACTACCAAAAGGACAAATGGGTAACAGTGAAGTAGGACACATGAACATCGGAACTGGTAGAATTCCTAAACAATCTTTAGACATTATTGGCGAAGATCTTCAAAATGGTAAAATCAAAAAAAACAAAGAATATAAATCACTCATAAAACATTTAAAAAAATATCACTCAGACCTTCATGTATGTGGCTTAATTAGTAACGGTGGAATTCATTCTCACATAAATCATTTACTAGGTTTAATAGACATTTTAAAAAACGAATCAATAAATAATATTTATTATCACCTTTTCACTGATGGAAGAGATACTAAACCACACGAAGCTTTAAAATTTATCAAAATATTAGAAAATAAAATTAATGAAACAAATACCGGCCAAATTGCTACCATTTGTGGAAGATACTATGCAATGGATAGAGATAATCGCTGGGATAGAATACAAAAAGCTTATGAAAATATGACTGAACTAAATGAAGAAAAAGATATTGAAACCACAATTAAACAAAATTATGAACAAAACATTACAGACGAATTCATCCCCCCATTTACTCATAAAAATGGGATTATAAAACCAAACGATGGCATCTTAGTTTTTAACTTTAGACCAGACCGTCTAAGAGAACTGTTCACAGCTTTAACAAATGAAAACTTTAACGAATTTGAAAGAATATTCATCCCTAATTTAAAACTAGTAACAATGATGCCTGTCGATGAAAAAGTTATTGGTTCATCACTTTTCACTCATCCCATTATCACTAATTATCTAGGAAAAATAATAGAAAAATATTCTTTAAAACAGTTAAGAATTGCCGAAACCGAAAAATACGCCCATGTAACTTATTTCTTTGATGGGCAAAACAAAGAAAAACTAAGAGAATGCGACCAAATATTAATTCCATCACCAAAAGTCGCCACTTATGATCTAAAGCCAGAAATGAGTGCCTTTGAAATAACAGAAACCTTACTCAATAAAATAGAAGATTACAATATTATAATTCTAAACTTCGCAAACGGTGATATGGTTGGTCACACAGGTAATTTTGAAGCTACAATTAAAGCATTAGAAGCCATTGACACATGTATTGGAAAAATTTATGAAAAAATACAAAGTTTAAATGGAACCCTTGTAATAACCGCCGACCATGGCAATAGTGATTATATGAAAGATGAGGAAGGAAATATCATCACCTCGCATTCCTCAAGCCCTGTCCCATTTTTAATTACAAAAGAAAACATAAATTTAAAAAGTGGCAAGCTTGCTGACATCGCACCAACTATTTTATATATATTAGGGTTAACAATTCCAAAAGAAATGACCGGCGATATTTTAATTAAATAATATTTATGATATAATATTCCGTGAAATAAAGGTGAAATTATGAAAACAAATTATAACTTAATCATGGAAAAAACTATTAAAAGCTTAAAAGGAAAACCTAAACTATTACTTCACGCGTGCTGTGGCATCTGTTCATCATCAGTATTAGAAAGACTTTATCCTTTTTTTGACATAACTATTTTATACTATAACCCAAATATCTATCCTGAAAAAGAATATTTAAAACGCTTTGATACCTTAAAAGAAGCCGTTTTAAAAATGAAAATAAAAGTAAAATTATTAGAAATAGGTTATCAAAGTAAAGAATTTAAAGAAATAGCTAAAGGATTAGAAAATGAAAAAGAGGGCGGAAAAAGATGCACTAAATGTTTCTACCTAAGATTAGAAAAAACCGCTAAATTTGCTCAAAAATACAACTTTGATTACTTCACCACCACATTATCTGTAAGTCCTCATAAAGATAGTCAAAAATTAAACAATATTGGTAAAGCTTTAGAAGAAAAATATAAAATAAAATATCTGTATTCTGACTTCAAGAAAAAAGAAGGATATAAAAGAAGCAATGAACTTGCTAAAGAATATGACTTATATCGTCAAAACTACTGTGGCTGTAAATACTCATTAAATGAAGCCTTAGAATATCAAAAGAAATATTAAAATCAAAAATATAAAGAGGTAAAAATGAAAAAGAAGTTTGTTATAGGAATTATTGTTATTATATTATTACTTACTGCAATCATATCATTTCTTTTTTGGCCCCCAAAATTTGAATTAAAAAATGATGAAACTATAACCTTAAAATACGGTCAAAAATATCAAGAACCAGGCTATAAAGTAACTAAATTTGGAAAAGATTATACAAAAAAAGTCAAAGTAAAAAATGAAATAAATCAAAAAAAACTTGGAACTTATAAAATAACTTATGAAATTAAAATAAATGGTATTACTTTTAAAAAAATTAGAAAAATTAAATTAATTGATGATGAAAAACCCGTCATAACCTTAACCGGTAATGAAAACGTATCTATATGTCCAAACGCTGAATATAAAGAAGAAGGATATAAAGCTATAGATAATTATGATGGTGATATAACAAAAAAAGTCAAAGTAACTACCAAAGATGGTATAATCACATACTCCGTAAAAGACTCTTCTGGAAATATTGCCAAAGTAAAAAGAACAATAACCAAAGAAGATAAAACATCCCCAGTCATTACTTTAAAAGGTAATAAAACTATCACCTTATATTTAGGTAATCCTTGGACTGATCCTGGCTACACCGCCACTGATAACTGTGATAATGATATTACAAATAACGTAAAAGCAAGTGGCACCGTAAACTCAAATAAATTAGGAACTTATAAAATAACTTATACTGTAAAAGATTCATCTGGCAATCAAACAATAGTAGAAAGAACCGTTAAAGTAATATCTAAACCAACTTATAATTCTAACTCAGGTTCTAATAAAGGAGTTATATATTTAACCTTTGACGATGGACCAAATGAAGGAACAACAAATGTCATTTTAGATATATTAAAAGAAGAAAACGTTAAAGCAACTTTCTTTGTTACTGCAAAAGGACCAGACTATTTAATTAAAAGAGAATATAATGAAGGTCATACAGTAGCACTCCATACAGCTTCTCATGATTATTCTTATCTTTATAAATCAGTAAATAATTATTATAATGATTTATTTAAAGTTCAAGATAGAGTAAAGAAAATAACCGGACAAACAGCTAAAATAATTAGATTTCCAGGTGGTTCATCAAATACAATTTCTAAAAAATATTCAAAAGGTATTATGAGCACTTTAACTAAAGATGTTGTAAATAAAGGTTATAGATATTATGATTGGAATATCGATTCAGATGATGCTGGAAGTACTAAAACTAGTTCAGGAGTTTATAATAATGTAATTAAAAATTTAAGCAAAAATAGAAGTAACATGGTATTAATGCATGATATTAAGACCCATACTAAAGATGCTTTAAGAAATATCATCAGATATGGTAAAAATAACGGATATACTTTTGAAAAAATAACCATGTCAACTCCTATGATAACTCATGGAGTAAATAATTAATTATACTATAAAATGCTAAACATAAATATGATAAAATTATAATATAAAACTAGGAGTGTGTTTTAAATGACCTTTAAATGTAAAATGTGTGGCGGCGATATCGAGCCAATTAAAGGCACTAATACTGGTAAATGTCTATACTGTAAAAGTATAATGACCTTGCCCAATATTGATAATGAAAGAATAGTAAATCTATATAATAGAGCCAATGACTTAAGATTAAATAATGAATTTGATAAATCAAAAGAAATATATGAAACCATATTAAAAATAGATAATAATGAAACAGAAGCCCACTGGGGTATCCTTCTTTGTAAATATGGCGTTGAATATGTCGATGACCCTAAAACCAAAACAAAAATACCAACATGTCATAGAACAAGTGACTATTCAATCTTACTAGATAATGATTTTAAATATATCAAAAAAAATTCATATGGTGAAGCTTTAAAACTCTACGAAAAAGAAGCTAAACAAATTGATGATATTCAAAAAAACATCCTATCAATTTCTTCAAAAGAAAAGCCTTATGATGTATTCATTTGTTATAAAGAAACCGATAAACAAGGAAATCGTACCCATGACTCTGTCATTGCCGAAGATATCTATGATAAACTAACAAATCTTGGATTTAAAGTATTTTTCTCAAAAATAACCCTAGAAAATAAACTTGGAAAAGAATATGAGCCTTATATCTACTCAGCTTTAAAAACCTCAAAAGTAATGCTCGTAGTTGGAACAAGCGAAGAAAACTTTAGTGCTGTATGGGTCAAAAACGAGTGGAGTAGATTTTTAGAAATGATGCATCAGGACAAATCAAAAGTTTTAATACCCGTATATAGTAAAATAGACGCCTATAAACTTCCAGAAGAATTTGCCATGCTTCAAGCCCAATCAATGGATAAAGTTGGCGCCATGCAAGATTTAACAAGAGGCGTTAAAAAAATAATTGAAGAAACTAAAGTAGACGACATTGAAGGCATAGATAAAGAAACCATTGCTAAAGTTCAAAATGTTTTAGACGAAGCCAAAAACTTAGGAAATGGCAGATATGAAGTAACTGTCTTAAAAGAAAAATTGCCGACTTGGTATTATATATTAGAAGCTATCATATTCTTATTTGTTGGCTGGCTATATTTATTTCTTGCCGCACAATATATTTATAATAATAACATAAACTTAGTAAGCATAATTTCTTTATTAATATCGTTAATGTTCTTCATATTATCACTAATTTTTTGTCTAAATAGAAAAAGATATAAATATAAAAAGGTAATGACCACATTGTCCATAATTTTTTTAATAATATTTTTTAACCAGTTTCTAACAAATGTTATGATTAATTTATTTAATCGTGAATATAAAATCGCTTATACACTTATCATGGAAAACTATGAACAAATGGTTATAGCTTGCCTTATTACAATCTTTCAAATAATATTCATATCATTAAACCCAGTTTGGTCATTAAACTCTAGTATTAAATCAATAATGACCGCTGAAGAAAAAGACAATCAATTAAAGAAAAACAAATCTATAAAAGAAAATTTTAAAACTAAGGAAAAACAAAAAGGCAAATTAATAAAAACTATTTTAATCATATTAACCATACTATTTATTACAATAAATATATTCATAAATATAAATAGTAATCAACACAATAAACGTGACATATCAAAAGAACAAATAGAAGTAATTAATGAATTTATTAGAATAAGACAAACCCCAAGTGCAGACGATAACAGTATTATTTTAGGCGAAGTAAAAAAGGGTGAAATATATACAGTTTTAGATAAAGAAAAAGTATATAAAAACAACTATTGGT
Source organism: uncultured Bacilli bacterium (assembly GCA_944329385.1). Taxonomy (GTDB): domain Bacteria; phylum Bacillota_I; class Bacilli_A; order RF39; family UBA660; genus Coprosoma. Next base: position 15,725 of record CALVIE010000004.1, on the reverse strand, counting down.
ATAAAATTAAAACTGGAACTGGCATCACTGGTTATGTTTATAGTGGAGATAATCACGAATATATTAAAAAATTAGAAAAAAAATAAATTATAACAATATTTGTATTTTGACCGTACTTTTATAAATCATTGTTTTAAAAAAACAAATATGATAAAATCATAATAGAAAAAGTAGTGGGAGTGTGTTTTAAATGACCTTTAAATGTAAAATGTGTGGCGGCGATATTGAGCCAATTAAAGGCACTAATACCGGTAAATGTCTATACTGTAAAAGTATAATGACCTTGCCCAATATCGATAACGAAAGAATAGTAAATCTATATAATAGAGCCAATGACTTAAGATTAAATAATGAATTTGATAAATCAAAAGAAATATATGAAACCATATTAAAAATAGATAATAATGAAACAGAAGCCCACTGGGGTATCCTTCTTTGTAAATATGGCGTTGAATATGTCGATGACCCTAAAACCAAAACAAAAATACCAACATGTCATAGAACAAGTGACTATTCAATCTTACTAGATAATGATTTTAAATATATCAAAAAAAATTCATATGGTGAAGCTTTAAAACTCTACGAAAAAGAAGCTAAACAAATTGATGATATTCAAAAAAACATCCTATCAATTTCTTCAAAAGAAAAGCCTTATGATGTATTCATTTGTTATAAAGAAACCGATAAACAAGGAAATCGTACCCATGACTCTGTCATTGCCGAAGATATCTATGATAAACTAACAAATCTTGGATTTAAAGTATTTTTCTCAAAAATAACCCTAGAAAATAAACTTGGAAAAGAATATGAGCCTTATATCTACTCAGCTTTAAAAACCTCAAAAGTAATGCTCGTAGTTGGAACAAGCGAAGAAAACTTTAGTGCTGTATGGGTCAAAAACGAGTGGAGTAGATTTTTAGAAATGATGCATCAGGACAAATCAAAAGTTTTAATACCCGTATATAGTAAAATAGACGCCTATAAACTTCCAGAAGAATTTGCCATGCTTCAAGCCCAATCAATGGATAAAGTTGGCGCCATGCAAGATTTAACAAGAGGCGTTAAAAAAATAATTGAAGAAACTAAAGTAGACGACATTGAAGGCATAGATAAAGAAACCATCGCCAAAGTTCAAAACGTTTTAGAAGATGCCAAAAACTTAGGAAATGGCAGATATGAAGTAACTGTCTTAAAAGAAAAATTGCCGACTTGGTATTATGTCATTGTAACCGTTTTAATTTTTATAGGCTCCAATATATATTTAAGTCTAGCCTTCGCACACTATAGCAATATTCATTTTAATAATGTTTGGCCATTATTTGTCTCATGGATATTTTTCGCAGTAAGCTATTTCTTTATCTTTAAAAGAAAAAGTTATAAATATAAAAATATATTAATTACTATATCTTTTCTATTAACTTTCTTTCAGTTTATTCCAAGCATTTCCGCAATCATTAATAACATTGTAAATAAAGAATATAATTTTATTTTACCAATAATTCAAAATGACTTAAATATAATAGCAATCACTAGTCTTATATATATAATAGAATTTATCTTATTATTTATAAATCCATCTTGGACCCTAAACTCTAGTACTAAATCAATAATGAATGCTGAAGAAAAAGATAGACAATTAAAGAAAAATAAATATATTAAAGAAAATTTTAAAACCAAAGAAAAATCAAAAGGCAAAATAATTAAAATAATATTTGCCATTACATTAATATTATATATTGCTATTCACACATATAGTTCTTTAAATACCGGTCAGCCATTAGTTCGTGATAAAACCAAAGATCAAATAATAATAGTTTCCAAAAATACAAATGATAGATTTAGAATATACTTAGATAAAAAACGAAATTTAAGTAGTGGACGGCCAACAACAGAATCAGTATTTACTGTATTAGAAGTAAATAAAAATAAATTTTCAGATAAATTTTACAAAGTCAAAACAAATTATGCTAGTATAGATAAAAGTTATAAAGTAGGCTACATATATGAAAAAAACAGTAGAACAGATGACTTGGAAGTTAAATTTTTCAAAAAAAGTAAATAAAACATAAAAAGCCATAAAAGGCTTTTTATGCGTAATTGCTTTTAAAAAACAAATATGATAAAATCATAATAGAAAAAGTAGTGGGAGTGTGTTTTAAATGACCTTTAAATGTAAAATGTGTGGCGGCGATATTGAGCCAATTAAAGGTACTAATACCGGTAAATGTCTATACTGTAAAAGTTCTATGACCTTGCCAAACTCTGATAATGAAAAAATAATCAATCTTTATAATAGAGCAAACGAACTAAGACAATCCAATGAATTTGATAAAGCGCAAGGCCTATATGAATCTATACTAAATCTTGATAATACTCAGTTAGAAGCGCAGTGGGGTATCTTACTTTGTAAATACGGCGTTGAATATGTCGATGACCCTAAAACAAATAAAAAAATTCCCACTTGTCATAAAGCTAATAAAGAATCAATTTTAACTGCTCAAGAGTATAAACATATCATAAAAAATGCTTATGGTAAAACATTAGAACTCTATGAAAAAGAAGCTAAAGAAATTAATAGAATTCAAAAAGAAATATTAGAAATATCTGAAAAAGAAAGCCCATACGATATATTCATTTGTTATAAAGAAACTGATGAAAAAAATGGTGGGCGAACCAAAGATTCCGTAATAGCCCAAGAAATATATAACGAATTAACTAAATTAAACTATAAAGTATTCTTCTCTAGAATTACTTTAGAAGATAAAATAGGCTCAGAATATGAACCATATATCTATTCAGCACTAAAATCCTCAAAAGTAATGCTGGTAATTGGAACATCTCAAAAAAACATGAACTCAGTTTGGGTTAAAAACGAGTGGAGCCGTTATCTAGACATCATGAAAAAAGACAGAAATAAAACCTTAATTCCTTGTTTTTATGGCATGACAGCCGCTGACTTACCTGATGAATTTATTCTTCTTCAAGGGCAAGATCTAAATAAAATAGGCGCTATTCAAGACCTAATAAGAGGCGTTACTAAAATAATCAAAAAAGAACCAAAAAATGAAGAAATATCTGATGAATTATTCAGCAAATTCAAAGAAATGTTAAAACAAGAAGAAGAGTTAAAAAGAAAAGAGCAAGAGGAAGAAGAAAGAGGCGTAGAAGTTAAAATATACAAAGAAAAATGTCCAAAAAGTTATAGTATAATCACATTTTTACTTTCCGCTATAGTAGCCACTTTCTATATTATATTAATTAGTAATTCTGTTTTTGTTTCAAACAATCCAACTTTATATATAAAACTATTATCCGCCCAGCTCGTAATAATCTTTGGCACGACATCTATAATATATTTTATAGCTTATATACTAGGTTTTAGTAGCCGAAAAAGCCGAAGAATATCTAAATATCTATATATTATAAATCTATTTATATTCTTACTATTTTCAGTCTTTATATATAAAGAATATAACTTAACTTTTAACTCATACATCCTAGGTATTTACATTTTCACTATCATACTAATATTAATGAACTCTAAATGGCAATTAAAAGCCGAAACAACTCTTATCAAAAAACAGTACGCTGAAGAAATTAAGCAATTACAAAAAGAAACAAAGAAAAATTTTGAAGATAACCCACATACTAAAACACCAATAATTGCTTATATACTTGCCCTAGTAATATCAATCACCTTAATATTCATCGTATTCATGAAACCGAAAAATATAGGCGTGCAAAACACAAATGAAGACCAAATATTAGTAACAACCGATTATATAAATGTTAGAAAAAATCCAGATAGCAGTAGCCAAAAACAAAATTATGTCTTTTCAGAAAATTATTATAATGTACTAGAAATAGTGTCATGTAAAAATATAGATAACTGTCCAGATAAAGATGGCCTTTGGTATAAAATAGAATATATTCCAAACAAAACAGGTTATGTATACTCTGGATATAAATCACAAAATGGAGAATATACATATTCAAAATATATTCCAAAAAGAAAGTAGAGGTAAATTATGGCAATATTTGAAGTAATAAAAAAAGTAAAAGCTGATGATAATCTAGTATGGAAATATCCTAAAACAAATTTTAACACAATGTCACAGTTAATAGTCCATGAATCACAAGAAGCATTATTTTTCTCAAATGGTAAAGCTCTAGATTTATTTGGACCGGGTAAATATACCTTAACCACCAATAATATTCCACTTCTAAAAACATTTTTAAATATTCCAACCGGTTTTAGAAGTCCCTTTCAGTGTGAAGTATATTTTATCGATAAAACCGAAAAAAATAGTAAATGGGGAACCAGTAGTAAAATTGAATTTCTAGACCCTAAATATAATTTCCCAATTCAAATTGGAGCTTGCGGTGAAATGCGTTTCATTGTCGAAGACGCAAGAAAATTATTGATAAAACTAGTTGGCATCAAAAAAACAATCGATAATGAAACAATTGATAACTTCTTCACATCATGCATATTAACAAAAGTTAAAAGTTATATGGCAAACATCATAACCGAAAATAAAATATGTATCTTTGAAGTTGATAAATACTTAAACGAATTTAGTGATACCCTTCAAAAACTTTTAAATAAAGATTTTGCAGACTATGGTATTAAACTAAATAAATTCTTTGTAACTACCATATTAAAACCAGAAGATGATAAACAATACTTAGAATTTAAAGAACTATTCTTCAAACAAACAGTCTCAGTAGCTGAAGCTGAAATAAGACAAAAAGTAAATATCATAGATGAAGAAACCAAAGCCAAACAAAAAGTCATCGCCTCTGAAGCTGAAGCCAAAAAGCGTGCGCAAGAAGGTTACTCATATCAAGAAGAAAGATCTTATAATGCTTTAGAAAAAATGGCCGCTAACGAAGGAGTAGGTGAATTTGCTAACGTTGGAGTAGGACTTGGTATCATGAGCGGAATAGGTACCACTTTAGGCGATAAAGTTGGAAATAATGTTCAAGGTGTTATCGCTAATATTGATAATAGTACTAAAACATGTCCAAAATGTGGAACTGCAAACTCTAAAGATCATAGCTTTTGTAAAAAATGTGGAACCTCATTAGAAAATAGTTTAACCTGTCCAAACTGTCATCATAAATTAGAACCTGATAACATATTTTGTCCTAAATGTGGAAGGAGAATAAAATAATATGAAAAAAATCATTCCAGTTATTATAATATTAATAAGTGCCATTTTCTTAACTATAACATATCTAAATAAACCGTTTAATAATAACTCCATTAAACTAACCTCACATAATAATCAAAACGCTCAAAACTATGCCGAAAAAAATAATTTTAATTATCAAAACATATCAGATAGTGAACTAAACGAACTTAAAAGTAACGATAATTTCACTTATAACATCAAAAATAATCAAATAGAAGTAACTGGTTATAAAGGTAATGAAAATCAAATAATAATACCAGAAACCATCGAAAATCTTCCTGTAACCATTATTTCTATGAGTTTAGATAAAATGCCAAGCGAAATATATATTCCTTCATCTGTTATAACCATAAATCAAATAATAGATGAAAATATCAATAATAATTTTTATCTTACTATTATAATAGAATTAATTGCCCTAATTATAACCTTGCTGGTTATATTAATTCTAAACAAAAAGAAAAATCAAGATAAAACAGTATATATAACTTTCTTATATATCTTATCCATTATTTATCTATTTGCTATAAACATGTATGCTTACTTAAATATAAATAATCTTTTAACCATAACTATCGTTACAACTATCATATATTTTATCTTATTCTTACCATTATATTTCGTCAAAAATAGACTAAAAGAATATGATAAAAAAGTAAATAATATTCAAACCTTTACCGAAGAAGCATTAAACATCGCTAAAAAGATAAATAATCAAGACTTAATTGAATCTCTTAAATTTTCAGATCCCGTATCATCTGAATTTACAAAAGAAATTGAAAATACAATATTAGAAAAATTAAATAAAACAGTCAAAACCAAAGATGATGAAAACATAAATGAAATAATAAATTTAATAATAGAAAGAAATAATATATGCAAAAAAACAAAAGGAAAATACTAATTCCCTTTGTTTTTCTTTATATTTTAAGGTATAATGTGAATAGGTGAGTAGTATGCAGTATAAAAACATCAAAAAAACTATTTCAAAATATAAAATACCTATAATAATCATAATATGCCTTTTATTTAATATTTTAATAATTTTAAACTATATAATTAAAATAAATAGTCCAAAACCCAAATTTAAACAAATAAAACCCAAAATAACTTTTAATCAAAAAATAGACTACTATAAACCAGATAAAATCAAAGTTCAAAATATTAATCCATCTATAATATCAAATAAAACAATATATCTAACCTTTGATGATGGTCCAAGTTATTTAACTGAATATATATTAGACATTTTAAAAAAAGAAAATATTCCAGCTACTTTCTTTGTCACAAAAGGGCAAATAGATAAATATAATAATATAATAAGAAGAATGCAAAAAGAAAACCATACTATTGGACTTCATACATCTACTCATAACTATAGTTATATTTATTCATCTGATGAAAACTATTTCAAAGACTTAAATGATATTAGACAAAAAGTTTTTGAAATCACAGGCATCAAATCAAGAATTATAAGATTACCAGGTGGATCATCAAATACCATATCAAAAAAATATAATCAAAACATCATTACAAGAATAACAAATAAATTAACAGAAAAATCATTCTATTACTTTGACTGGAACATTGATTCTAATGATGCCAGCGGTAGCCAGACAAAAGAAAGCATATATAATAACGTAGTGAATAAAATACATAGTGGAACTAACATCGTTTTAATGCATGATCTAGCTACTAAAAAAACTACTGTCGAAGCCTTGCCTTATATTATTAAATATGCTAAAGAAAACGGCTATACATTTGCTAAAATAACCAAAAATACACCAAAAATACATCATCATATAAACAATTAGATAAGTTCATCTTATCTTTTTAAATTAAATATTGTTAGGGTATTGACAATTTTATAATACCGTACTAAAATGTTTTAACGGGAGTAAAAATATGGAAAGAGTAACTTATCAAATAAAAGATATAAACCATGAAATTATGAGATTTATTTGTGAAACAAGCACAGCAAAACAAAAAATGCCAACACCAGCTCAAATGCAAATACTTCATTTTATAATTTCTAAAAAAGGGCAAAAAGTATATCAAAAAGATATTGCTTTAGCTTTAAACCTTAGAAGAGCAACTTTATCTGAAATCTTAAGCACCATGGAAAAAAATAATTTAATTCATAGAATTCAAGATAAAACAGATACTAGAAAAAAAGAAATTACCCTAAGCAAAGAAGCTAAAAAAAATTTCCAAATTGTAAAAAATAGTTTAAACCAAGCCGAAAACACTATTACAAAAAACATCTCAGAAGAAAATCTAAAACTTTTTTTTCAAATAACAAATCAAATGAAAGAAAATTTAAAAAACGAAAGGATGAAAATATGTTAAAACTACTTAAAAATCTAACAAAAAGAGAATGGATATATGCCATTTTTTGTGTAATTTTAATTATTGGCCAAGTTTGGCTCGAACTAAAAATTCCTGATTATATGTCCGAAATTACCGTTTTAGTCCAAACAGAAGGAAGTAAAATGAATGATATAATTTTAAACGGTGGTTATATGCTTTTATGTGCCTTAGGCAGTCTAGTATTTGCCGTTGGTGCTGGATACTTTGCCGCCTACATCGCTTCTGAATTTTCTAAAAACACAAGAAAACAAATATTTGAAAAAGTTCAAAACCTAGATACTGACGAAATCAAAGCATTCCAAACAAGTAGTCTAATCACAAGAACAACCAATGACGTTACCCAAATAGAAATGTTAATAGCTATGGGATTACAGTTATTAGTCAAAGCCCCAATCACCGCTGTATGGGCCATTACTAAAATATTAAATAAAGGCTGGCAGTGGAGTGCCGTTACTGGCGTTGCTGTATTAATATTACTAGGTGTTATCATAACCTTAATGATTATTGTTATACCTAGATTTAAAATCGTTCAAAAATTAATCGATAAAATCAATAGTATTGCTAGAGAAAACTTAACGGGTATTAGAGTAGTAAGAGCCTTCAACGCTGAACAATATCAAGAAAATAAATTTAGCAAAGTAAATGATGAACTAACAGACTTACAATTATTCAACCAAAAGAAATTTGCCATCATGATGCCTGTTATGTATCTGATTATGTATGGATTAACTCTATCAATTTACTTCATTGGAGCAAACTTAATCCAAAACTCTATGCTTGCAGATAAAATAACCTTATTTGGTAATATGATAGTATTTAGTTCTTATGCCATGCAAGTAATAATGTCATTTTTAATGCTTGCCATGATTTTTATGATAATTCCACGTGCCGAAGTTTCTGCTAAAAGAATAAACGAAGTATTAGATACAAAACAAAAAATATTCTCTGGAACATTCAAAGGAAAAACTAAAGAAATAGGTACTGTTGAATTTAAAAATGTTTCATTTAAATATCCAGATGCTGACGAATATGTCTTAGAAAATATTTCATTCAAAGTAAATAAAGGAGAAACAATTGCTTTTATAGGTTCAACTGGTAGTGGAAAATCTACTTTAATTAATTTAGTTCCAAGATTTTATGATGCCACTGAAGGTGAAGTTTTAATAGATGGTATAAATGTTAAAGACTATGATACCAAAGAATTAAACAATAAATTAGGTTACGTTCCTCAAAAAGCCGTAATGTTTGCTGGAACAGTAAACTATAACATAAGCTATGGTGATAATGGAAAAGAAACTACCCAAGAAAAAATCAAAGAGGCAGCTAAAGTAGCTCAAGCCGAAGAATTTATCGAAAAAATGGATGATAAATACGAAACCCATATTGCCCAAGGCGGCTCAAATGTTTCAGGTGGTCAAAAACAAAGACTTGCTATCGCTAGAGCTATTGCTAGAGAACCAGAAATATATATCTTTGATGATTCATTTTCTGCCTTAGATTATAAAACCGATTCGGTTCTTAGAAAAGAATTAAAAAAATACACTAAAGATGCCACCAGTCTAATAGTTGCTCAAAGAATAGGTACAATTATGAATGCTGATAAAATTGTCGTTTTAGATAGTGGTAAATGTGTCGGAATGGGAACCCACAAAGAACTACTAAAAAACTGTGACGTTTATAAACAAATCGCACTTTCACAGTTATCAAAGGAGGAGTTAGAAAATGCCTAGACCAAATCATGGCCCACATGGCCAAACAACAGAAAAAGCTAAAGATTTTAAAAAAGCTATCAAAAGATTAGTTAATGAATTAAACGTCTATAAAACTCTTATAACTATTGCTTTTACTTTAGCTATATTAGGTTCCATTTTATCAATACTTGCTCCAAATAGATTATCAGACCTAACTGATGAAATATCAAAAGGTTTAGTAATAAACCAAAATAATATGGAAATACTAACCAAAAAAACGACTCAAAATCTAAACGAAGAAAACCTAAATAAAATTCTTCCAGAAATCCTAAACCCCAATTTAACCGAAAAAAACATCCAAAATATCATGCAAGATAAAAATATTTTGAAGGAAGATAAAGAAAAATTTACAAAAATATTAAATGAATTACAAAATAACAAAGAAGCTTCTCAAAAATTAAAAGACCTTCCAAATAGTATTTTAGAAAAAATATTTGAAGAATCTAAATATCAAGGCAAAACCCTTACTACAAAAGATAAAATTAACCTTTTAAAAATGGATAAAAACAACATAAATTTATCAAAAAATATGAAGGAAATACTATTCAAAGAAATCACAATTGATAATATAAAAATAACCCCCAGCGAACAATATCAATTTTTAAAAACTATAAACACCTTAGATAAAAATGATGGTGAAACAAACATTTATAAAAAATTAGATACTCTTCCATCATCTATAAGAAAAGTCATCGAACCTGTTATGAATACAAATAAAATTAAAAACATCACTTTGCTTTTAGTATGTATGTACCTTGCAAGCGCTTTATTTACATACATTCAATCAATTTGTATGACCAATGTTGCCAATAAATTTGCCAATAACCTAAGAAACAGAATATCAACAAAAATAAATAAATTACCACTTAAATACTTTGATAAACACCAAATAGGGGACATCCTATCAAGAATTACTAACGACGTTGACATGATTGCCATGACCATGAACCAATCACTCACCTCATTAGTTAGTAGTATAACCCTATTTTTAGGTAGTATTATAATGATGTTTATAACTAACTGGATTTTAGCCCTAACTGCTATTATCTCAAGTTTAATTGGCTTTATCGGTATGGCATTAATACTTAGTAAATCACAAAAATACTTCACCCAAAGACAAACCGAACTTGGAAACTTAAACGGTCATATTGAAGAGATATATTCCGGTCTAAACGTTGTCAAAGCCTATAATGGTAAAGAAGAAGCCATAAAAAAATTCGATGAATTCAATAATAAAGTTTGCTTAAGCAATAAAAAAAGTCAGTTTCTATCTGGATTAATGCAACCAATCATGGCTTTCATCGGTAACTTTGGCTATGTTGCCGTTTGTATAGTAGGAGCTATTTTAACCATGAATGGTCAAATATCATTTGGTGTAATCGTCGCCTTTATGACATACGTTAGATTATTCACAAACCCTCTATCACAAATTGCTCAGGCCATGACATCATTGCAATCAACCGCAGCTGCTAGTGAAAGAGTCTTTGAATTTATCGATGAAACTGAAATGAATACTCAAGAAAATATAAATAAACATTTAAATAAAGAAGAAGTTAAAGGTTATATAGACTTTGAAAATGTTGTCTTTAAATATGATGGTAATGATAATCCAACCATTAAAAACTTCACAGCTCATGCTACACCAGGTCAAAAAGTAGCCATTGTCGGACCTACTGGAGCCGGAAAAACAACTATGGTTAACCTGCTTATGAAATTCTATGAAATCTCAAATGGTGACATTAAAATAGATGGCGTTTCAACTAAAAAACTAACTAGAGAAAATATCCACGAGTTATTTACTATGGTTCTCCAAGACACTTGGCTTTTCGAAGGAACAATCAAAGAAAACATTATTTATAATAGACAAAATATCACCGACGAAGAAGTAAAAGAAGTTTGTAAAGAAGTTGGCCTAGACCACTTCATAAGAACCTTATCAAAAGGTTATGACACACCGCTTTCTGATAATGAAAGTATTTCAGCTGGTCAAAAACAATTACTAACTATCGCAAGAGGTATGATTCAAAAATCACCATTCTTAATCTTAGATGAAGCAACCTCTAACGTCGACACTAGAACCGAAGAATTAGTTCAAAAAGCCATGGATAAACTAACTGAAGGTAAAACATCTTTCATCATTGCTCATAGATTATCAACTATTAAAAATGCTGATTTAATCTTAGTCATGAAAGATGGTAACATCATCGAACAAGGTAACCACGAAGAACTTATGAAACAAAAGGGCTTTTATGCAAGTCTTTATAATTCACAGTTTGAAATGTAGGATAAAACCTACTTTTTTCTAAAAATATATTATACGAGGATGTGATATTTTGAACAATATAATTTTATTCATCTTCATTAGCATAAATCTCGCTATAACCACACTAAATATAAATAAAATTATTCAAAATAACAAAAAAAGAAAAGAAAAAATAAAAGAATATCAAAATAAACAAAATATTAAAAAAATGGCCTTATACCAAATCATGCCAAATTTTACTAAATATGATTTAAAAAGTAAATTATTTGCCGAATTTAAAAAAGACGACATAGAAAAACTTAATAAAATAATCGATAACCTTAAAAAAGAAAATAGCCAAATATATATTTTCTCTCTAAAACTATTACAAAACGTCGATATAAATAACCTAAGAAACTTCATCCATAGCATCCCTAAAACCACTATCCACTATTGCCCCTCAAAAGAGGTATTTCCAGTAACAGGAATATATAATAAAGCAAATAACACCATAGAAATATATAAAGATAAAAATAATATTACCTTATACCATGAATTACTTCATGTCGCATCCACAAGTTATATTTATAATGCCATAGGTTTTAAAGCACTAATAAATGGTATTAGCATCGGTAAAGGTTTAAACGAAGGCTATACCGAACTTTTAAATAACCGATTTTTTAATGCCAAAAGCAAATCATATCTCTATCTACAAAAGCTCACTAAATTAATCGAAAAATTTTATCAAAATAAAGAAGAAATGACTGAAGATTATTTTAACGCCGATATTTTAAGATTATTTGGAGAACTTATAAAAAACATGTCCATAGAACAAGCCGTAGATATAATTGTAGACTTAGATCAATTTACTAAACCTGAAACATCAGATTATATATCTTATTTAAAAACTAAACAAAAAATCAAAAATATTTATAACAAAAGAAAATTGTCAAGATAAAATCTCAAAACAAAATCCATTAGACAAAATTTGACAAAACAGTCAAAAAAGGTTATAATTAAATACATCTGACTAAAGGAAGTGATATTGTGCACAATTTAGAATATTTAAAAAAATTTCAAAATGCACTTAACGCATACAATGAAGAAAATCAAAACGTAGATATAAAACTAGCTAGAAAAATGTATGAATATATAACAAACTTCGATAACTTAAACAACACGCAAAAACAAAAATTAAATAACTTTATAGATGAAAATACAATAAGCATTAAACATCTAGCTAATATATACTTAGATGAAACTGGTATCAATTATCTGCACAAACAGTTAAGAAGAATGAAACCATTAATGATTTCTAAACCAAAATTAAATATACGTATAGTCGAAGGTAAAGAATTATTATTAAATGAAATAATTAATCAAAACACTCCAGTTAAAGTACTATGCAAAACTAAAATTCAAAAAGCTGCCTAAGCTTTTTTTCTTTTCACAAAAAATACACAAAAAAATACTATAATTAAACACGGAGATGATTTTATGCGCCTATTAATTGTTGATGATGAAAAACTTATAAGAGATGTTATTAAAACATACGCCGAAACTGAAAACTATGAAACAGTTGAAGCCGAAAACGGACTAGAAGCCCTAGAAATTGTCCAAAATCAAAAAATTGATCTCATTATTTTAGATATTATGATGCCCAAAATGGATGGTATGACTTTTTTAGAAAAACTAAAAAAAGCAAAAAATATCCCCGTCATCATTTTATCTGCAAGAAACGAAGAATATGACAAACTAAGAGGATTTGATCTTGGAACTGACGATTATTTAACCAAACCATTTTCTCCTAAAGAATTATTAGCTAGAATAAAAGCCATTTTAAAAAGAAGTGGAAAAATGACACCAAACACTTATGAATATCAGGGCTTAAAAATAGATTATCCAGGACATGCCGTTTATATTGATAATAAAGAAATAAAACTAACCTTAAAAGAATATGAACTACTATGTTATTTTGTAACCAACGAAAATATTGCCCTATCAAGAAATCAACTTTTAAACAAAATATGGGGCTATGACTTTTTCGGCGATGATAGAACAATTGATACTCATATCAAAATGCTAAGAAATAACCTTGGAAAATATAGAAACTTAATCCAAACAGTAAGAGGAGTAGGCTATAAATTTGTTGTCAAAGAAAATGAATAAACTAAAAAAATACATAAATCAAATAAAAAACGACATAAAAAACACCAAACCAAATAGTCTAAAAATAAACATTTGGCTTTTCTTAGCCGGCTTCTCAATTTTTATTCTATGTTTTCTTTGGTTCTTTCAAATAATTTTTTTAAATAGCTATTATAAAGCATATAAAACAAATGAACTTGATAAAGCCGCTAGTGAACTACGTCAAAGTATTAACTTAAACCAACAAAAAATAGAAACAATTGCTAGAAAAAGAGATATATGCATTGAAATATATGGCAATAACCTTTATGCCGCCACCTCATCAAATAAAGGATGTATGGAATTTGGTAATAAAAATTTTAAAGTAAAACGAAACTTTATCAATAGTGGACTTTTAGAACAACATTATAATCTTATAAATAGCCAATATCAAAATGAAACCCTTATATACGCCTTAAAATTAGATACAGACTTATACGCTTTTATCAACGCATCTTTAGAACCATTAGACTCAACTATCACAATTTTAAGCAACCAATTTATAATTACCACTATAATTGTTTTAATCCTCTCATTAATTATTGGATATTTAATTTCGAAAAAATTGTCAAAACCAATCACTAAAATAAGTAATGAAGCTAAAAAACTAGCCGATGGTAACTTTAGTGCCAACTTTAAAACTGATATTGACATATATGAAATAAATGAACTAGCCGATTCTTTAAACTATACCAAAGATGAACTATCTAAAACTGAAAGTTTAAAAAGAGATCTCATGGCCAACGTTTCACACGATTTAAAAACACCTTTAACCATGATAAAAGCTTATGCCGAAATGGTTAGAGATTTAACCTATAATAACAAAGAAAAACGCGAAGAAAATTTAAACACCATTATTGAAGAAACCGATAGACTAACTTTACTAGTAAATGACATTTTAGACCTATCTAATGCAGAATCTGGAAACGCCACTTTAAAAATAGAAAATATAGATTTAATCGTCCTAATAAATCAAGTCATCCAAAGATTTAAAATATTAGAAGAACAAGAAAACTATCAATTTATTTTTACTCATCCTAAAAATACAATTATAAAAGCAGATTATAAAAGAATATATCAAGTAATTTATAATTTAATCAACAATGCTATCAATTATACAGGCGAAGAGAAAAAAATATATATTAACATAAAAGAAAATAAAAATAATTATCTTGTTGAAATCAAAGATACCGGCAAAGGAATAAAAAAAGAAGACTTGAAACATATTTGGGATAAATATTATCATAGTGATAAAAAACATAAAAGAAATAACTATGGAACTGGTTTAGGATTATCTATTGTTAAAAACATATTACAAATGCATAAATATAAATATGGAGTTAAAAGTTCTAATAAAGGTTCAACATTTTATTTTGAAATTCCAAAAAATAATTAAATTATCTATTATTTCTTTAAAATTTATGATAAAATAAATATAGGTTATAATAACCAAAGAATAATAAGGGGAGGGTTAAACATGAATGAAACTGCAAACTTTTTATACTTCTTTGTAGCAGTTATTATTTTAATACTTATTACATGTTATGCTATTTTAGCCGTATTTTTAAATAATTTTAATAAAAAAGTCTATGGCACATCAACAGTAATGGCTTGGATACCATTCGCCAATATTTATCTATTAGGTAAACTAACATTTAATAAAGACGTAGGATATGGACTAATCGCATTATTCTTACTATCAGGAACTTTAAAAATGACATTTGATAAAATATCAATCACTTTATCTTTACCAAATGTCCTTCAAATTACTCTTGGAGCTATATTCGCCGGTACATTTATTGCAACATTAATATATGGTGTCCAAAAATATTCCGACTTAGAAAATAAAAAAAATACTAAAAATAGCAAAAGCAAACAATAATCTTTCATAAAGCACCTATATTTGAGTTCCGGTAAAATTTTCTAAAGCTAATAAAAAAGATGAATCCTGTGGAAAAGAATTCATCTTTTTGCTTT
>CALVIE010000003.1 GCA_944329385.1 uncultured Bacilli bacterium | reverse complement strand
TTTAATTATGGTAGTTCTTCTGGAAGTACGGGTGTTCGTCCTGCGGTATATCTTTCATCAGAAGTAAAAATCACTGGAGGAGATGGAAGCCAAAATAATCCATATACCTTATAGTAATTATTGATAATTACTAAAATTTACAAGTTTTACAGATGTCTATAAAAATTACTAATAAAAAACTTAGAATGAGAATTTCTAAGCTTTTTAATATATTTTTGATTTCTAATATAAGTTTTTTTAACAAAATGTTTTTTATTTCACACTTTCTAAATAAGCAATATATATTGTTTGTTTTGTGTCATCGTTTTTAGTACAAGTAATCATAGTTAAGGTTTGACGACTAGTATCTCTATATACTGTAACATTGCCATCTTTTGTTTCATTATAAATGTTATCTATTTTATAGGTATATAAATGTCCTTTATATTCTATTTTAGCAATGTCCCCTACTTTTAATTGATATAAGTTTTTAAAGTATGCAATGTGAGTAACACCAGAATGAGCAACTAAAATAACATTGCCGTTTTTTTCATCAGGGTAGTTCGAAGGACTTAGAAATGTAAGATTTTTACTTACATTGTTATTTTCGTTAGTTTTATCATAAAATCCTTGCTGTAGGTTGATTTTATCAATAGTTAAAATTCCTAGGTATCCATTAGGATTTGGTGTTGGGATATACTCTTCTTCAGTGGTTTCAATATTTTGTGGGGTATTGTCTTGTTTTTTATTATTTATTTCGCTATATAGTGAAATACTAACCTTTTGATAGGCTTTTTCTTTTTTTCCTTCTAGATAATCTGCAGATATTATTAAAATTCCACCAATTATAGCAATGAAAGCTATTATAACAATGGTTCTATTACTTAATTTAGACATATTTTATTCCTTTCTTTTTAATTACTTATGTAGTATAACACGGTTATAAGTAATTTGGAATATTTATATAAACTTTTGGTATATATTTTTATTTTTAAGATATGTATTATCTTTTTTATTTATTTTTCCAGCTTCTTCGTTAGCATCATAAGCTTTTTGATATTCTTTTAGATAGTAATAGCAAAAGCCCAAATCGAGATAGCAAAGATATTTTTCATATTCTGGATTATTTGAATCATCTTCTATATTTAAAGCAAGTTCAAGATAATAAACAGCTAATTGATAATTTTTTTGTCTACGAAAACAATCACCAATTTTATAAAGACACGTTCTAGTTGGAATTTGATTTTTTAAGATTAAAAATAAGGTGTCTATTTCTTTTTTTGAATCATTTACAGCTTTATAACAATCAGCTAGTTCAATTAAGGCCATATATAGATAATGTTTATTTTCGTTATAATTTTGTATGGTTTCTTCAACAAATTTTTCAAATTTGTCGATAGCATTTTGATATTCTCTACTTCGATATAGGCAATCGGCATAGCAGTATTTTTCTCTAATGGTGAAAGGATGATTTTCTTTGATCATCTTTTCAAATATGCGTCTGTTACGATTAGAATCGTTTATATGTATTTTATTATGAATAATTGTAATTTCTGTTTGAACAATTTTTCCTTTAGGTTTTATAAATTCATGAATGGGACTTTCCCAAATATAATTATTTTCTCTTTTTAATAGTCTATATTTTCTTTGAACATAAGTGGGCATGCCATTTTTATCTTGGCTATATATGTATTTCATAGTATACATATCTATAGTGCCATCTAATGATTCTTTTAATTTTTGAAATTTTGATATTTCTTCTTTTGGTAAATAATCATCAGCATCTAGCCATAAAATATAGTCTTTAGTAGCTTTAGAAAAAGAATAATTTCTAGCTTTTGAAAAGTCATCAACCCATTTAAAATCATAAATTTTGTCTGTATATTTTTTGGCGATTTCTTTGGTGTTGTCAGTACTTCCAGTATCTACAATAATTATTTCATCGACTAAACCTTTGATACTATTTAGGCACTTTTCTAAAACAAGACTTTCATTTTTAACAATCATACAAAGTGATATTTTTTTCATATTCTCACCATTTTTATTTTAGCAGTTTATTACTTTTTTAGCAATTATATATGAAGTATTTTGTTACTCTTAAACATTATTTTACTTTTATTACTCTATATATTTACCACTTTTTCATCACTCTTATACATATTATTTTTTAGCACTCTTATACATATTATTTTTTAGCACTCTCACTTGACAAGTGCTAAAAGTGGTGGTATAGTTATAATGTGGTCTTGCATAAGATTAATTTTAAGGAGGTGTTAGTATGAACGAAGCACAAGCTTATCAAGATGGATTACAAAATGTTTTAGAGAAATATGGACGCGATATTACTGAAGCGGTTAAGGATGGAAAAGTAGATCCAGTTATTGGCCGTGATGATGAGATACGTTCTATTACGCGTATTTTATCTCGTAAGACTAAGAACAATCCGGTTTTAATTGGTGAACCTGGTGTTGGTAAAACGGCGATTGTTGAAGGTTTAGCTCAAAGAATTATTAAAGGAGATGTCCCAAATAGTTTAAAAGACAAACGTATTTGGGAGCTTGATATGGGTTCTTTAATTGCCGGAGCAAAGTACCGTGGTGAGTTTGAAGATAGATTAAAAGCAGTATTAAAAGAAGTTAAGGACTCTGATGGTGAAATTATTATGTTTATTGATGAGATACACATGATTGTTGGTGCAGGGGCTTTAGAGGGAGCAATGGATGCTGGAAATATGCTTAAGCCAATGCTTGCACGTGGTGAGATTCACTGTATTGGGGCAACAACTTTAAATGAATACAGAAAATATATTGAAAAAGATGGAGCTTTAGAAAGACGTTTTCAAAAAGTCTTAGTAACTGAACCTACTGTACTTGATACAATTACTATATTACGTGGTTTAAAATCTCGTTTTGAGGTTTATCACGGGGTTACTATTAAAGATAGAGCTTTAGTTGCGGCAGCTAGTTTATCTGACAGATATATTACTGACAGATTTTTACCTGATAAGGCTATTGATTTAGTTGATGAGGCATGTGCGACTATTAAAGTTCAGTTAGAGTCAGTTCCAACTTCTTTGGACAGTTTAACACGTAAAATTATGCAGTTAGAGATTGAAAAACAAGCATTAAAAAAAGAGAAAGATGAATTTTCTAAGAATAGAATTAAGGAAATAGATGAGAAACTTATTTCTTTAAAAGATAAGGAAAAGGAGCTTAGAAATGCTTGGGAACACGAGAAAGAAATTAACAGCTCAATTAATCATAAAAAAGAGGAGATTGAAAAAGCCCAACGTGATTTGGAATATGCGGAATCTAAGTATGATTTAGAGTCAGCAGCTAGACTTCGTCATGGAGTTATTCCTTCTTTAGAAAAGGAACTTGAAGAGTTAAAGAAAAACAATAAAAATTCTATTTTAAGTGATGTTGTTGATGATGAGTCTATTGCTTCTATTATTTCTAAGTGGACAAATATTCCAATTAGTAAATTAGTAGGTACTGAGAAAGAGAAACTACTTCATTTAGAGGATAATTTGAAAAAGAGAGTTAAAGGCCAAGATAAAGCTTTACATTTAGTAAGTGAAGCTATTATAAGAGCACGTGCAGGTATTAAAGATCCTAATAGGCCAATTGGTTCATTTATCTTTTTAGGTCCAACTGGGGTTGGTAAGACAGAGGTGGCTAAGTCTTTAGCTTATGAACTTTTTGATGATGAAAGACATATTGTTAGAATTGATATGAGTGAGTATATGGAAGCTCATTCGGTATCTAGACTTATTGGTTCGCCTCCTGGATATGTCGGTTATGATGATGGTGGACAGTTAACTGAGGCCGTTAGAAGAAATCCTTATAGTATTGTTTTGTTTGATGAGATTGAAAAAGCTCACAAGGATGTTTTTAACATTTTGCTTCAAATACTTGACGATGGTAGAATTACAGATTCACAAGGTAGGACTGTTGATTTTAAAAATACAATTATTATTATGACGTCTAATTTAGGTAGTGATTATATTTTAGAGGGTCATGATGATAGTGATGAAATGGTTATGAGTGAGCTTAGAAGAACGTTTAAGCCTGAGTTTATTAATCGTATTGATGAAATTATTATTTTTAATGCTTTGTCTAAAAATGTTGTTTATGAAATTTTAGATAAAATTATATCTGAGATTGAATATAGATTGCGTGATAAGAAGCTTTCTTTATTAGTTACTGATGCAGCTAAAAAATTTATAATAGAAAATTCTTACGATGAAAAATATGGAGCTAGACCAATTAAAAGGTTTGTCAGCAGGAATATTGAAACTTTAATTGCGAGGGCTATTATAAATGAAGATGTTAAGTTTAATTCTACTGTGACAATCGATGTTAAAAATGGTCATTTTATAATAAAATAGGAATTGTTATATAATTCCTATTTTATTTGCATCTTTGTGATAAAACTTGTTTTTTGGCTAAAACCCAGTCATAGTTTTTACTTATGATTACTGAGTCACAATACGGACATTTACTTGAATTAGTATTTTCTAAAGGTGCACCGCAATTTGGACATCTATTATTTTTATTACTAATACCTTTATTGAAGGTCATAGCATAATTATAAAGAACTTTTCTTTTTTTAGTTCCTCTAACTACTTTATTATCTTTATTGGTAATGTAGTCGTAACATTCTATTTGCATAGTTACTGTTAATGATACAAATTCTTCTTTTATTTCCATACCAATAATATTAAAGCCTAATAGGTTGAAATCTTCCATGATGTTTTTCTGCTTTTTGACTTTTAGCGTAGTTAACTGTGATTTATACATGTTATACATTTCATCAGTGACATTTTTTCTAAGTGTTTCATAATCAAAGTTCATCCAAGCAATTTGAATATTTTTATATATTTCAAAGGCTTCTTGTTTAAATTTTATTTCATCGAAATCTTTAATATATTGTTTAAATTTTTCTTTGTTATAAGGTGAAACATTTTTTAATGATGTTCTAGGGCCTTGTAGGGTTTGCTTTTTGGCATTTATAATTATTATGGCTGTAATTGTGAGAACAAATGCGAGGCTAATAAAGGCTGTTATAGGATCTACTGGTCCACTAGAGTAGCTTCCATGGTAAGATGAACTCCAGCTAGAGCCCGATGAAAAACCACCTCCAAAGCTTCCTGATGAGCCACCAGAATAGCTCCCATCAAATCCAGAGTCTGCCCCAGGATGATAGATTGGTATTATAAAAAGAAAAAATGCGATAAGAATTAAAAATATATTTTTTATCTTTTTATTCATAGGCCTCTCCTTTTATTTGGTTTCAATTGATGTTAATACCCAATCTTTGTCATCTAAATTATAAATTGTTCCGCAGTATGCGCATTTGCCATTTGCGTTGACATCAATAGAAGCACCGCAGCCTGGGCATTTTTTGACTGAACCTGTAGTTTGAAAATTGATTTTTTTAGTAAATGTTAGATAGTTTGATTTTTCACTTCTTATGTCAGTATCACCACTTATATAATTTCCATCTTCATCCATAAGATAATCTAAGTATCTTGATAGTATATATATTTTAATTATCATATCTTTATCAGTTACAGTGTAATTTAAAATTTCTGTTTGAGCAACATTTATTTCATCATACATTTGAATTAAGTGTTTTTTAGTTAATTCATCCACTATCTTTTGATATTTATTATAAACTTCATCTGATAAGAAATGTCTGATATTTTCTAGTTCTTTGGTGACTACAGCCAAATGAAGCTGAATGAAAACATTATCAGCATATGTTTTGAATTTGCTTTCAGAAAATTCTTTATCATATTTTAATATTTCATTCATTATTTAGCTTCCTTACCACAGTTACTGCAGAATTTTCCAGTTAATTTAGCTCCGCAGTTACTACAGAATTTTGGAGCTTGGTCATCTTGTGTTACAGCTGCTACAGATTGGGTTGGAACTTGGTTTTGGGTTTGATTGATATTTTGGTTTGTCATTTGAGCATTTTGCATATTTTGGTTAACGGCATTAATCATATTGGCTCCTGTTTGGTTAGCCAAGCCCATCCCCATAAATCCCATCATAGATCCAGCTTCATTAGATGCAGCTTTTTCCATAGCCTGTGCAGAGGCACTTGCCATGAGTCCTGATTGTAAGGTAGGATCTGAGAAGATTTTCGCGTCATCAATACGTGATACTCTATTCATTGACTCTTCTGTTAAATTAATATCTCCCATGGCAACATCAGTAACCATTAGTCCATATTGTTTTTTCCAGGATTCATCTAGGCATTTATTCATTTCATCTGAAATGTCACTGCCATAAAGTCCCATATCTCCAAATGAAACTTTTTTGTTTCTCATGACGTTAGAAATTGCTTGAGTAACTTTTTCAATGAATTTTGTTTTTAATTGACTTCCTACTACTTCATCAAATGTTATGGTATCTTTTGGGTTTGTACCAATAACACTAGCTATTAAAATAGCTGGGTCAACAACTCTAACGGCATATTCTCCAAAGAATGTTACTTCTAAAGTTCCATATTTTTCATCGGTTATTTTTTTAGGCTGAGGACTGCCAAATTTATTACCTAACATATTTTTAGTATTAACATAATACACTCTTTGGTCGTGAGCAGGCTGTCCGCCATAAGTTATACGCCTTCCGATATTTTTTATTGTTTCTTTTACACCTTTAAAGAAACCACCATCAAAAACTGTTGGTTCAGTGCTTTGTTCATAAGTATATATACCTGGTTCTGCTGAAAAGTCAGCAATGGCACCATTATCAATAATCATCATAGCCATTCCTTCTGGGACGACTATCTGACTTCCTTTAGTAATTATTCCTTCTTCGGGATTTTTATTTCCCTCTCCATGATTTACTTTTCCTCTTTGAATTAGAACGTTATTTGCAATTTGAGGACATTCAATAAACTCTTTAAATTGATCTCCAAGTCCAGAAGATACTGAACTAGTTACGGCTTTTATTAAACCCATTTATTTCACTCTCCTTTATTTTAATTATATACTATACCAATTTTTATATCAAGAAAAAACGCCTTTTTCAGAGGCCTTTATTTGTCATCTATTTTAATATCGTCAAATAGTTGTCTTAATTCTATGTTTAGAGCTTTGGCTATTCTTGATAAGGTATCTAGTCTTGGCCTTTTAACTATTTTTAAGGCCTCTAAACTCCTTATAAATTGGTGAGAAAGATCAGCTTTGTCAGCAAGTTCTTGGGCAGTTATTCCTAACTTTTTTCGGTATTTTTTTATATTAATTCTCGCTTGATAAAAACAAAAATCATCACTATTTTTATCTATTTTCATTTGTATCACCTTGTAATTTATTTTCTCATTTTTTATATGAAAAGTATGTTGCTAGATTGGCAACATTTGTGATATAATATTTTTAAATTAATTATATAGGAAGGTGATAAGGTTGATGTTTAAAAAAATTCTTAAAAATAGATTGTTTATATTTATAGCAACTGCATTTTTATTTAGTGGTATAGGCGTTTTTGCAACTACACTTTTTCCAAGCAATCAAGTTACTTATAATAATGGAATAAGTGGTTTAAAAAGTACTGACGTACAAGGAGCAATAGATGAACTTTATAGTGCTTGTTTTCCGCCAAAAACAGGAGGAGATATAATATTAGAAAAAAATCCTGTAGTTGATTCTGGTGATGGATTATACAAAGATAACTATGAAGAAGGAAGATATTTTTATAAAGGGAAAAATGTAAATAATTATATAACGTTCAATAATGAAACATGGAGAATAGTATCGATAGAGCCAGATAAGACAATAAAAATAATGAGGGATGCAAGTATAGGAAATAGAGTGTGGGACTCATCATATTCAAATAATTGGGCACGACCAGTCAATTTAAATACGTATTTAAATGAAAGCTATTTGACAGAAACACTAAACTCTGCAGTTCAAGGACAGATTGTTACAAAAGATTGGAGCATAGGTTCAGCAACATGGGGTAATAATGATTTGGCAAATCAAATAAATGATGAAAATAGTAAGAAATGGAATGGTAAAGTAGCCTTAATAACAATGAGCGAATATATAAGAAGTAATAGTAATCAAAGTAGTTGTGGAACGCATGCGTTAAATCAAGATAATAATGATATTTGTAAAAATACAACATGGATGCAGAATAATACTAATTGGTGGACGTTGTCGCCTTATGCCGGTGACTCTAGTAATGTGTTCTTCGTGTATTCAGACGGCTTCGTCGACATCTACAGCGTTATCAATCCGTTTGCAGTTCGCCCATCTTTATATTTGTCTAGTAAAGTACAAATAGTTTCAGGAGATGGTTCAAAAGAAATTCCATTTGAAATTTCAATGTAAAAAGAAGCAATTTTTAGTTTATATTGCTTCTTTATTTTTGGTTTTCATCATTTAAAATGGATTTTTCTAAGATATTTAATAGTCTATTTTGATTATTTAATAAAACTTCTATTTTATGGTGTAAATCTTCTAAGAGTAATTCGCTTTTTAAATCTATTTTATAGTCATTTTGATTTCTTAGGCTATCTTTTTTAGAAGCTCTATTTTGACTCATCATAATGATTGGGGCTTGAAGAGCTGATATACATGATAAAATTAAGTTTAATAATATGAATGGGTATGGATCGATTTGATTTTCTTTTAAAAGAATGGTGTTTACAATCATCCAAGTTATTAGGAATATAACCGATATAAAGATAAAAGTCCAACTACCGGCTATTTCCGATATTTTATCGGCCATTTTTTCTGAAAATGTTAGATTTTGTTCTTCTTCTTTATCTACATCAATGGCTATTGATGAGTCGGCAAGCAGATCTATAATATCTTCTTTATCTTGTTTTTCTAAGTTTTGATTTAAAATCATTCTAGCTATTTTTCTTTTTTCTTTTTTAGACATAGTTTCACCTTATAATTATTATGGTGATTTATGTTTTTATTTATTCAATTTAAGTCTATTAATTGTTCATCAAGGATGGAATACAAATATATTTTTGTTTTTTTGTTTGTTATATTTTCAATATAGTTTTTATAACCATTTAATTGTTTTAAGTATGCATCATCTTGTGTGTTTTTTAATTTATAATCAATAATTATGTTTTCATTTTCTTTTTCTATAAGTAAGTCGATGATACCATGATAATTTTCATTATTTTCTTCATAGAAAAATTCATATTCTTTATATATTTTTTTGGCACTATTTAGTATTTTAGTATTTAGAAATGAAATCACTTTTTGTTTTTCAAAGTTATTTAGATAAGTGAAGTCTAGGTTGTTAAAGTCAATGTTTTCTAAGATACTATGCATTTTTAAGCCTAGATCAATGTTTTGCTGTTCATCTTTTGTATATAATGTGTTTGTTTGTTTAGAAAATTTATTTTGAGTTAGTATTTCTTTTTGGATATTTAATTCTTTGATGATGAGAGGAGTTGTTTTGTCTTCGTCTATATTTTTTATTTTGACTGGCAGGTTATATTCTTTAGTTAGGTTTATTTTATCTAAATCTATTTGAGTTAGATATTTTTCTAATGAGGGATAGATTGAGTTTAAGAGGTGCTGGAAAGACATATATTTTAATCTGATATTATCATCTATAACTCCATCATCTTTATAGGTTATGGTTTGATTCATATTAGTGATTAGAATCATTTTTTCTCTAGCTCTAGTTAAGGCGACATAGAATAGTCTAATTCTTTCGGATATTTCTTCTTTGATATAATTATTTTTAAGAAGAGTTTTTAAGATTGTGCTTTTTGGAGTTTCATCGCAGTAAGGAATGACTAATCCATATTTATCTTGGAAGTAAAAGAGGCTTTTTAAATCATCGATATTGAATTTTTTATTTAATGAACTAAAATAACATATTGGAAATTCTAGTCCTTTTGAGGCGTGAATGGTCATGATTTTTACAGAGTTTGAATCTTCTTTATTGAGTGCGAGTTTGATATCTAATCCATCTTCTAATACTTCATTTAAATAATTATAAAAGTCTTTTAAGTCATAGCCTAATTTATCACAGTTTTGGGAAACTTTTATTAAGGAGTCGATGATGGTAATTCTTTGGTGGATGTCTTTGGCAGTTATTATTTTTTGGTAAATGTCAAAGGTATCAATGATTTCTCTCATTAATATTTCATTAGTTTTTAATGATAAATTTTCTTTTAGTTTATTTATTTTATCTATTATTTCGGTTTTATCATAGTCATTATTTTTTATATGGGTTAGTATTTCATTATCACTCATTTGAAAGAGATAACTTCTTGCGATAGATGTATATGAGTATTTATAATTTGTATCTTTTTTGGGTGATAATAAAAGGTTATAAATGTGTTTAAAAATTATTATTTCATCAGAGTTATTTATGGCTTTGTCACGGTATATAGTTATAGGGATATTTAAGTATTCAAATATTTTTTTATAAAGTTCGAAACTTGATGAGCGATCTATTAAGATGGCACAGTCTTTATATTCTAAGTCTTTTGGTTTATTAGTTTCTTTATCCATGATTTGAAAATTATTTTTTATTTTTTGTTTAATATCGTTTGCGATAATAAATATTTCTATTTCAGTTTGGGTATAGGTTTTATCTTCTGGTTTTTCATAGTTTAATATTTCCATGTTATAGTTTTCTTTATTTATTTCTTCATAGGCAGTATTTCCGAAAATCATTTGATGGCTTTCAATATAGTCTGCTCCACCGATGTTTGAATTCATTATTTGATTAAACATTTCATTGATATTATTTAAGACTTCTTTTCTTGATCTAAAGTTTTTATTTAAGTCGATTTTTAAACCATTTTTATTTTGACTATAATTTTCATATTTTGTTTTAAAAAGCTCTGGATTTGTGTGTCTAAAACGGTAAATGGACTGCTTGATGTCACCCACCATATAAACATTATTTTTTTCAATATAAGAGATAAATGTTTCTTGAATGTCGTTGGTATCTTGGTATTCATCAATTAAAATTTCATGATATTTATTTTTTAGGTTTTCTCTAATTTCTTGGTTATTTTTTAATAGATTAATGGCAAGCCTTGAAATATCAATAAATTCATAGACGTTTTTTTCTTTTTTAAATTTATTTAATCTTTTATCTAGTTTTAAAATAATATCTATTATTACTTCAGCATAGGCTTTTGTTTTATAAATATTTTGTTTGATGTTTTGGAGATTTTCTTCGGTTAATTCTTTAAGTTCTTTAATGATGTTTGATAAGGATGTTTTTAGGTTTTTTGCTTCTTCTGAACTATTTTTAGGTAGATTTGGTAGTCTATTTGGAAATGATTTTTGAATTTCATCATAATTACTGGTATGTATTAATGTATTTAATACGGTTTCTAGTTTTTCTATATAGGTTCCGTCTGTATAATAGCTTAGGCTTTTGATGATGTTTTTAATGCTTTTTTGTTTTTCTTTGATAAGATTTAGGTACTCGTCTATATACTTATTTATTTGATTTTCATTATAATAATTAGTTAAATAGTTATTTAAATATTCATCTTTATTATATAGGTTATTTAGACTATCATCTAGTTTTAAAATATTTTTTATTATTGATGAGTCATCTTTTACAGTAAAATTTGCAATGAGGTTTAGAAATTTTTGATCTTTTATTTCATAGTAATGGTCAAAGATGTCACCTATGATATGTTTTTTTTCTAAGGACATGATGCTTGCGTCAACGATTGAAAGGTTTGGTGAGATGTTTAAGTAATGACTATATTTTTTAACTAGACTTAGGGCATAAGCGTCAAAGGTTGTAATATCGGCGGTATCTACTTTATCCGCTTCACTTTGGATATTAGCTTCGATTATCTTTTTTCTTATTCTCTCTTTCATCTCAGCAGCGGCGGCGTTGGTGAATGTAAGAATTAATAAGTTATCAACACTGATACCTTGTTTGATTTTAGTTAGAACTCTTTCTGATAAGACCGCGGTTTTACCACTACCAGCACTGGCTGAAACGATGATATTTTGTCCTGATTTATCGATGGCTAGTTGTTGTTCCTTAGTCCATTTAGGCATTTTTTTCACCTCCTATAATATCTTTGAATTTTACGGTTTTTAAATCGGTAATGTCATTTTCGGTTACAAAGCACAAATCTTTGAATGGGCAATATTTACAGCTGATGTTGTCGTTATCTATTCTTTTTGGGTTTATTTTAAAGTTAGTGTTTAGAATATTATTAATAGCATTTTCGATATTTTTATTGGTAAGGTCACTTAGTTTATCGATTCCTTTTCTATCAATTAGTTTAGCATTTACATAAAAACCGTTTTTTGTGGTTTTTAGAGAGCTTATAACTTCACTATTTTGATAGGTATCGTCTATTTGGCTAATGATATTTTCATCGTTTATAGTATAACCTTTTAGTTTTAAATTTTGTTTGATGTCTTTTTCACTATCTTTACTATCTAGGGTTTTATTTGTTAAGAGAGTTTGAAGGTAAAAGCCATTTATTTTATATTTGTTTAGGCCATTTTGGGCAAGGTAAATATAGGTTGGAAGCTGCATGTTTAATCCATAATTGATATTATCTAGGGTGGCTTTTATACTTCCTGTTTTATAATCGATAATGATAGCATTTTTATCATTATATGAGAGTTTATCTATTTTTCCTTTAAATGTGATTTTAATATCTTTTGATTTATCTATTTCGATTGGTGTTTCGGTTAAATGGTGTTTATATGTACTATGTTTTTCTTGATTTTTAATTATTTCAATATCTTTATTTAAAGTTTTAAATAGTTTATCTAAATAGAAAGTTTCTTTTGGGGTTATTTGTTTATCTTTTAGAAAATCATAGTACATTTCTTTTGGATTAAAGTTGTCATTATACATTTGAGATAGGACTTCGTGGAAGAGGTTTCCTATTAAAAGGGCGAAGGTTTCTTCGAAAGGTTCTAATTTTAATATGTGTTTAGCATAGAATTTAAATGGGCATAATGCATAATTATTTAAACTTGTATAGGATAGGGTTAGGTTATTATTTAAGTATTCTTTGAGAAGATTTTTTTCGATGTGATGATATTCATTTGAGTATGAGGCATAGTTTATATTTGGATATGTAGCTAGAAGTTTATTTAGGTTAGTATTTTTTTCGTTATATTTAAAGTAATCGTCTAACATAGTACCTAGATATAATTGGTTAAATTTATTTGAGTATGTAAGATTTATTTGATGGTCTTTTTGAACGTTTAAGTTTAGTTTATTTATGATGGCGGAAGGATAGTAAGTATTAAAGGTGTCTTTTAATTTATAAGAAATTGTTAGATGTGGAAATGTTTTGATGATATATTCTATTTGTTTTTGGTTTATTTTGTTTTTATCTAAGGAAGTTAAAATTCCAAGTTTTTCTTTTTCTTTATCGGTGATGATGTCATCATCTTTGTTTATGTGTGGAATAATTCCTTGATTAAAGCCTAAGATATAATAGTGATTTGTTTTATCGTTTATTTGGTTTATGTCGATTGTTTGAACCGCGTTGTTTACTTTGGTTTCTATAGTAATTTCTTTTAGCTTGTTTGTTATTATTTCTAATGATATATCATCGATAATTGGAAGTCTTAATGTATTTAATACATTAATTATTTTATTTTTTAATTCTGAATCTTTTAAAGCATCTAATGAGGTTTGAAGGTCTTTGGTTTTTATTAGTGTTTTAATAAATATCTGGACTACTTTTGAGCTATAAAGTGTATAAGGTTTATGGTTAAATGGAATATTAAAGAGGTTAAAGATTCTTATGAATTCACTTTTATAATCTTCAGTAAGGCCTGATATATATATATTATTTATATCGATATTATTATTTAATTTATTAATGATAGACTGAGCGGTATATATTATTTCATCTGTTTGTGATTGAAATTCATGAATTACTGGGTTTAGGTTACCTATTTCATTTTTGATGATATTAAGGTTATATTTTTTTAAGGACTTTATTAAATATGGATCAAGTTCATAAGAAATGACAGTGATATTTTTTAAATTTTGTTTGAAATAGGGATTTATTTCTATAAGGTTTGCTTCTTTTAGTTTTAAGAAGTATGGTGTTATTTCTTTACTATTTATAAAAATGTTATTTAAATATTTAATGGCGGTGTGGTAGTTTAGATTAAAATTTTTCATTAAAAAATATAGGCTTTCTGGTTTTAAAGAGCCATAGTAATTTTTAATAAATTCTTCTTTGGTCATAAATTTTATGTTAATTAGTTTTTTTTCTTTGGATATTTGTTTTAGAATATTTTCTTTGATATAGTTTGGAGCAATAACAAGGCCTTCTTTTATATTAAGCATACTGATACCTCTTTTCTTTATTTATTATAACATGCAATTGTGGGTGTTGGACTTTTTAGACAAAGAAAAAAGCAGAAATTTTATCTGCTTAAATGATAGTACTGTCTATCTATTTTAGTTAATATTTTTTCACGCTTTCTTTTATATGAGTTTAGGACTTCTTTGATAGTTTTTGAAGGGTGGGTGTAAAAGCTACTGCCTTCTAAGTATAAACCGTTTTGACAAATGCGTTCTAAATCATTCATAATGGTGTATTTATGAAAGTCATCATAAAGGTTTGGTGATATGATGTAATTGCGCTGCTTAGTTTCTAGGATATCTTGGATTAACTGTGGGCTTGCTTGAATACCTTTGTTTTTCATCTTTTTTAGTAAATTTAAAACATCAATAGTTGATATTTTAAGATGTGATGAGAAGTATGTTAGGTCATTAAATAAATCAAGCCAAGCATCTGTTACGCCATAACCACCACCAAAAACTTTTCTATCTACTCTTTCAATACCGCTATCTTTTGTTTTTTGATAACTGTTTATACAATTTTCTTTTAATAGGGCATAATAAACTTGGTCACATACTAGGGATATGCTATTTAAATTCCTTACTTTATCTGAGTTAAAAATAATTTTTTTTATGTTTTTATAATTTTCATTATTTGTTATTTGTTTTTTTGTTATTTGGTAATCTGTCCCATTTAAAACAATAGTATTAATTAATTGTTTTATTCTTTTTACAGTAAAATAGTAATGGTGATCTTTTGAGTTTGAAACATAAACATAATGAGAGTCATTATTGAATCTATTATTTCTAATGTCATAACATTCAAAACTATTATGTCCTTGAAATCTATAAAATTCTTTAGCTTCATTATTTATTAGTTCTTCTGATATTTGATTATATGTTGTCATATTATCCCTTTCTTTGTGGTTATATATTACATTATTTTTTTTATTTGGTCAAATTTGGTTTGACTTTTGGCTGGAGAATGTGGTAGAGTGTTTGTTAGAAAAGACGATTTATTTAAAATGACGCCAATTCTATTTGGTTTGCCATTTGAAATCGTCTTTTTTAGTACTATTTAAGATGACATAGAGAGTTAAAATAAAGGTTTAACCCTAAATACTTATTTAATTAAGATGATGCGTTGGCATCTTTTTTTTGTTTTCTGATTTAATCATATCACACATTGTTATTTTTTTGAAGAAAAAACTAGTACAAAACAATAAAGTCTGTACTAGCCCTTTATATTTTTAAATTCATTTTTTTATCTTGGAAGATACGTTTATCCATTATTTTTAGATTTTGGGATATTTGTGGTTTAAATTCCATTTGATTTAAAACATCTTTTTCTAAGTCGATGCCTGGAGCTATTTCTATTAGTTCTGGGCCTTTTACTGTTAGTTTAAAGACAGCTCTTTCGGTTACATAAAGAATTTCTTGTTTATTTTTGATGGCGTTTTTAGCAGAGAAAGTTATTTGCTGAACTTTTTTCACAAATTTTTTATTAGTTCCTTCATTTAAGATATTTACTTTGCCATCTTTTATTTCTTCTTTTAAGTTGCCGGCTGTAAATGTGCCCATAAATATAACTTTTTTAGTATTTTGAGTTATATTAATAAATCCACCTGGTCCAGTTACTCTTGTGCCAAATTTACTAACATTGACGTTACCTTCTTTATCTACTTCGGCAAGACCTAGTATAGCCATATCTAGTGATCCACCATTATACGCATCGAATTGTTCGGCAGTTGGAATGACTGAGTCTGGGTTAATTGCACCACCAAAGGCAACTCCACCAATTGGAATACCACCGGTTGGGCCTGATTCGACTGATAGAAATATATCATCACTTATTCCCTCTTCAGCGCAAGCATTGGCAACTGAATCTGGCATACCAACTCCTAGATTGACAACATAGCCTTTTCTAAGTTCCATGGTACTTCTTCTTCCGCAAACTTTTCGATTATCTAATGGTCTTATTTTAATACTTTTTAAAGCAATTTTTTTATCACCAGTTACTTCTGGACGGTATAACGGAATGTTATATTCACCTAGTGATAAATCTGGTTTTTCGACTAACACATAATCGACTAGAGATGAATGAATTAAAACATTTCTGGCTTTTAATGAATTTTTGGGAACTATTTGTTCAACCTGGACGATGACGATACCACCACTATTATGAGCGGCAATAGCCATATTATATTGTTCACCAATTACAGCTTCATGTTCTAAGGATATATTACCTTCTTCGTCAGCATAGGTTGCTTTGATGACGGCGACATTGATTGGAAATGATTTATATAATAATTGTTCATGACCATCTATATTTAGAAGTTCAACAATTGGTTTTAATTTTTTTGCTTTTTCATTGGCGCAGCATCCTTCTATTCTAGGGTCGGCAAAAGTATTTAAACCAACTTTGGTGATGACACCTAATTCATGACCGGCAATGGCTCTATAAAGATGATTTATGACACCAAGTGGCAAGGCGAAAGCTGGAAATTGATTATTTCCGATAGCATTTCCGAATACTCTTCCCATACCTAGATGAGCACATATTGCTTTAGCAACTAATCCTTTTTTAGCAAGCATATTCATACCTACTTCATCTTCTGTAAGGTTTCCTGGGCTGATGCCACAGGTTACGGTTAGATTTTTAGGGTGGCCTGTTTTAACAAAGCTATCGCTAATACCCTTGATGATGGCTTCGGCTGATCCAGAACCTCCAGAGCCACTGATGGCTACGGTGTCACGATCATGTATTAAATTTCTTAAGTCCCTTTTTTTTATTATTCTCATATTCTCACCATTATTATCTTAACACATTTTTTTTAGTTTATAAAGAAAAAAACAAAGCTAATTTTAACTTTGTTTTACGGTTTTTTTAGTTGTTTTCTTTTCTAATTTTGCAGCTTCTTTATTTTCTTTAAATATATCCATTAGTTCTTTTAATAGTGCACTTAGGACAATTGTAAATAGAACGGCTGGGATATATATTGCCCAGAATGAATAAGTTGTAGCTGCAGTGTTTGGTCCAAGCATTTGCAAGATAAATATAGCAATTGGGTAGTGAAGCATATAGATATGTAATGAAATACTACCTAAATAACTTAGAATGCCATTTGTATATTTATTATTTAAAGCGTTTGTTAGGCTATCTTTATTTAATAAAGTTAGTCCAATAACAATTATACATAATAAGGCAACAGTCCATCTTTCTAAACCGAACCAAGTTGGTGGATATATGGTATACCATAAAAGTAATCCGCCGGCGACAAGGTTTAAAATTGTTAGTCCAAATTTACCAGCTGAGGTAAATTTATGATCTTTTACTTTTTGGATTAGATAATATAGCATTATTCCAGCAAGCATACCCATTAAAACGAAGATTAAACCGTTATTCATACCAAATATGGCAGTTGCATCAGTTGCAGAGCCACCAGTACCATTAGTTGAAGCGGTTTGCGTACCAAATGTAGACCAAGCAGTTTGTGAAGCTCTGGTATCAGTAAAGCTCCACCATCCACCTAAGAAAATAAAGATAAATGGTGCGATTATTCCTGATAGGAAATCTTCATTTTTACATAGTCCCCAATAAAGGAAATAACCAACGATAATTATGGCTGAGATAAACCAAAGAGGTCCATTTAGGTTGAAAAATTCATTGCCTAAGCTTCTAAGTCCAGCGGCATGAAAACCTAAGAATTCCCATAAACTATTAATAATCATAGTACATATTTGTTGGAAATTATAGTCTGGATAATAGAAACTAGTACAAATGATAACACCAAGAATGTAGCCAATAATTAAAACTGGAATTAAGGCTTTTATTCTTGACCAGGTGTATTCCCAAGCTTTTGATGAAGCACTTCTTTCTTTATAATCTTTATAAATATTTCTTTTTTTGAAATGAGATACCATGAAATATCCAGCGGTTATTGTAAAAATCCATAGTACTTCACTTGAGCCGAAGAACCAGTTTGATGTTTCTAGATAATAGCCGTTAGCACCTTTACAAGTATTGGCAATGATGAATCCAATATGAAATCCAACGATAGCAATAGCTATTAGAAAACGCCATAATTCAATCGCACTATTTCTTTTTTTGGCTGTTTTTTCTTTCACTTTAGCCCCTCCTTCTAAGTAGTTTCCTACTATATCAATTTTATCATTATCTTTTAAAATATACAATATATTTTAAAAAACTCATATAGCAAATTATGAGTTTTATAGTTTATATTTTTTGTAATGTTTTGTGTTGTTTATGTATTTCTTTTTATTTTTTAAGGATATAATTATTATAATGATTATTAATGGGGATAATAGTATTAGCACGCCAATGATAGTACCGATGATGTCTGATATAGCCATGGTTTTATGATAATTAATATAATATTCTTGAGATGTGCCATTTTCAGCTTCGACAATTATTGTTACTTTGTTATCACCTGATTTAAGGTTTTCATTATTTTTAATGGTTATTTGGGCATTTTTATCTTCTGGAGTTACTTTTATATTTAATGATTTTTGATTTGAAGTGACAAAAAGATTATTGATGGTATTATTTTTGAATTTATATTCTTTGTTATCAATGGTTATTTTTTTTATGTTATTATTGGTACTTAAGATTTTTTGTCTAATAATATTTAATTCGTAAGTTTTAGAAAGGCCAGCCATTCCTGTTATTTTAATTTGTACATTATTATTTCCAATTTTTAGTTTTTTGTTTTGTTCGTATTCTATTTTTGCACCCTGATATGTAGGGGTAGCAATGATGGTTACTTGTTCATCATAGGTTTTGAATTCCATTTTATCAGATATTTGAATTTGGTTATTATTAACGGTTAATGATTTTAAGGTTGGGTCATTTGATGGGGTACATGGGTAGGTATATATTGGCTGTCCTTGGGCGATATACTGCCCATTTTGTAATATAGCTTGGTGCCAGTGATTATTATGAATACCATAAGTTATGCCAAAACACGTTCTTGGGCTATAGACTACGCCTTCATCGGCTTTGACCATACTTATAGAGGCAAATGATACACATAGTATTAAAAAGAAAGTTTTCAATTTTTTCAAACTACCACCCACTTTTTCTTTCTTATAGTATACAACAAGTTTTTAAAGATATGAATAAATTTTATTTAGTTTTCTTTTTTTGATTTTGATTATATTGGCACATCCAATCATCAATATATTCATCTAAGTCAAATAGTTCATAATCAATAAATGCATTTTCGTCCCAATCATAATCTATATAATGTGTATATAATTCTTCTTTTTTTAAATCTGCTATTAACGCTTTATATTTTTTTAATTCATTTATTAAGTATTCTATATATTCTATTTTATTAGTCATTTTAATTACTCCTTTTTTATAATTTTGTTCTATATTATATCACGTATAAATTTTTTTTACTATGGATTTGACATTCTTTTTTTTATTATTATAATAAATGATCAAGGTGAATGAACTATGAATGAAAATGATTTATTTAGTGGGATGAATAAGAAAGAAAAAAAGGATTTGCTTAAATTTTTAAAAGAATATTATATTGAATATAAACCTTATTTAAAGCTTGGTAATTTGAGTTTTGGGCTTGAGATGGAGTTTCTAGGCTCTGATGATATGGATGATTATTCTAATTATACACCGTTTAGTTTAGCATGTGAAGATTCTGTTGATAGGGTTAATGGTTATGAGCTTCAAAGTCCTATATTATATGATAATGAATTTAGCTGGATTATTTTAAAAAATACGTGTGATTATTTGAAGTTATTTGGCTCTTGTAATGAAAGATGTGCTGGACATATTCATTTTGGGGCGGATGTTTTTAAAGATAACTGCAATTATTTAAAGAATTTAGTATATTTATGGATGGCTTATGAAGATATAATATATAGGTTTGGAAATGGCGAGATGTTAAACACAAGGTTTTCGGCGAATACTTGGGCTAGACCAGCTTCTTGGACATTTAGACATTTTATTGATGATGATGAATATTTTAAAAGTACAGATTATTTTTTAGGAACATTTAAAAATATTACTAGAAATTTAGGTATTAATTTTAATAATTATTATGCTTTTCGTGCAAATGAAAGTTTAGATAAAAATACTATTGAAATAAGGTGTCCAAATGGAACGTTAGAGGAGGTTATTTGGCAAAATAATGTTAATTTTTTTGGGAGTTTGATTAAGGCTTCGGTTAGAGATGATTTAAATTTACTTGACTTATATTTTTTGATTAGTGAGCGTGATTACTATAATGATTTAATTTTAGAGTATGGTCATATTAATTTAGATAAAGCTTTATCTTTAGCTGATTTAATATATGATAACAATAGAGATAAGTTAGATTTTTTGAAACAATATATTAAAAATGGGAAGTATGCGAAAGGTCATTCTTTAGTTAAAAGCAAAAAATTTTGGAAATAAAATGAGGTTTTTAGTCCTCATTTTTAGTTTGTGAAATGGCCAAATTTTGCTTTTTCTTCATAGATTGTTTGATATAGATTTAAGTCTTTGATGATGTTTTTTGGAGTGCATTCATTATATAATTTGAATGATGGTTCAATGTTTCCTTTATCGCTATTTATATATATGGCCAAGGGGTTATCTAGACCAATAGCATAGCTTATTTGAACTTGGCACCATTTTAGGTTATGTTTTTTTAAATATTCTTTAGCTATTTCTCTTGCTTTATATGCGCCAGATCTATCTACTTTAGATGGATCTTTTCCACTGAAAGCTCCTCCACCTACTTTAGCAAATGAGTGGTAACTATCAATAACAATTTTTCTTCCAGTTAAGCCAGCATCGCCATCAAAGCCACCAATTAAAAATTTACCGGTTGGATTAATTAGAAAATTTTCTATTTCGATGTTATAGTTTTGACATAGTTCTAGGCATTTTTCTTTAATTAAGTTATCGGTATAATCTCTATGCTTTTCATCATTTTGATAGGATACAGTAAAATATTTTATTTTTTGTAATCTCATATTTTCATCATAGTATCCAGTGATTTGAGCTTTTCCATCTGGAAGTAGATATGAACATTCTTTTCTTTTTTTATCATACCATTTACTTAATTTTTGAAGTATTACTTGAGCAAGTGGAAGCATTTCTTTGGTTTCGTTTGTGGCATAGCCAAACATCATACCTTGATCACCAGCTCCACCGATTTCATCGTTTGTTCCAAGGGCAATATCCTCACTTTGTTTACCTAAGTTATTTATTATTTGATAATTTGTGTGGTAACCAATATCTTTTAAAACACGTTTTGTAATTTTTTCTATATTTATATTAGCTTTGGATGTAACTTCTCCTGTGATAAAAATTTTTCCTTTACCGCCCATTACTTCGATGCCACATCTTGAATGTTTATCTTCTTTTAGGTAAGCATCTAAAAGGGCATCACTGATTTGGTCACAGACTTTATCTGGATGACCACGAAATACTATTTCATTTGAATATAGTTTCATAAATTCCTCCTTCTTTAAACCTTTATAAAGAAAAAAACAAGCGAGGAACTTGCTATAGTTCCTTATCGTCCGGCTTTAGCACCTAACTTAAATAGGTTGCTGTGATTTCATAGGGCCAGTCCCTCCATCACTCTTTATAAGGTTTCAAATATATTATATCATTGATTTTTTATTTTGTGTTTGTTTTTAGAAAAAATCATCAAAGTCCATGTTATCAAAGGCTGTCAATTCTTCTAACCAATCTTCCATATTTTCTTTAATAGATAGACATAAATCATCATAAGTATCTTTATCTATGTGATTTAATTCATACATACATTTATAAAATTTTTTTATGCTTGTGGCATTTTCTTTAATTGATGTTATACTTGCCCATAAGCATTTATGAATAAACCAATCACCTAGGAATAAGTCTATTTTTTGGGCACCATCTTCCATTTTGATGACGTCAAAATAGTTTAAATAGGTATTTAAGTAAAATTTAATATTATTTAAATGCTTATTTATGGTTTTTTGTGAAAGTTTTTGTTTGTTCATTTCGTTTTTGAATTCTTTTAAAAATCTTTCATTTCTTTTAATGTTTTTTTGAACATTTTTTTCATATTTTTCATAATCATCCATGTTTTTCTCCTTATAAGTGATAGTATTTCATTAGTTCATTATATTGTTTGTCGGCTAAGTTTGAAAATTCTGGTCCAAAGGATATGTTTACTGTTTGAATTAGTCCATCGTAAATTAGATTTTCTTTAAATGGAATGATGGTTGTTGTGACAAATATTGGGAATTTACTATATGAAATTACTTGGTCAATGTTGTCATATAATCCTTTGACCATATATGTTTTATCGTTAGTCATTAATGGGGTATATTCTTCTTCAAAGCGGTCTATGATAAAATTAGTTCTTATGCCTTTTTTAAATTCTAAAACAAGTTTTATTTCATCTTGATTAAATTTATAGGGATTGTCTTTAGTGAATTTATCAATAATGGTATCTTTATTTTCCCAAAGTTTTTCGATAATTTGACTCATGACTTTGGTGTTTTTACCTTTTTGCTTTATAACGTTATATTTTGAATCTATTTGATATTTTTTATTTGTATAATTTAATAATGAAAAATATAGTTTATAAAATAATTTTGCATCTTTTAGATTAATATGAGCGTTTGTTTGTTTAACATATCTTTTTTGTTTTTTTATTTCATTTTGAAATTGAATTTTTTTATATTCTTTAAGTTCATTTGGAGTTAGACCATTTAATGCCCCTGAGGGCATTTCGTCCATGGCTTTATCCATTAATTTAAAGAAATTTGTGAGGTCAATATTTTTTAAGGCTGGAATATCTGTAATTGCATTTTTTAGAGATTTTCTATCTAAATTTAACAAGGCATATTCATTGATAGGTTCAATAGCTGAGAAAGAGAAGAATGGTAGTTTATATAATTCGTCATGAAATTTTTTTATGGTTTTATTATTCAAATTAAATTCATTATAAAAATTTGATATATAGTCTTTTGTGGTTAATTTTGGGAAAGCTCCGACACCTTGCTTTTGTCTAGCTTTGGCTAGTTCATCTTTTAGGTGATAGTAATCATTGAATATTAGCATTTCTACATATTGATTTAATGATTCAATATATTCTGGTTCAATGGTAACATAATATTTAAATACTCTATCATTATGTATATGATTATATATTGTTTCATTTGTTTCTTGTAAAAGTGTAGGAAAAAGTTCGATGACTGGTGGCACGAGAAATGTTCCTTGAATTTTACAAAAGCTAACTAGAATTTCATTAATTTTTGTTTTATGTTTAACTTCTGTCCATTTTACCATGGATAGAGCTTTTTTGATGTTTTCTAAGGCTTCTTCATATATTTCTATATCATTGGTTATTTCATAGTTAATTAAGAATTTCTTATGTAATGTTGTTCTTTCCCAGTCGTATTTGTTTTCTAGATATTCTTTATCGTTATTTAAATACATTTGAAGATATTTTAATTCTCTAAATGTACATATATCAATGATGTTTTGAGGATTTTCATATACTTTATATATTTCTTTTATCATTTGCTTTTTGGTTATTTTTTCATAGTCTTTAAAGTTTTCTACTACTCTTGTATATATATCAAAGACAAATTCTTTGCGGTAGTGATTAATTTCTTCAAATATTTTCATATTTTACTCCTTTTCATTAAATATTTTGTCTAATCTTACTCTATCATACATGTCATACAAGTATTGAATATCGTCTATTTCGATTCAACATTCTTTTAAGTTTTCTTTTCTTTGATTATATAATTTATCAATTAGCTCTTTATAATTTATACCGTGGTGTATTTCATCATGACACAAACTACAAAGTGAAACGATGTTTGCTTCAATATCTAAACTATATGGAAATAGATATTCAAATTCTAAGGGGATTAAATGGTGTCCCAAAATATATGGTTTACCATTTGATTTATTTATAAAAGTTTGATGATTTGGATTTAGTTCACATTTATAGTTAGCTTTTTCTAAGGCTCTTTTTTTGACTAAGGCATCTCTTGATGTTTGTTTTAATGTTTGTTTGGTTTTAGTGTTTGTTTTCTTTTTAGGTTTATAGATTATTTTATTAGATGAAGAATTTTCTTTTTTTATATCTTGCATAATCATTTCATTTTCTTTATATTTTAAATAATTTGTTTCAAGAGCAAATATTATTTTTTTTAGTTTTTCTAGTCTATAGCCAACATCTATTTTTCTTGTTTTTATTTCTAATTTAGGATTTAAATGATTCCAATCAATATCGTTTGTTTTTCTTTCAAAAAATTCTTTTTTTCCATTTAGTTGGCCAAGTGAACTTGCAATTGTTGGA
This sequence comes from uncultured Bacilli bacterium, assembly GCA_944329385.1. Classification (GTDB taxonomy): domain Bacteria; phylum Bacillota_I; class Bacilli_A; order RF39; family UBA660; genus Coprosoma. Next base: position 33,249 of record CALVIE010000003.1, on the reverse strand, counting down.
ATCATATCAATATAATATTTTAACATTTCTGGATAGTTATCTTGGATATAGTCATATAAAACTATTAAGTTTCTTATAAGATTTTCAAGGTTAAAATTAGTAAAGTTTTTTTCTTTTCGAAATTTATTTATTTGCTTTTGATTTAGATTAAATTCCTCTTTTAAAGCGTTATTAATAAAGCGTCCTTCGGAAAGTTTGAATAGATCTTCAATCTCTAATTGATTTATGGTGATTTCTTTATTTTTTCTTTTAATGTTTCTAACTGCATAAATACTCCTTTTGGTTTTATGTTATCACAGTTACATTTTATATTCAAGATGATTGTAAAAATTATGCATTTATTAGATTTAAAAACCAAACTTTATAATGGTTTGGTTTTTGTTTTTACTGGTTTTTTATTTGATTCGATGAACCAATAGGCATCTAATACTGATGGAAATATGGCATCATATAAGCAGTGTACTCCTTTATTTTCGGCATAATATATTTCACTTAGATTATTAGCTATTCTATAGTTTTCTAGCTGTTTAAAGATTTGAGTTTGCATTTTTTGAGGAACTAGGACATCGTTTTGGCCTTGAATACAAAATATAGGAATATCTAAAGAGGCAATGTTAGTTAAGAAGTTTTTAGAAAATTCTTTGACTTCTTTTAATGTTGATGGTCCCTCAACGGCATTGCCTAATCTAAATTGTTTTCCGTTTTCCACAGCATTTTTCTTATTTATTAAAAATTCTGCTTCTTTTGGAGGATTAATAAATGAATATTCAAAGGTATAAAGTGGGGAAAATAAGGTTAAGGAATTTGCTTTTTCTTTGTTTTCTTTTAAATATAGACCTAGGACAACGGTACCCATACATGTTCCTACGTAGTCAATTGTGTGAAATTCTTTTTTGATTTTTTTTGGTAATTTTTTCATGACTTCTTCTAAGTCATCTTTCATTTTAATAAAAGATAAATCTTGAATTGGAGGTCTATTTACTATATCTTTTATTTTAGGATATTTATTTATTAATTTATTTAGGGTTTGTTTATCTCTAGCTAACTCGGCTTTAATTATTATGTTTATATCTTTACTAGGAATATCTAATGAATTTAATGTTTTTATTAATGGATCTATATCAATATTTTTTCCACTTTCTCCATGGTTTCTTTGATCAATTCTTAAAATAGCATAATCATGTTTTAAGAGATTTGTTAGATAATCATAGTTACCTAAAGGATTAAAATATATCTTTTGTTGATTTTTTATTTCTTTGATACCTCTTTCATGTCTATCATATCCACCACTATGAAGCATGACTATTAGGTTATCTGAGTCTATATTTCCTTCTATTTGTCCTTTAATTATTAAGCCATCTGACATTTCAAATTCTAATTTTTTATACATTTAGTATTTCTCCTATCATATTTTCTAGGCATAAACTTTCAAAATAGTTATTTTGTTTAATGTAGTTAAGCCATGATGTTATAGCATTTTTAATTGTTTGATTGGATTTTTTATAAGTTATTTTTAGAATAAGATTTAACCAATAATAAATATTGATTAGTTTATTATTATCTAGGTTATCTGTATCTTTTAGAGCGTTAATAATGGCTTTAATTATTATAAATGAATTTGAATAATTTTTACTCTTTATTTTTATTTTTAAATCATTAATAAAATCAGCTAATGTTTCTAAATAATTGTTATCTAAAGTAAGATTATTATAAAGATTATTATAGTAATAGTTATAGCTCTGTGATGGCATATATTTGATGAAATGTTGTTCAAACTCTGTTTTATTAAAATATGGCTTTTTTAAAAGATATTGTTTTAATTCCTCGGCTGGTATTTGACTGATAGTTTTTCTTATGCTTTGGGTTTTCTTTGGAATTTTTCTTTTTAGAGTTATATTTTTATAATTGTTAGTAAATATAGATAGGATGGTGGCAAATTCATGTTTACAATTAAAGTCACATGGGCAGGTGCATGACATTATTAAATTATTTTTGAAGAATTCTATTTTAACTTTATATTCAACTTTTCCTTTTACTTTGGCAAAGTATGTGTTTTTATTTTTTAAGCAGGAAATGACATTACCTTTTTCAAAATAATCTAAGCCTCTTTGTTTAATTGTTTCATTAAATTCATAGTGGGTTAGGTCATCTATTTGTTTTAATTTAGGGATCATGATATCATCCTTTCTATTTTAGTTTTTCTAAGCAGTGTTTAAACATGTGGTAATGTGATTTTTTAAATTTACCTTTTTGATATAAGTTTTCTATTTCATCTAATGTAAGATACTTAACATCTGATACTTCACTTTTTTGCATAGTTATATCATTAAGGTCTATATCTTTATTTAGATAATAAAGATCACATATAATTTTGTCATCTTGCATAGTAGTTATTAATTTTAACTCATCTTTATTTATATCTAATCCAAGTTCTTCTTTGATTTCTGTATGCATTCCGGTTAGTGAATCTTCACCGGTTTTTGGGTGACCGCCGGTTGATGCCCATTTACCATCTTTTATAACTGATCTTTTTTGCATGAGAAATTTTCCTTCACTATTTTCCATGAAGCATACTACAACCAATATATAATAACCTTTTGGTATTGGCTTGTCTTTTGATATTATTTTCCCTGTTAGTTTTCTATTTTTATCATACAAATCACGGTATTCCATAGTTTTCTCCTTAATTATTATTGATATCTAATATGTTATCACCAAATTCCAGATATTTATAGTCTGAAAATCACAAAATTCCGACTATTTATTGATGTTTTTTACATTTCATTTTCTTGAAATTTTGCATATAATTTTTTACAACATTTTCTACATTTTGAACAGTCATAGTTGGCAAAATATTTTTTATGTAATCTTTTGAAATCTTCATCTAATTCTTGATCATCAGCATTTGCTTTTAAAAATATAGCAAAATCATAGTTTTCATCAATTTTTTTCATAGTACACCTCTTTGGCTATAGTATATCATAGATTGTTATTATTACAAAGTATTTAAAAACATGCTTTTAGGCATGTTCACTTTCTTGCAGTTTTATGGCTTCGTTTAAAAGTCTTTCTGATTTTTGTGTGCCTTTTGTTTTTAAAAATTCAATCCATTTTTTTAAAAATAAATCTATGTCTTTAATTTCTTCAATCCCTAACTTTAATGAATCTTTTAAGTGATAATAACTTAAATAATCATATATTTTTTGAAAGTTATCATAGTTTTGTGTTACAAGAAGTCCATAGACTATAAATAATTTAACTATATTTAAATCAAAATCTAAAGAATCGTTTAGGTTTTCAATATCTGTTTCAAAGGTATCTATTACTTCACCGTTATCGGCATATTCAGGACCAATTACTTCTTCACACCAATATTTTGCATTTAAAATTTTTTCAAGTATTTTAATTGCTTTATGATATTCTTTATGGTAAATCAGACTTTTTCCAAATTCAAATGTTTTATCTAAAATTTCATCCATTTCTTCATTACTATAATAATGAATGTCATAGTCTTCACCATAATATGAATAACTTCCATTTTGATAAGAATAACAGTTAAAGCAAATATTACCTTCTTCTATTTCTTTAAAAGCATTTGTTATATAGTCTTCTGTTTCTTTTAGTGATTTTTTATCAATTTTGAGTGTTCCATTTATGTTTTTGATTTTACATATTATTTTTTCATAATGACATACTGGAATTTCATCTATTAAAATATTTGTGATTTCTTCAAGTTTGTCTGATGGTGTTTGATTAATAATTTGTTTAATTTTGTTTTTATTTAAAGTTTGGTTCATTTTTATCATCCTTTATATAGTTTTATTTTAATTATTTTATGATTAGTTCTTGGGCTAGTTACTTTGCTTTTTTTAGTTAAAGTTTCAGATTTATTTTTATGTTACTCAAAAAATAAATTTTTTTCTAAATTAATTATTTAAAAAAAATAGGGCTCTATCCTAAAATAGACCCCTTACAAAAATGATTTGGCATTTTTTCCTTGCAGAGATAATATATCATAAATGAAGATTTTAATTCAAGCTTTTCATTAAGCTTTTTGTAATTATGTGAAATTAAATTTAAATCAAATTTTTAATTATTTCTTTTAGGTAACTATTATTAATCCAAAAACATTGTTTAGTGTAATGATTTAAGCCTGTTATTTTATCAGTTACTGGCAATGGCAAAGTATCTTTAGCATTTCTTCCATGAGGTCTTACATGACAAACACCATTATCGCTTATTCCTGGAAAATTAGTAATTCTACGACCATTTTTATCAATATGATTTACTATTTTTCCAGTTTTTATAATATTTCTTGTTTTGTTATACATATCTTTTACTTTACTATCAATTACATTTTCAGGCATATTCCATAGTTTAATTCCTTTAAAAATATATTCGTTTTCTTCTTTTTTAAAGATAAAAAACATATATTTAGTTGTTTCTAATTCCTCTCTAAATTCTGAATCTTCAAAGGAAGTTTCTAATATGTTTTTAAAATCAAAATGTGGGAAAGACATTGATTCTATGATGTTGCCATTTTCTTCTACTCTAATTGTTTTAGGAATAATTTTAGCTTTTTGAAATTCTTCTGTTGATTTTAATTTTGATTTTACATTAAACATTCTACTGATTATCATGCTGAAAATATTTTTGGCTGTGGATTCTATATTAAATTCTTTCATTAATTCGTTTTGAGTTTTTCCTTTATATTTTTCTATTACTTTGTCTATAAAAATATCAAATGTTTCTTTTTCATCTTTAAGAATTTTTTCAACATTTTCATAATTTCCAATATATTTTCTTACAAGTTGCGTCATATAAGACGTTTTAAAGCAGAAAGCTCTTTGTTTAGCTTTTATATTAGAAAATGGCTGATTTCTTAATGATTTAGAATTTGCTCCTTTAGTGCAGGCACCTAAGTACATAGTATCTGCTTCTGAGATTTCATGAGCTTTTCCTTCTTTTATTTTAGTAATAATTGTATTCCAATCTTTTTCTATTTGATTTAAATCATCACTTTTAGCTAATTCCAATAATTTTTCATGAGTTATTTTATAATCTTTTTTATCTTTATGTGGTTCCCATAAGTACCACAAAAGTTCTATTTTACTATTTTTAAACCAAAAATGACTACTTTTAAATTCATTTTTATATTCATTTTCAAAATCAATAATGTTTAGAACTAATCTTTCTTTAGCTGAAAGTTTACCATTTTTTATTTTTTTGTATGGTGTAACTTTTAATTCAATGCCAGCAGGCATAAAGTCTGGTTCTGAATCACTATTGTTTTCTATACCAAACAAATATGTTTCTATTAATTGTCCTAGACCACCTTTGTTAGTTTTTTTATCTTCAATTGTAATAAGTTCTAAATTTAAAATATCATTTAAAGATTTATTTAATACTGATTTGGAAATTATTTCTATTTCTTCCCTACTATATCTTCTACCTTTTTTCATAAACACTCCTTTCGATCTTGTTATTTTTCTAATTTTATTTTACAATAATAATTATCTAAAAGTTGATCTTTTTTATAAATTCATTTATAATATAATTAGAAAAGGTTGATCTTTTTATTTAATTATAATATAATTATTTTGTTATAACAATAGGAGATGGTTATTTATGGAAAAAACAGCTATAGAATTGTTTGCAGGTGTCGGAGGATTTAGATGTGGGTTAAATCACGTAACACTTACAAATAATAAAGTTATAGAAAATGGAAATTGGAAATTTTTATGGGCTAATCAATGGGAACCTGCCACAAAAAGTCAAGAAGCATATGAATGCTATAAAAAAAGATTTGGTGGTGATATTTCAAACGTTGATATTTTTGAGGTTGATAAGCATAAAATTCCAGACCATACTTTATTAGTCGGTGGTTTTCCTTGTCAAGATTATTCAGTTGCTCAAACGCTATCTAACAGTAAAGGCATTGAAGGTAAAAAAGGGGTTTTATGGTGGGCAATTGAAGAGACTTTATTTATTAAAAAACCACCTTTTGTTTTACTTGAAAATGTGGATAGATTATTATTATCTCCTGCAAAGCAACGTGGCAGAGATTTTGGGATGATGCTTCGAAGTTTTTATGAAAATGGTTATGATGTGCAATGGCGAGTTATTAATGCTGGAGAATATGGTCTTCCTCAAAAGCGTAGAAGAACTTATATATTTGCTTATCATAAATCTACTAATTATTATAAAAAAATGCATGAGTTAGATGATAGAAATATTATTTTTGAAAAAGGTATATTTTCTAAAGAATTCCCTATCCAATCTGAATATTTTGCTATAAATAAAGCCGATATTTCTGAATATAAAGATTTAGTTGAGGTAAGCAAAATGTTTAAATGTCAATTTTATAATGCTGGAATTATGTCTAACGGTGGAATATATACGATAAAAGTTAAAGCTGACTGTAATCTTATTTATCCTTTAAGAAAAATAAGAGAAAAACATGATGTAGATGAGAAATATTTTTTAAACGAAGAACAAATTAAAAAATTTGAATTTTTAAAAGGAAGTAAACGAATTCCTAGAGTTAAGCCTAACGGAGAGCCTTACTATTATTCAGAAGGGGCAATGTCTTTTCCTGATAATTTAGATATGCCAGCTAGAACTATGCTTACTAGTGAAAGTGGTATTAGCAGGACAACTCATGTTATTGAAGATTTAAAAACTAAAAAATTGCGTTTGCTAACACCTAAAGAATGTGAGAGAATTAATGGTTTTCCTGATAATTGGACTAATACTGGTATGAGTGATAAAAAAAGGTATTTTATGATGGGGAATGCTTTAGTGGTAGGGGTTATTGAAAAGATTGGTAAAGAAATCGAAAATATTGTGGAAAATGAAGAATAGGTGTGTGAAATTTTGATTCTATAATAAATAGTGTTGGTGAGTAAAAATCACTAATACTATTTTTTATATAAAAAACGAATCACGACCAGAAACTCATGATAAAATATTAATTGGATAAATATCGAAAGAATCTGATTGAATGACTCATAATAATAATATCAAATTAATGTTAAATATTGAAAATGATAATATCTATTTGTAATTAATTTATAATAATTTATTAAAGCCTTACTTGTAAAACTAAATGCAACTCTAAAAATAATAAAGTTTGCATTTACTTTTTTATTTAAGTGCATGTTCATTTTTTTTGAAGTTTTATAGCTTCATTTAAAAACATTTTGTATTTCTGGGATGTCTTTTATTTTATAAAAATGAATCCATTTTTTAAAATAAATCTATATCTTTAATTCCTAATTTTAATGATTTATTTTTTCTTGCATATACAACAATTATAAAGAAAAATTTTATTTCGATTTTTTGTTTGCTTTTTGTAATTAATATATTGCATCAGTGGAATTTTCGATTTTTGTAATATTGGGCGATGAGTGTCATCTTTTAAAAATATAAGGTAAAAATCGATTCCTTGTAGTGTATGTTAGCTCTGATTGAGGAGGATTGCAAGTATTTTTTTATTTTAATTATTATATATTTCGATAAGTTAAAAGTTTACTCATAAAAATATCATCCAAAATTATAATTTTTACCTGTGTTATTCTAGCTAAATAATATAATTCTTGTATCAATTGATCATGAAATTTTGCAGGACATATTGCACCTATCGCATCAACTCTTTTATCCCTACTCATCATCAATATTTGCTGTATCATTTCCCTACTGGCTTGATTCGACAAATTTAAAATACCTGACTTAGGTTTGCTTTTCGCAATTCCGACAAAATTATATTCTTTTCCTTCATATGTAATTTTAAAATTAACATCTCCGAACTCTTGACCTTGATGTGGGCTTGGCCTATAATTACCAAAACCTATAAATAACTTCATTATACATAAATTTGTATTGTTAATGCATATAGAGCACTCATCATTACTACACTTCTTACATTTTTCTTTGATTTTATTATATTTATCTAGTTGGTCTTTAATATTTACACTATTAATTTCATGAATTTTTTTAAATTCCTCTATTTTTGTATAATCAAGAATCTCTCCTGATGAATATTTATGAATGCTTAAATGATTTTTTTCTAAAACAAAACTTCCTTCTAATCTTACTCCAAAGTTAGTCAAAAGATAACCATTGATTTCATCTATAAATTCTCGATGTGGAATTAGTCTTATTATATCAACTAAATTATTACCATATATATTATGACCTTCATCACACAAAAAAGTAAGAATATTTTCATCACATTCCATACAATAAATGCCATTCTTTATTAACTTCAAATTACTTCTATTACATTTTGGGCAAAATAATTGTGTTTCTTCTTTACAAACATCGCAGAAACCAAATAAAGTGGTGTAAAACTTACTCCTTAATTTGTTTTTGATAATCATAACATCTTTTTGCATTAAGAAGGAGGTTTCTCCTGAATTTATATACATGAATATATTGTAACAAATATTCTCAATAATGTTTTTCTCATCACTACTATAATTCGTATTTGATAATATATTTCTTGATTGAAAAATTTCTTTTTCTTTACAATTATTAATATCATTAAGATAATTTATAATTTTATTTATGTTATTTATACTCCAGTTTCTAAATTGTGTTGCATTTACATTTTTTGTTAAATAAATTTTACCTGATTTACAATTTATTCCTAGTGTGCTTTTAGTACTATCATCTAATTGTTCATCCAAAAAAGTATTGGACATATCGTAACTGCTTACACTATCTTGATATATCCTTTTTTTAGTCAATTCTTCATCTGCAATTATTATTTTAGTAACTTCTTCATCAGTCGCATCTGGTTTTATAAAAGTCCCCTTTTTTATTTTCCCATTAAACACTTCACTAATTAACTTTTTGGTAATTTTTATATTATATAAAGATACATTTAAAATATTAGAAAATAAGTTTAAAAGTTTATTTTGAATATCATTCGGGCAATTTTTTATTGCTAAAAAATTATTTTTTAAATTTATCCACACAAAACAATCTTTTAATTCATATATATAATCGGGTTCATCGGAATCATTAATATATGTGTATTTACTTAAATACGTAAAAGAAAACTCAAATGTATTATCTCTTATTTTCATTATATTCTTTAAAGTAAGAGATTTGAATTTAGAATCTTCAAAATAGTGAAGGTTAACTAATTTATTCTCTATTTTTTTAGTCATTTCATTACTATTTATTTCACTTAACTCACAATTTAAAAAAGTAAAAATAGTAAATCCTGGCTTTAGGCCATACCTATATTGTTCATATGTTTCATCAATATCATTTGAACTAATAGTATTGCTTTTATCAATTATTTTTATTAACTGGCTTCTATTTAATTTTTTTAATATTTCATAGCACTTTTTTGAATCGAAATTAAATTCCTGTTTTATAATTTCAATTAATTGTTCCTCATTAATTTTATTAACTATTAAGCTTCGTATACCTTCAAGCCTAATTAATTCTAATTTTGTTTTATCACTTTTAATCATACTATACTACCACACTTTCACTACATTAACAAAAAAACGCAATACAAACTATAAAGCCTATACTAGCGCCTTTTCTTTAATATATTATATATATTTATCAAATTATTTTCAACTTTTTGTTTTATTTTTTATATGTACTTGAAATTTTTTTCTTGGCAAAAATTTTCAACATAGTCAACACATCTATTATAAAATTTTTTTAATTCTTTATACTCTGATTTTTTTTTATTATAATGCCACCTACCAAACATAATTTTATCCAAAACAATTTTCTTAGGATTCGCTCCTAATTTATCTGCCAGCAATAATGCATAGTTAATTACATCTGCAAGTTCTGATTTTACTTCTTCAATATTATAATTAGAATTCCATTGAAAACATTCCAATAATTCCCCCGCTTCTATTGATATTGATTTTGCCAAATTTTCAGGACTATGAAATTAATCCCAGTCACGTTCTTCATTAAACTCTTTAATTTTTTTGTTAACTCTTGCATAGTACCCTCCTAAAATAGTTCTTTCAAAATTAAATTTTCAGAGTGTAAATTATTATTTTTACCTAATAATAAATTCTCATAAAACTTAATTAAATAACTTTTATCCTCTTTTATATTTAAATAATTATTAAAGTAATTACTTCTAACTAATGCATTTCTAAAATATACTGATTTATCTTTAAATAATGAATTATCTACATTGTATCCTAAACTAATTAAATATTTTTCTATGAATACTGCGGTTGTTCTAGTGTTACCTTCTCTAAAGGGGTGTACTTGCCAGATATTAGATGTAAAATCAGTAATATTTTTTATAACTTCTACAATAGACATATCTTTATAATTCTTTTCTTTTTCTAGACTAATATCATACTCCAATGATTCATTTAATGTTTTAGAGTCTCCATAGGCAACTGAATCATTATTTAATATTTTTTCATGTTTCGAAAAATCTATTTTTCTAAACTCTCCTGCAAATTCATAAACATCTTGAAATAAATATTTATGAATATTTTTTAGATAATCTACTGATAATTCAAAATTATCTTGATTTAATAATTCAACAATTCTCATAGACACAAAATCACATTCTAATTCATCATGATTAATGTCTTGTTGTTTTTCTTTTGTGATGTAATATTCTCTTAAACTTTGTTCTACTTCTTTGATTGTTAATTCACCTAAGATATTTTTTTCTTTTATTTTTTCTAAATATTTAGATGGTTTTAAATTATCTACTTGTTGTAATCCTATAGCCATATCCCATTGTAACTTTTTTATATAACCTTTAGGTTTTTGTTTTTCTTGATAGGGATTCATACTAGAATCTAAATCTTTTTCACTCATAATATTACCCTTTTTTTTTTGTTGTTTTTTAAATTTTTACGGTTTTTAATGTAGTATACAATGGCAATTATAACTACAATAGTTACAATAACACTAATTATTTCTTCGGTTTTGCTGGTTTTTGTTACAATCAATTTATAATTCTGTTCTTTTCCATTTTCAGCAATTACTTTTATTACAATTTCATTTTCTCCTACTTTTAAGTTTTGATTACCAATTATTTCTGCTTTAGCGTTTTTATCTTCTAATTCATAAGTAATATTTAATTTGCTTTTATCTGATGAAATAGTTAAATCATTATTTTCAAATTGTAAAAAAATTATTTGTGTTCCATCTACTTTTACTATAATATTTGTATTATCGCTTAATTCTCTTTCCCTAATTATATTTATTTTATATTCTTTTTTATTTCCATTTTCTGCTACTACTACAATGATAACTTCATTATTTCCCATCAATAAGTCAACTTGTTGATCATATTCTAAGGTTGCTTTGTCATTGTTAGGTATTGCCTCTATACTTACAATTTCTTGATTTGTTTTATATGTCATTGTTTCACTTATATTTATATTTTCATTATCTATTTTTATCGATTTTAAAGTATTATCACTACTTTTGCTCATAGTTCTACTTGTTTGATTGTTCTGTGAGCTAGATAAACTGTTTGATATATTATTTTGATTATTTTTAATATTATTTGAATTAGCACACGGATTAGATGTGATAGGGTTTCCTGAAGCATTATATCTACCATCACTGTTTTTAATTGCTATATGCCAGTGCCCATCACCATGCTGTCCATAAGTAACTCCATTACAAGTAACAATACTATCTTTTCTTAAAAATCCAGATGTTGCTTTTACACTAGTCCCATTACTCATGGATATTATCATAATTAAAATTAAAAAAAATACTTTTTTCATAATTTGGCTTTTATACTTTTTTAAACTAATATTTCTATCTGCAGTTTTCATATAGGTTACCTTCCTTTTCATTTTTTTATATAATATATAAAAAAACAAACTGTCTTAATGACAGCTAGTTTAAAGTCAAAAATGGGGCGGAATATCGGGATCGAACCGATGCATAACGGAACCACAATCCGCCGTGTTAACCACTTCACCAATTCCGCCATTTGAAAAGACAAATATATTTTATCAATAAATCTGTCTTTTTTCAAGTTATTTTGTATGATTTATCCAAAATATTACTCATTATCCATAGATAGCAACATTTTAATATCATCTTCGGTAAGTTTAGAAAAGTTATTTTCGTTACTATTTTCATTATCAATTAATAATTCAGCAAGTTTTCTTTTTTTGTTTTGAAGTTCTAGAATTCTTTCTTCGATAGTTCCTTTAGTAATTAGTCTAATAACTTCGACAGTGTTTTTTTGACCAATACGGTGGGCTCTATCGGTTGCTTGATTTTCGACTTGCGGGTTCCACCATAAATCTAAATGAATTACTACGGTGGCAGAAGTTAAGTTTAATCCTGTACCTCCAGCTTTTAATGTTATAATAAAGACATCTGTATCATCATGGTTAAATTTTTCAACTAATTCCATACGTTTTTTAGAAGATACTGAGCCATCTATATAATATGATGATATGCCTATATTGTTTAGTTTAGGTATTATTAAATCTAAAGCTTTTTTATAGGTTGTGAATATCAACATTTTATGACCATTGGCTTTGGTTTCTTCTACTATTTTTAAAAGCTCTTCTATTTTAGCACTCTCACCTTTATAATTATCAAAGATGATTGATGGATCAATACATATTTGCCTTAGTTTGGTTAGTAACTGTAAAATTTTAAATCTTTCTTTAGTCCAGCCTTCTTGTTTGATAAGTTCATCTAGTTCTTCTTTAGTTTTTTGAACTTCAGCCATATATACTTTTTTCTGGGTTTTGCCTAAGTCAATATAAATGTTATTTTCTAATTTATCAGGTAAGTCTTTGACAACATCTTTTTTCTTTCTTCTTAGGATAAAATATTTTATTTGCGTATTTAATCTATTTAAGTTACTATTTTCTTTATCTAATTCTTTGACATTATATAAGGTTTGAAATTTATCACGGTTAGCTAAATAACCTGGCATGATGAAATCAAAGATACTCCAAAGTTCAAGTAAGCTATTTTCAATAGGGGTACCTGTTAGGGCAAATTTTACTTTGGCATTCAAACTCTTAACAGCTTTAGCTATACCAGTATTTGGGTTTTTAATGTTTTGAGCTTCATCGATGGCAATTAGTTCAAAGGACATTTGTTCATATTTTTCTAAGTCGTTTCTGATTAAACCATAAGATGTTATCATGATGTTTATGTTATCTATGTTATCTAGTTCATTTAATCTTTGGGTTTTATTTTCGGCAAAAACTTTATATTTCAGTTCTGAGCCAAATTTATCAAATTCTTTTTGCCAGTTGTAGACTAGGGAAGTAGGGGTAACGATTAGAATTTTGGCTTTGGGATTTTCTTTGATTATTAGTTTAGTTAAATAGATTAATTGAATTGATTTTCCTAAGCCCATTTCATCGGCTAAGATTCCACCAAAACCTGATTTATAGACATTATATAGCCATTTGACACCTGTTACTTGATAATCTCTTAATATTTTTAATTCTTTTTTATCTAATGGGATGTCTTTATCTTTATAAGTTTTAAATTGTTTTATAAGGTTATCAAAATTATCATTAGTTGATATTAGGCTATGGTAACTATTTTTTAAGCTATCTAGATAGAGTGCGCGATATTTGGGGATAGTTCCAAGACCTTCAGTTATTTCTTTTTTTGTTAGGTCTAATTCATCTGTGAGTTCTCCTAGGTTTTGCAGGTTTTTGTCCGCATTTAGGTCAATAATTGATCCATTTTTTAAACGGTGGTAGTGCTTTTTGGCTTTGAGTGATGATAGAATGTCAGTCAGTTCGGTTTGTTCGATGCCATCTAGATTGAAGTTATAAGATAGGATATTATCTTTACCAATAGAGAAGGTGACACTATTTTGACTTTGCTTGACAATATTTGTATCTTTTATTTTTTTAGAGGTAAATACTTCGTATTCTTCACTTATTTCATAGATTCCTTTTTCTAGAAATTCGCCGATTTCATCAATGTCTTCTAGCGTTATATGCGTTTGATTTACAGTGAAGCCAAAATCTGATAATCTTTGGAGAATATTACTTTCATATTCGGTATCTCTTGGAACTCCTGGGTCTTTCGAAAAGTAGTCAAGTTCTTTGTTACCATAGGTTAACTTGATTTGACACTCAATGGCACTATAGTAAAAGTCAAAGTATAGTTTGGCTTTAGGGGCGGTTGGTATGGTTATTTCAGTTATGTTTTCATCTAAATGGATATTTTCTTTTAATAAGGAAAGTAGGCCACCAGTAAATTTGCCTAAGTCTTTTTTAGAGAACATGAAACTATCTAAATCGTTATCTACAAGTAATCTATATAGTTTATATATGTTATCATCTACTTTATATATTTTTTTATTATCATAAAAATATGGGGCACCTTCAAGCAATTGCTCATAATCTTTTAAATTATCGATGGTTAGGGTATAGTTATTATTTTCTTTTGTAAGATTGATATTAAAAGGATTTTCTTTAATATATCCAATATATTTATTATGATTTAAAGTAAAATCTTTATCTTTTAAAAGGTCCATAAAACTATCTAAGTCATTTTTTCTAATAACACATTCATAGTAGCCTCTTTGAAATATGTGAACATTATAATCTAATATTTCTTTATCTATTTTATCAAAATAGTGTTCATTTGGATCATAAGTTAATTTTGTAGATAATTTATATGATCTTTTTTGTGAATAAGCATACATGAAATTATGATATTTATTATTTAAGGTATATAGTCTATCTAAACCTATTTTATATTTTACTTTAATGTAGTTATCATAGTAATAACTATCAGTAGGTTCAAGTTCTATTTCGAGGTTTAATTTCTTTTTTATGGTGGATTTTTTTGGCTCATAAAATTTATCTAATATTTGTGAGCCGAGATTTAACTGGTATTCCAATGGATCAGTTTCTTCATCATTAAATAATGCATTTTCGTATTTTAAAATGCAGGCAGCTATATGTTTACATGTGTCCATTTTTTCATATTGTGGACAGGTACATTTATAATCGTGTAATTCTTCAGTTTCCTTATTTAAAAGCAAATAAACATGATAATCAAAGTTTATTCTCTCAGAAGTTACACTAAAATAAGCTTCACGAAAATTATCCTCATCTTCGATTTTTGTTAATTTAACTTTGTTTGCCTGATAATTTAAACCTTTCATAAAATCGGTTGTTCCACAGATTCTAATTACTTTATCATATAGACGCATGCATATCACCTCATTTGTTTATGATACTAAATTTTTCCTTTTATTACAAGTTATTTGCCCATACTTACTACCTTTTATTTCATAAGATATCACGAAAGGGGAAAAACAATGAATAATTATATGAATATGAAAGATATGTTTCCAAATGAGTTTATGATGGCTTATCCAGAAGCTATGCCTAAAAACAAAATGAAACCTCAAGATGTTGAACTTAGTAAAAAGCTTAGTAAACAAGCAGGTGACAATATGAATTTTAATAAATGTGGATATGACGGCAAGAGTAATCCAAATCAATTATACGATGTTTATAATGGTTTTATTAGAGGCAATATGTTTCCAGATTTATTTAACCAATATAAACTTTCTAGACCTTATGATGTGAAAGGGATGAATGAACAAGCTGAACTTTTGACTAAGGTAGATGCATACTGTTTTGCGGCTCACGATATTAATTTATATTTAGATACTCATCCAGAAGACAAGCCAATGATTGATTTATATAATCAGTATAGTGCGGATGCATGGACAGCAAAAAATGAATATGAAAGTAAGTTTGGACCACTTTTTGTAAATTCTAATGAAGGGTATCCTTGGACTTGGAATAATACACCTTGGCCATGGGAGAATAAATAGGAGGTTTATATGTGGAAATATGAGAAAAAATTACAGTATCCTGTAAATATTAAGAAGAAAAATTTAAAGATGGCAAAATGTATTTTGACACAATATGGCGGTCCAGCTGGAGAGCTCGCAGCTGCATGGCAATATTTAGACCAAAGATATATTATGCCTGATGATAGGGGAAAAGCATTACTTACTGATATTGGAACAGAAGAGCTTGCCCACGTTGAGATTATATCAGCTATGCTTTATCAGCTTATGAAGGGGGCAACTAAAGAAGAGTTAAAAGAAGCTGGTTTAGATAGTCAGTATGCACAGTTTGGTATGGATTTATTCCCATCAGATGCTTTTGGTAATCCATTTAACATGACATATATAAAGGTTGCTGGTGATTATATTGCGGATATTGAAAGTGATATGGGTGCAGAACAAAGGGCGAGAGCTACTTATGAGCATTTGATGGATTTGACTGACGATCCTGATATTTTAGGTCCGCTATCGTTTTTAAGGGAAAGAGAAATAGTACATTATCAGAGGTTTAAAGAGTTAAGAGATTATTATTTAAAAATTAAAAATCAAAGTTTAAAATAAAAAATTATCTAAAAAAATATATGTTATTTAATGTTTTTTATACTTGTTTTTACAAGTATTTTTTTTTATAAAAAAAGCATAATAATGATAGGTGATTATTATGCGGAAAGTATTATTTTTATTGATTTCAATATTGATTTTAGGATGTTCAAAAACACTGGATATTCATGGTAATATTACAGAAATTAAATACAATGACATTTATATTAATAAAACTGATTTTAACAAAGTTAAGGAATTAATTAATATTACTTATGATAAAAATGAGGATAAGGATTTAGCAAATAAGCTAACAATTAAAACGACTGATGATATATATTATTTTTCTTTGAGTGATGATGAGTTAAAATATGACGGAAAAGTGGCAAGTAATACAAAGCTTAACAGTTATTTACAAAGTTTGACTAAAAAGTATACAGATAAGAATTTCTATGCAATAGATTATATGAAAAATTATGAAGCGACTAATGATGATAAAACAATTTTACTTGATAAGACTTCTAATTATATTATTATAAATTTTGGTGAAAAGGTAAATAATTTGAAAATTAATGAAATAGAATTTAAAAATGACAAGTATATGGATATTGATTTACTTTATAGTTTAGATGATGTAGATGAGAGTAAGGTCATTATAAGGAAAAGTATTAATTATGAAAGTCCAGATATTAGAATTTCTTTTGAAAATAAGTATGGATATGTGGTTTCAATTATTCCTATTTATAATGGCAATAAGGATAATGTAGAATTTAAAACTACTTTTAGGGCAAAATAAAACCTCTTATATGAGGTTTTATTAAACTGTTAATAAAGTTATAAGTTAACCTTTTATCAAGGTTCAAAAAAACCAAGTTTTATTTACTTGGTTTATGCTTTTTTCTTTAAAACAATGAATGCAGTAACCGCAACAATTACAGCAACACCACCGATTACAGCGACTAAAATTATACTATCTGATGTTTTTGGGTTAGTTGCTTCATCTTTAATATCTTCTTGATCTTTTAACTCTAAACTATCAATCGCTTTTAAAATGTCTTCAGCATATTGATCAACCTCTTTTTGTTCAGTAATGTTTTTATTCCAATCAACTTTGTTGATTGCATCTTCTACTAAACTAAAGTTTTTGTAGTCATTTTTATTTAATTTGTTTGCTTTATCAATAGCTTCTTCTACTTTGCTATAATCAGCTTTTTTATAAGCTATTGTGACAGTTCCATCTTCATTTGTAGTTACTATTTGATCTTCATTTACAGTAACTTGATCTAATATTTCTTTAGGGAATGTTCCGCCTTCAACGGTTGTTGTAGCACCTGTGTTAGTTGTTGGTATTGTTTGATAAGTACCACCTTTAATTGTTAATTTACCAGAATTTTTAATATTTGTATTAACTTTTCCAGTTTGGTCTTTACTTGTATCATTGATAGTAATATCTGAGCTATTAGCAATACTAATACCTTTGGTACTGTTAATAGTGTGTCCATTTAAATCAATGTTAATTTCTTTTCGGCTAATTGAAATGCTACTAGTTTCATTAGTGTCAGCTAATAATTTAACGTTAATGCCTTTAGAATCTAAAGGTACACTATTAAGGGCATTTTTTAAATTCGTCCAATATGAATTTGTTGATTCTACATAGACATTAGCATTTTTCATTTCACCTTTTAAATCTAATTGGCCATTTCCAATTTTAACTCCACCAGTTCCAACAGTTAAAGTTCTTTCTTTAGGAATTACTACTGTAATGCCTTCAGGTATTATTAAAGCACTACTATAGTCAACATCAATAATCACTTTAGTTCCTTTAACACTATTAGCAATAATTGAACCGTTTGTGTTATTGTGATTAGTTTTAGCAGTTATTTCTCCACTATAAGATTGAACTGTTCCATTATTATTTCCTGTAGATGTTTTACCAGTAATAGTTGAATCACTAATATTAACTGTTTGCGTAGTTGTTGTACTGTTAAGTCTTTCAGTTCCTAGAAAATAAAGCCCTGTAATTGTTGAATTTTTAATAGTAATATCTGAATTTTTATTAGCACTAGCACCGCTTCGTGCGAATATGGCATAGTCTTTTTCGGCAACAACTTTTGTATTATCTACTTTAGCAGTTCCCCAGTTTTGAATAGCACCAGTAAAACCGATTTCTTTGTCCAAAGAGTTTCCCACATGAGTAGAAATAATAGTTGAATTTTTAACAGTTAAATTACCATAATGTTCTCCTTCTTCATCTTTACTACTAGTTGCATCATTTTTAATAGTAGCAAAAGCACTTTCAGCTGTTATGCCATCTACTTCCATTGTGCCTAAGTTTCTAAGGCAAGATGAAGTATTTGATGGACAACTTATTTTACCTTTATTGCTTCCGGTATCGATTATTTTAACAGTACCTCTATTATCAACAAGATAATCATCAGTTGGTCCTGTTAAGGTATGACCATTTAGGTCAATTGTAAGGCTTTCGCCTTCATTAATGACGTGCCTTTTTGATAAAGTTACGTCTTCAGTTAGTTTGATTACATTACCACTTTGCATACCGTCGAAAGATGTGGCTGCTTTTACGGCAAATGGCAAAGTAATAAACAATGCAATAAACCCTAAAGAAAATATTTTCTTTTTCATTTTTCTACACTCCTCTCTATAATTAAGTATACCCTTTTTTCTACTTTTTTACAATTATTTTTTTTTTGAGATTCTATTTTTTTAGATAGAAGTGTTAAATAAAGTGACGAATAAAAAAGCATAGCAATATATAGCAATAAATATAATGATAATTTTAATATAATCATACAAAATTTCAATGATATTGCCCATAAGTCATAAAGTATAACAGAACCTACATAAAATAAAACTTTCCTTTTTATTGGAAAGTTTATTTAGGATTTTTCTTATTTTCGTATTTTTTTCTTTCATTGGTGTTTAGAATTTTCTTTCTTAATCTATAGGTTGCAGGGGTTACTTCGACTAATTCATCTTCATTGATATAGTCTAGGCAAACTTCTAAACTCATTTCTCTTGGCCTTTTTAAGACTACAGTATGATCTTTATTCGCACTTCTAGTGTTTGTTAGTTGTTTACCTTTAGTAACATTAACAGCTAGGTCGTTTTCATGGTTATTTTCACCAACTATCATACCTTCATAAACATCTGTTCCTGGTTCAATAAACATAACGCCTCTATCTTCTAGGGAACCTAGGGCATAGGCGGTAGCTTTGCCATTATCAATAGAAACTAAGACTCCGGCTTTTCTTTCGCCAATATTACTTACAGTAATTGGTTCATAAGATTTAAAAGCATGAGATAATATCCCATAACCTTTAGTTAAGGTCATAAATTCAGTTGTAAAGCCAATTAATCCTCTTGATGGAATGGTATATAAAAGTTTTGTCTGATTATCAAAAGGAGTCATATTTTCCATTGTTCCACCACGGTTACCTAATGATTCAATGACTGGTCCAACATATTCTTCTGGGACTTCGATTTCAACGTCTTCAAATGGTTCACATTTTATGCCATCTATTTCTTTAACAATGATTTGTGGTTTAGATACTTCTAATTCATATCCTTCTCTTCGCATTGTTTCAATTAATATTGATAGGTGAAGTTCGCCTCTACCAGATACCATCCATGACTCAGAGTCTATTTGTTTTACTTTTAAGGATACATCTTTTTCAGTTTCTTTGATTAGTCTATCTTCTATCTGTCTTGCAGTTAGAAATTTACCATCCCTACCATTAAATGGACTGGTATTTACACCAAAGGTCATTTGTAAGGTTGGTTCATCAATTCTAAGTGGTTCAAGTGCTTCTTCGTGTCCAACTTCACATACTGTTTCACCAACTGATATATCAGGTAAACCAGCTATAGCGACAATGTCTCCAGCATGAGCTTCTTCAACTTCTATTTTATTTAGTCCTAGATAACCAAATATTTTTTGAATTCTAAACTGTTTTTTTGTACCATCTAAACGCATACATGTTACTGTAGAATTTACTTTGATATGTCCTCTTTTAACGACACCGATACCGATTCTTCCTACAAAATCATTATAATCAAGTAGGGCAGGTTGAAATTGGAAAGGTCCATTTTCATCAACATTTGGCTCTGGTATATTTTCAATAACGGCATCTAATATTGGATCCATGGTCTTGGCTTGAGTATTTAAATCAGAAGATGTAGAAGAGGTTCCATTTAGGGCAGATGCATATAATACTGGGAAGTCTAATTGTTCAATGGAAGCGCCTAATTCAATGAATAAATCCATGACTTCATCGACAACTTTTTCTGGTCTAGCAGATGGTTTATCGATTTTATTGACAACTACTATTGGAGTTACGCCAGCAGCTAGAGCTTTTTTTAGTACAAATCTAGTTTGAGGCATGGTTCCTTCATAGGCATCAACAACTAATAAAACACCATCAACCATATTCATTATTCTTTCAACTTCACCGCCAAAGTCAGCATGTCCTGGAGTATCTAAGATGTTTATTTTATATCCTTTATAATTAATGGCGGTTGTTTTTGCTAAAATGGTTATTCCGCGTTCTTTTTCTAGGGCATTTGAATCCATGACTCTTTTTCCTATTTCTTCGTTTTCTCTAAATGTTCCTGACTGTTTTAATAATTGATCGACGAGTGTTGTTTTACCATGATCGACATGGGCAATTATTGCAATATTTCTCTGTTTCATACAAATCCCTCTTTTCACACTAGGAACAATTATAACACTTATGTATTTAATTGTAAATAAATTTTTGTTTTAAGATTGTTTGCGTTTTAGTGTGGAAAAGTTATTTATTAATCTAATTATTATTCTAATAGTCCATACAAAGAAACTTCCAATATATAAATCATTAATAACATCTTCTCTTTTAGAAAAGTAATCTGATTTTAAAATCATTTTATTTCTAAGTGAGAGAAGATTTAATATTTTTAAATCATCAAAGGTAATTATTTGGCATCTTTTTTCAACTTCTGAGCAAGTGAATAGTTTACAAGTTAGGTTTTTGGTTTTGCATCCTTTTTTACTTTGATATTTGCACATTCTACAGCACCCATTTATGGTACCATTGTTTAATTTTTGCTGGACGTAGCACTTATTATTTTTAAAACCACAGATATTTTTATTATTATAATGGTTATCTATTTGGGTGCATGCTTCATCATAAATATAGGTTATTCTTTCTTTTCTTTTTTTAATATTTAAGGCGGTAATGATTGGTTTTATTTCTTTATAGTCTGTTTTTACTTTAAAATATATTTTTTTAAAAATAAATGATTTATAAAAAAAGAGCTTTCGATAAAATTTATCTAGAGCTTTTTTGTCTTTTATTTCAATTACCTTAAACATCAATTCCACCAAAGTAATTTCGCAATATATAATCAAAGGATATTTTTACATCCGGAAAAACTGGCATTTCTTCTAAGTCATGTCTTGAAAACCAACCAATATCATTACTTTCATTACTTATTTTTAATGGTTCTTCTGGGTTGTTTGGTTTTCCAACATAAACAATATCAACCATTCTATCACCATTTTCTTTTCTATTATACTGAATACCTAAAGGTCTTACTAGGTCATCTTCTCTTGGAAAGTGCTCACCAATTAAAGTAGTTTTTATACCTGTTTCTTCATAAACTTCTCTAGTAGCAGCTTCTTCCGGAGTTTCGTTATCTTCAATATGTCCACCAGGTTGAAGCCATTTATTATATTTTTTATGTCTTACTAATAATAATTTTTTATTAATTGGGTTAATTATATATGCGGATGCACAAAAATGCCTCATTTTTATCACCTTTGTCATTATAGCAGTTATTACAGATAATTTCTAGTTTAAGATGTCATAAGTTTTAGAATTGACGTTTTTTCCGTAAACTATAAAGTTTTCTTTTAAATCAAGGGTAGCCAAAATAATATCGTTTAGTTTATAACCTTTTACTTTTATTTCATGTTTTAACCATTTTTCATCTTTATGCATTATTTTCAGTGATTCATAAATGATTTTTCCGTCGATAATTATATTGGCACATAATCCTGTTTTTTCTTTATTGATTTTTAAATCTTTATTTGTTGGTTTTTGAAAATCAGGTTTAGCAAGAATGCTTATTTTTCCATTTGCTTCCATTAAAGCATAGTCTATTTCTTGAATATCAAAGTAGCCATTGATGCGACATTCTTCTAAAAGATCATTAATATCAAATTTTGTTTTTTTTAGATTTTTATATAATATTTTTCCATCTTCTATAAGAATTGTTGGATCACCAATAAAAAATCTTCTTAATTTTAAGTTTTTTAAGGTGATGATTGAAACTAAATATGCAACTATTCCAAAGACTATAACGGCAATGGTTCCATGCATATAATCAGAATCAAGGTTTAAAGCCATTTCTGCAGCAAAGTTGCCAATTGAAATTCCAATGACATAATCAAATAGACTAAACTGCGATACTTGTTTTTTCCCAATCATTTTAGTTACAAAAAACAAGGTTACTAAAGATATTAAACATCTTAATATTACATCCAATATTTCCATTATTTCCTTTGACATATAATCACCATTAATATTATGATAATAAAAAAAATAATTATACTTTTTGATAATTATTTTTCTTTATTATGTTTTTTATGGAAAGCTGCTTGATCTACTATTATGTCGGTTTTTAATACGAATATAATAACTATTATGGTTAATATAGTATATATAATATAACCTAATTTTTGGTCATGAAGAGCATAGATGATAGAGGCAGCGGCAAATAATATATCAATTCCATAGATAATCAAAACGGTTGCTTTGTGGGAAAAGTTTTTATTTAAAAGTTGATGGTGAAGATGAGATTTATCTGGTTTAGATATTTTTTCACCTTTTAATAATCTTCTTATAATAGCAAATATAGTATCTAAGATAGGAATAGCTAGTATAAGTAGGGGAATTATTAGGGATGTTAAGGTTACACTTTTAAAACCAAGTAGGGCGATAACTGCTATCATAAACCCCATGAATAATGATCCTGAATCACCAGCAAAGATACTAGCAGGGTGGAAATTATGAACTAAAAATCCTAAAACTGAACCTAACATAATGAATGTTAAAATAAAGTCTAATCCAGTCTTTCCCATAATAATAGCAATGATTCCAATAGTGGCAAAATAAATTGAACTAATACCAGCAGCTAAGCCATCTAGTCCATCAATTAGATTAATACAGTTTAGGCAACCTAAGATAAAAAATATTGTAATAGGGTAGGCAAGTAGTCCTAAATCTAAGTAAAAGCCAAAGGCTGTAATATCTTGAATTAAAAGTTTACCATAGCAAGTTACAACGATAGCAGCCATTAGTTGAGCGACAAATTTTACGGAAGCTTTTAATGGCTTAATATCGTCAATAGCACCGGTTAATACTATGATGAAGCTTCCGATTAAAATAGAGTTCATGGTACTACTAGGTTCGCCAAATAGAATATATCCAAATAGGAAACCGAAGAATATGGCAAGGCCACCTAATCTTGGCATTGGTTTACTATGAACTTTTCTTTTGTTTGGAATATCTAAAGCTCCAACGTGTATAGCTATTTTTTTTATAAATGGAATTAAAATAGTAACAAATAAAAATGTTGTAATAATCATGAGAAAAATATTGGCTATTTCGTTTTGTGTCATATAAATTTCACCTCTAATGGATTATATTTTATCATATTTTTGTTAAGAATGCGAATTTTCATCATTTTGTTTAAATTGATACATTATACCTAAAATAGTTATAATTATAAACAATATGATTTCTACTGTGTTATTTTGAAAATTAAATAAAGTTAATAAATTTTCTATTAAAGCGGATGCACCAGCTAATGAGGTTGATATTATCATTATTGGTCTTGTAAATTTGACCCCTAATATTCCAGCTACAATTCCAATTACTACACTTACTATTATTTGTAAATTTTCTGATAGATTTAAATTGCCACTTAATATGAATGCAGTTAGGGTGCATAATAGAAATACTCCTATTAAATATAATTTGTATGATATTATTCCAACGGCTATGGCTATTATTGTTGAAATAATATATATGATTGTTTGGTCTGTTAATAAATTTGGTAAATATGTTACTCCTAAATTAAAACCAATTATTAAACCAAATAACGATATTAATATTTTATTTAATTTATAACCAAAAAAGCAAGTGGCTAAAGCTATTACTATTGTTATGATATTAATTATATTCATTTTTTCCCTCCAACAATATTATATCACACAAAAAGACGATTTACTCGTCTTTATAGAAAACTTCATAAGCTTTATAGGCATTATATATATCAAATTTACTAGTGATTTCATAAGGTGAGTGCATTGATAGAACAGGAACACCACAGTCGATAACATCAGTTCCTTTATCAGCTAAGATATAGGCAATTGTTCCGCCGCCGCCAATCCCGATTTTACCCATTTCGCTATTTTGATAGGCAATATTATTTTTTTCAAATAAATTTCTAATATATCCAACGTATTCAGCATTGGCATCTGAGGCACCACCTTTAGAGGCACTACCGGTATATTTGATAATGGAAATTCCATATCCAATATAAGATTCATTATTTTTTTCATAAGTGCTTGGATAATTTGGATTATAGGCTCCAGTAACATCAGCAGATAAAACTTTAGTGTTTTGAAATATTTCATCTAATAATCCTGGTTTATTGCCAATAGTTTTATTTAATATTTCATTTATAAAATATTCAAATGTTCTTGAAGACATTCCAGTATTTCCCATACTACCAATTTCTTCTTTATCGGCTAAAAGACAAATTGCAGTTTTTTTAGGATTATTTACATTTAATAAAGCTCTGATACTTGTATAGGCACACACTCTATCATCTTGGCCATATCCAGCAACTAGACTTTGATCAAAACCTAAGCTTTTAGCTTTCATAGCTGGGGTAAATTCAATTTCACTACTAACAAAATCTCTTTCAACTATACCATATTTTTTATTCAAAATATTTAAGATATTTAATTTTACTTTTTCTGATATTTCTTCATCTGTTTCATAAGGTATACTTCCAACTAAGATATTTAAATCTTCACCACTTATGGCTTCTTCTAATTTCTTTTTATCTTGCTGTTTAGACAAATGAGGTAATAAATCAGCAATAGTAAATATTGGCTCATCGTCTTTTTCTCCAATATTTATCTCAATTTTTTGATTATCTTTTGTAACAATTACTCCATGCATGCTTAATGGAATGTTGACCCATTGATATTTTTTTATACCTCCATAGTAATGGGTTTTGAACAGAGCGAGATCTTCAGATTCATATAATGGATTAGGCTTTAAATCAAGTCTTGGGCTATCAATGTGAGCTCCTATTATATTAAATCCATTTTTTAAATCTTCTTGTCCAATAACAGCGGCATAGATGTTTTTTTGTCTATTAATATAATATATTTTATCTCCTGCTTTAAGATTTTCTTTGTTTTTTATATTTTGGAAACCATTTTCGTCTAATATTTTTGTAAATTCTTTAACACATTCTCTTTCAGTTTTTGCTTTATTTAAAAATGATATATATTCTTTTGAAAAATTTTGTATTTCTTCTTTGTCTATATTCATTTCCCAACCATTTTGTTTTTTTCTAAATAGTTTTTCTTTTAAGTTTTTTGTATGTTCCATAGAAATCCCCTTTCTATTTTTTTATTATGGACTAATAACGTTTATTTAAACCACTTTCTAGTAAAGGAATATTTTCTAGTAAAACACCGGTTCCTTCAACTACACAAGTTAATGGGCTTTCAGCTACAAATACAGGTACTTTTAACTCATGAGAAAGCAATTGATCAATACCATTTAATAAAGCTCCGCCGCCAGTTATAACGATACCTTTATCAATTATATCAGCTGATAGTTCTGGAGGTGTTTGTTCTAAGACTGATTTAGCAGTGTTTACAATAATATAGGCGCTTTCTCTTAAAGCTTCTTCTACTTCATCTGATGTTAAAGTTATAGTATGTGGCAAGCCTGTGACTAAATCTCTACCTCTAACTTCCATTTTTTCATTTCTAGCACCTGGAAAGACAGTTCCAATTTCAAATTTTATTTCTTCAGCTGTTCTATCACCAATTAATAATTTATATTTTTCTCTAATATATTTTATTATATCATTATCAAAAACATTTCCGGCTATTTTAATTGATGATGATGTAACAATCCCACCTAATGATAAAACAGCAACATCGGTTGTTCCTCCACCAATATCGATAACCATATTGCCACTTGGCTTAGAAATATCCATTCCAGCTCCAACAGCAGCTACTTTTGGTTCTTCTTCAAGATATACTTTTCTTGCACCAGTTTTTTCAGCTGCTTCTCTAATGGCATTTTTTTCAACTTGTGTAATATTTGATGGACAACAAATTAAAATTCTAGGTCTACCAAAAAAACTTTTACCATTGACTTTTCTGATGAAACTATTTAACATTATTTCGGTTATTTCAAAATCAGCAATTACTCCATCTTTCATTGGTCTTATCGCTCTTACTTGTCCTGGAGTTCGACCCAACATTTCTTTAGCAGCCGTTCCTACGGCGACTGGTCTTTTGGTTTCTTCGTCGATAGCAACAACACTTGGTTCATTTAAAACTATTCCTTGACCTTTAATATAAATAAGAACATTAGCTGTTCCTAAATCTATTCCGATATCTTTTGAAAACATATTTATCACCTTTTTTCTTAAAATATTATATCATACCTATCCTTATTTGGAGTATGAAGAATGCTTTTTTTTTACTTTTTTTCTGAATAGACCATGAAAAATCTATTTCATGGTCTACTCTTTATTTTCAACAACAGCACATAATGGATTATCTGACTGATATCCTGTAATTGAAGCAATTTTATTAATTCCATCTATAATAAGGGTTATCAAAAATGGCAATATTAATAATATGATTAATGTTATAATTCTTGCCTTTATGTTTTGGCCAAATTTTACAAAGTTTTCTGTAGGATTGCCAGTAATTACTTTTATTAAATCTATTATTGTTAAAATAATTAAAAGTATTATCCCAGCTAAAGATATATATTGAAATAATGTATTTAATGTATCTTTTAATGTGCCAGAAATTATACTACATACATCTATTTTTTCTAATTCAAATGATCCTTGTAGTTGTTCAACCCATTTTGTGATATTTCCTACATAATCTTCTCCATCATACCTAAAAATTACGTATGATCTATTTGGCGGTTCCCAACTGGTGGCAGCTTTAAAAAGGCTAGGGTAAAAAGCTTCATATGGAGTGTAAGAATATGATCCTTGTATTGCATCACTATCATTTCCCGGCCAATATTTTTGAACTGCTTTGTTACCTAAGAAAATCCAAATGTGCATATTAGCTTCTTGGTTACCTACAGTTCTGTCAACGACTAAAACATCTCCTGGACGTAACCGGCTAGAATCATCTCCTATATGATATCCCCTTCCAACTATTTCCCACTTTCCTGATGCTACCATATAATCCCATTGTTTAGGAACAGCAAAGGGTTCAAAGTTTGGATCAACACCAGAATATCTTATGATTGTAGATACTGTTATATCACAACTAGCGTAATCGCCACCCAGATAAGATCTTATTGGTATTAATGAATCTCTAGCATTAATGTATTTTTGAGCAGCCGGATCGGATACTCTTGTACCTGGTGATCTAACATAATAATTTCCATTTAGTCCAACAGCTAATTTTGCTCCAGCGTCGGCTATTCTGTTTCCTTCGGAACTAGCATTTACTGATGGAATCATTATTAAAAATGTTATAATAAATATAATACATAATTTCTTCATAAGCTTCTCCTTTTTTATTATAACATAATTTATATGTTTTAAAATGAATTTTTGAGTTTTAACTATTTATTTTGTAAAGATTTTTTTGAACAGATGTTTTGATTATTTAAAATTTGTTTTTACAAAGCAAATTTCTAGTATATAAAAAAAGAGTTTTAATTACTCTTTAATTGGTCGATTGTTTTATTAAAACAGTTTTCTGGATTAACATATTTACCATCAACAGTTATTTCAAATAAAACGTGTTTTCCTAAATCTTTTTCTAAGTTTGATTCGCCAGCTTTACCAATGACTGTGCTTTGAGCTACATTATCGCCTTCTTTAACGGTAACTTCACTTAAACTTTTGTATGTTGTTATGATGTTTGAATCGTGCTCAATTGTAACAATTTTACCCATTAGTTTATCTTCTTTAACTGATGTGACGGTACCTGGTAAAACGCTTACAACGTCGAATGTTTCATTTATACCACCATAAGATGCACCGCTATTTTGAATGTATGTTGTATCATAGTTAATAATGGATTTTTGCTGGGTACTTTCATCACTTCGATAATCATAGAATGTGTTTAATACTTTAATATTTGTGTTAGTATATGGTTTTACTATTACATGCGGTGTACTTACTACAGATGTTACATTATCATCAAATAGTCTAGAGACATAGATTAGGTCTTCTTCTGGTTTTAGATCTTGTTTTGATGTATTGGCATACATTAGACCACCAATTAGGGCAAGACTGGCGGCGATGCAGGCACTATAAATGACTGGTTTTTTTATTTTTAATTTTTTCATTTTTTTCACCTCTCACTATCATTTTGGATAGTTTTGGGTTTTTTATACTAAATTTTTTTTATTTCGGTATTTTGATAATAGTGTTTTAATATTTGATCATATTTATATCCTTCTTTAGCCATGCCATTTGCTCCATATTGACTCATGCCAACACCATGGCCAAATCCTTTAGTAGTGATGGTTATTTTTTCATTATTTTGAGTTATTGTAAAATAGTTTGAACGGAGTGATAATTTAGTAGCTAAATCTCTACCATTTATTTCTTGACTATTTATTTTTAGTTTTCTTATTCTACCAGTTGATGTTTTTTGTGTTATTTCAATTGTTAGTTTTTCATTATAAGGTAAGCTTAATTTTGTATAAAAATCTTTTAGGTCAAAGGTATATGTATCATTAAAAACAGGTGATAATTCATCCCATTTACTATCAACACTTCTTAGATATGGCAATTTTGAAACAAATACTTCTTCGCTATTTTCTGTTTTACCTACTGAGGTAGAGAAAAACATGGCGTTAACTATTTCATTATTATAAGTTAGATATTCACCGTTTGTTTCTTGAACAGCTTTATTTATTTTATTTATTTTTTCTTGATAATTTTCTTTCCAATTTGTTTTTAATTGTTCATCTGTTAGATATACTTGATTGGCAGTTGTATTTAATACATCATATTCTTTATCTTTAGTTGCAGTCATTTGATACATGGCGTAGCTTCTTGAAGCAACGGCTTGGGCTTTCAGGGCTTCTAATTCAAAAGTTGCAGGCATTTCACCAGCGACAACACCTTTTATATATTTTTCAAAAGGGATTATCATTATTTGATTTGTTTTTTCATCTTTGACTCTAATTATATTATTTGTTTTATATTTAAATTTTATTTCATCAGTTTGAATAAAAATTTTGGTAAATAAAAAAGGGATTATAATAACTAATAGTGCAGTTATAATGAACTTTTTCATAACTTGTCCTTTCTATATGAATTTCGTACTTGCGAAAAAATCATAGAAAAAATTTGTGACTAAGTATGATAAAGCCATAGCGACTATTAGATATAATACCCTTGATGAGTAATATCTATTTTTTTTAAATATGCCGGATATATTTATACTTTCTAAAGCCCAAATAGTGATGATTGTAGTTATTATGTATATGAAGCCTTTTAGTGCCATTATTCTCTATAATCATCTAGCATTTTTATGCGATTTTTATGGCGAGTTTCATTACTAAAAGGGGTTTTTAAAAATACATCTGTTATATCTTTAGCTCTAATTAATGGCATATTTCCATTTATGGCCATTATGTTGGCATCGTTATCTTTTCTTGTGTATTTAGCTTCTTTAATATTATCTATTTTTGCACATCTTACTTTGCTTACTTTGTTGCAAGCGATGCTTATTCCTATACCGCTACCACAAATTGCGATACCTTTTTCAACTTTGCCATCACGAACGGCTTTTCCTAGTTTAAATCCATATTTTGGATAGTCATGACTGGTTTTATCATCACAACCATAGTCAATAACAGTATATCCTTTTTTGGTTAAATATTTTGTTAGTTTTTGTTTTAGATTATAACCTCTATGGTCACTAGCAATTCCTATTTTATTGTCTGGTACGTTTAAATCTAGAATTGTTTGTTCTTGATAATCATTTTTTACAATATCTTTTAATGATGTTTCTTTTTCTTCCACTTATTATCCTCCTTTTAGTTTCATTATAACATTAATTTGTGAAATTTTTAAGAAAAAAACATTTACTGTTTGAGCAAATGTTTATTTTACAAATGGCAATAAAGCCATAAATCTAGCTTTTTTTACTTCATTAGCAATATATCTTTGGTGTTTAGCACAAGCACCAGTGATTCTTCTTGGTAATATTTTACCTTTATCTAAGCTAATATATTTTTTTACAGTATCGTCTTTATAGCTTACGTGCTTACCAGCACACATTTGACATACTTTTCTTTTTCTTCTACGAAATTCTGCCATAATTACCTCCTATTCTAAGAAATTATCATCAATTGAAACGTTATCTCCAAAATCTGCGAAAGGATCATTATCGACATCAACATCATTCATAGGAGCAGGAGCATCTTGATAATCATAAGGTGATTGATTATTTGTTCTTGCTTCGGCTTGACGTTTTGTATCTAAGAA
This sequence comes from uncultured Bacilli bacterium, assembly GCA_944329385.1. GTDB lineage: Bacteria > Bacillota_I > Bacilli_A > RF39 > UBA660 > Coprosoma. The sequence goes on along the minus strand of CALVIE010000003.1, from coordinate 2,063 downwards.
TTGAACATTATCGGCAACTACATCTGTAGTATATCTTTTACTTCCATCTTGAGCGGTATAACTTCCTGTTTGGATTCTTCCTTCTATTGATACTTGACTACCTTTGTCTAAATAATTTGCGACATTTTCAGCTTGTCTACGCCATACTACTATGTTTATGAAGTCAGCTTGTCTTTCTCCTTGGGCATTATTAAATGTACGATTTACTGCGAGTGAGAATCTTGTATAAGGAACATTGCTTCCTGTATATCTCAATTCTGGTTTTGCCGTTAATCTACCAACTAAACATACTCTGTTCATAAAACTACCTCATTTCTTATTTTTCTATTTTTGTAATTAAATGACGAACAATGTCATTATTGATAAGAGCTAAACGGTCAAATTCTTTAATCGCTTTATCTGTTTCAGCTTCAACTTCAAAAACAAAGTAATAACCGCTTTTGAAATTCTTTATTTCATAAGCTAATTCTCTTTGTCCCATGTTTTCTTCTTTAGCTACTTTACCATCATTTTTAGTGATGATTGTTTTAAAATCATTTACTACTTTTTTTACTTCATCTTCACCTAATGTTGGTCTTACAATAAACATGATTTCATAGTTTTTCATTTTTTACACCTCCTTGTGGTCTAATTCGGCTTTCTTTTTTTGAAAGCAAGGAGTAAATTAATTACTCGGCTATGATTATACCAAAATATATTAAAAAAGTAAATGATTTATGTTTAGTTTTTGTAGGAATTTATAGAGCAGAAGTAGTTTTGAAAGGTAATTTTTTCTTGTTTATAAAGTTTTGTTTTAAGTTTGATATTTATTTTTATTTTATATTTCGCACTATTTGATTTTTTTATTATTAATTTGTTTTTTAAAATAAAATAGTGGCCTAGAGAAGTAAAACCGTTTTTAATATTTATTATTTGAACTTTTTTGTTATTTAATTTTAAATGACATTCTTTTAATTTATTTTCTATTTGCTTTAAACAGTATTTTAAATAATCTTTATCATTATTTATTAAAATAAAATCATCCATATAACGCACGAAATATTTAACTTTTAAATCATGAATAATAAAGTGATCTATTTCTGATAAATAATATGTAGATAGTATTTGTAAGGATAAGCCCCCAATAGGCAGACCTTTACCTTTTGCATAGTAAGGTATATGATTTACATTATTGTTTTCTTTAATTACTTTTATTTTTTCATTCACATATTTATAGTCTGTACTATCAATTATTTTAGATATCAAATTATATTCGTCGCTTTTTAATTTATCTTTAATCATACTTTTTAATTTAGTGTGATCAATATTGTAAAAATATTTAGAAATATCTAGTTTTAAAGCATAAAATTCACCATGTTTTTTATTTAAGTTTAAATACTTTTTTAATAATTTAATGGCATAGCTAGTGCCCATATTCTTTCTAGTAGCAACATTCCTAATATCTAAATATTTTTCTAATTTAGGTATTAATATTTTTCTAGATATATAATGATTTATTAATTTATCTACTAAATTTAAACTCATGACGATGCGTTCTTTAGGTTCTTTTATTAGGAAAATATTATATTCTTCTTTATCAAAATTGTTTATTTTATTTATAGCTCTAGTAATATTTTGGATTTTATATTTTTCAAAATTGTAAAGCTTTTTCTTGTTTTTAACATTCTTGGATATTTCATTTTCATAAATATCTAATAAATCTTTATAACTTACTTTTATCACTTTTAATCCATCCATGTACCATTTTAGTGATAGTAAGTAGTTGATTTGATTTTTTTAAGCATTGTTTTTCACTAATATATTTGTTTTTTAAACTTCTTTCTAAATAGAAATCAAGCATACTAATTTTACTTAGAATTTCAATTTGGATATTTCGTCTATCTTTACTATAATTAGCTTTATAAATTAAGTACAAAATATCTAAACTATCATTAAATAATCTATCTTTAATAACATTTTCTTTTCTAGGATAATTTACAATAATATTGGTGTTAGTATAGATATATAGACACAAAAATATAGAGAGTGATAAAATAAAATCAACGAAAGGAAGTGTCTATAAT
>CALVIE010000002.1 GCA_944329385.1 uncultured Bacilli bacterium | reverse complement strand
CATTCAAATTTTACCTCACCTTGTTGTAACAAAGAATCATATAATTTTTTTAATGTATTTTTCCTATTATAACTTGGAGTAAAAACCGTTATCATACTATTCCCCCATCAACTTATATAATTTTTGAAACTCATTCGTATAATCAAAATTTTCGATTTTTAAATTATTTTCTATTTTATTTTTCAAATTTTTATCATTAGCAACTTCCATTATTTTATTAGCAAAATCATCCGCATCTAATTCACATAATATACCATTTTCATAAGAAGTAATCTGTTCTTTATTACTCTCTATATCAGTAGCAATAATAACCTTTCCTAAAATTTTTGCCTCTAACGTTGCTAAACAATAGCCTTCATGTCTTGAAGTTAAAACAAAAGCATCAGCATTTTTCACATAAGGAAATGGATTTTTTTTAATTCCAAGTAATTTAAAATAATCATCTAACTCATTTTCTTTTATTAATGCCTCTATTTCTGCTTTTTTATGCCCATCTCCAATCGCATACCAACAAAAATTAAAACCTTTATCTTTTAACTTTTTAGCAGTTAAAACAGCAATATCATAAGCCTTTTGCCATTCTATACGTCCAACAGTAATAATATTAAATCTATTTTTTTTATATGGAAGAACTATTTTTTCTAATGATTTTTTTCTAATATTTATATAATCAGTCATATTATAAAAAACATCTAATTTATCTTTCAAGCAGGGCATATTTTTTAAAGCCATATTTTTACATGCCACACCCACACAATATATTTTATCAAAAGCATCAAACCAATGATTTACTTTATCAAGCCACTCATTTTTTTCATCATGTATCCAAAACACTTTTTTTCTAGCATTAACTTTTTCTGCCACAACAGTAGTAATAAAATGACCATAACCATGCCAGTCAATAGCTAAATCATAATCAATATCTAAAGTATTAACATGCTTTAAAATTTCTTTATAATAATTTTCCCAATCATTATTAGCTAAAAATTTTCTTAAAAGTAACCTATATTTTAAAAATTTAATTTTATTTTTAATTCCCTTAATTTTTATTACATCTTTTATTTTATGATCATAACTATAGATGTCATTATCATAAATTAGCTCAATAATTTTAACCTCTTTAGGAACACTTTCTAAATACATTCCTTCCATTTTAAGCATTAATAAAGTAATACTATTTTCTTTATTTTTAACAAACTCTTTTAAAAACCTAATCAAAGAAACTTCAACACCACCAGAATTTAAATAAGGAATAGCTATCAAAATTTTTCTCATAACCTGCCTCTTTTCATACTAAAAACTAATTTTCTTAAAACAAAATATATCTTCAAAAGCACATAATGTCTATGATTTATTAATTTTAAAAGAATTCTTCTAGGCATACTAATGCAAGATAAATCTGTTTCTTTAATGAGCAAAGAAAACATATCATCTCGCATCTTCTTACACATATCAATAGTTTTTTCTCCATACAAATAATGTTTAAATATAAAATCCGCAATCGCATTCAAATGATTAACATTTAATTTTTCAATATTTTCATCCGTAAGCAAATTAGCTTCTTTTAAAATATCTCTAATATATTTATTAACTAAAATAACATTATTAATATTACGCTTATAATTTTTAACATTATTGGTCGCTCCATTTTCATTAAACATTATAGTATATAAAGTATCGCCAGTAATATAAAAACTATCAATATTTAAAAGTAATTTGATGTAGAAAACCACATCTTCCATCATCGCCACATCTAAAGGAAAACTTACATTTAAACAATCTTTCTTAATCATTAACAAATAAGTAAAACAAGGTATTTTACCACTTAAACACTCAGGAATCATTTTATTAACTATATCTTCTTTACTTAACTTTTTATTAGTTAAAACATCATTACCTCTATCAATAATTTTACCATTTTTATCAATCACTTTAAAATTACATCTAACCGCATCAACATTATTTTCCTTAATTAAATTAAACATCACTTCAAGATAATTTTCCGCATATATATCATCCGCATCACAAAAGCAAATATAATCGCCCGAAGCCTTTTTAATGCCAATATTTCTAGAATCAGAAACTCCAGTATTTTCTTTATCAATAACAATAATTCTATCATCTTTTTTCTCATAATCTCTTAAAATTTTTAAAGAATTATCTGTAGAACCATCATTTATGAAAATATATTCATTATTTTTATAAGTCTGATTAAGTAATGCTTTAATACACCTAGTTAAATATTCCTCACCATTAAAAACCGGTATAATTATGCTTATTTTATCCATAATATCAACCTATCTACTATATTTATTTATAATTGCATCGACAATTCTTCTAGAAGCAAATCCATCACCATAAGGATTTGAAGCTTTACTCATTTTCTCATATTCATCCTTATTATCTAAAAGTTTTTTAGTTTCCTTATAAATTACCTCTTCATCTGTTCCAACCAATTTCAAAGTTCCCGCTTTAATTCCCTCGGGCCTTTCAGTAGTATCTCTTAAAACTAAAACAGGTTTACCTAAAGAAGGGGCTTCCTCTTGAACTCCACCACTATCTGTCAAAATAATATAACTTTTATTTTGAAAATTATGAAAATCAATAACCTCTAATGGCTCTATCAATTTTACTTTATCTAAATCACCAAAAACCTCATTAGCCACTTCTCTTACTTTAGGATTTAAATGAATCGGATAGACAACTTTAACATCATCATACTCCATAACAATTCTTTTAATCGCTCTAAAAATATGACGCATTGGATCACCCAAATTTTCTCTACGATGAGCTGTAAGTAAAATCATCCTATCATTTCCAATCCAATCAAATATTTCATTTTTATAATCTTCTTTAATCGTTGTTGCCATCGCATCAATCGCAGTATTACCTGTAACATATATTTTACTTTCTAAAACATCTTCTTTAAGTAAATTATTCTTACTTATATCCGTAGGTGCGAAAAACATATCAGTAACTCTATCCACCATCTGTCTATTCATTTCCTCAGGAAATGGTGAATATTTGTTCCAAGTTCTTAAACCAGCTTCCACATGACCAATATCAACCTGATTATAAAAAGCCGCTAAAGCCCCTGCGAAAGTCGTAGTAGTATCTCCATGTACTAGTACAATATCCGGTTTTTCTTTGTTAATAACCTCTTCAAGTCCAAGCAAAGCTCTAGTAGTAATGCCTGCAAGAGTTTGATTTTTTTTCATAATATCCAAATCGTAATCAGGTACAATACCAAAAACCTCAAGTACTTGATCAAGCATTTCTCTATGCTGAGCTGTCACACAAACAATACAAGAAATATTTTCTCTTTTTTTAAGTTCCTTAACCAAAGGAGCCATCTTAATAGCCTCAGGCCTTGTTCCAAAAACAGTCATAACTTTAATCATATTAACACTCCTTACTTATACTTTCTAACTTTAAAAATAAATTTTACATTACTATCATAAAAACGTTTTAAACGACTAGGTTCCTTCATTATACGATATAGCCATTCCAAGTTGAGCTTAATAAATACTTTAGGCGCTCTTTTTTTATGACCACTGATAACATCAAAAGAACCTCCAACCCCAACAAATATTCCTTTTTCAAATTTATCTAAATATTTATAAATAAGTTTTTCTTGCAAAGGAATACCCAAAGCTACCAAAACAATATCCGGTTTTTTAGAAACAATATCTAAAAACACCTTATCCTTATCTTTTTCATAGCCGTTCTTGGCCCCAGTAAGTTCAATACCAGAATATTTTTTTTTAATAACATTTTTCATATCATCAATAACTTCTTGTTTAGAACCAAACAAATAAACTTTCTTATGTAATTTACTGCCATACTCTAATAACTTAGTCGCAATATCAATACCCGCAATCCTCTCTTTTACATCGTAATCAAGCATATGTGCAGCTTTTACAATTCCAATACCATCAGGTACTAATGTAGACTTTTCATCAAGTAAAAATTTTTCTATTTCCTTATCCTCCAAAGACTTCATGAAAGTTTCAGGATTAGCTGTTACAATAAATTCTTTTTTATTGTTTTTTAAATTTTCATACATTTCTTTATAAAAATCTTCACTACTTTTTTTATATAAGCGTTCAAATAATTTTCGCATAACTCCTCCTACTTTTATAAATACATCTCAACTATAATTATACACGAAAAAAGCCTATTAATAAACAATTTCAATAGACTTTTTAATTAAGATTTTTTTAAAACATCATCTAAAGACATTCTTTCAAAACTTTCTAATATTCCACCATCAGTACAATTGACAATCCGTACTCCATCACGTTTAGCCATTTTTGCTAAATAATCATAATATTTCAACACCTTAGCTCCAATCTCTAATTCATCTGCAATCCCACACATTTTAAATTGCCTTTCAATTCGTCTTTTTTCGTTATCAGAAACATTATAACCATAAGAAATATTGTCATTAATATTTTTATCAAACATGGTTGCCCTAAGAAACCCTGTACATTCACATCCTAAAAGATATATTTCAGTAAATCCCATGTACATAGCAATAAAAATACAATAATCTATACACGTTGGAAACCACGGAATTTGCTTCGTAATATCACAGTCTAACTCATAACCATCATGAAATACTAAACCATCAATATAATAATTAATATCAATATCTTTAAAAATTGATGCATTTTCAAAAAAATTCTTTGAACACAATTTTGAAAAAAATTGAACTTTCGGTCTTAAATCTGCTATTTTAGCCAAATATGTTAAAGCTTCTCTATCATCCGGATTATTTTCATCTAATGCAAATAAACGTTCATCAGAAAAAACATGATAGTTAGAATTTAAATCTTTATAATTTTCAAATCGTGCAAACTGATTTACTGTAAAAGTATATTCATTTTTTAAATCTTGAAAATTTATATTTTTAGCGGACGGACCATTACCAATAATAAAGCAACGTTTACCTTTATGTAAATTATAAAATTTAGCATTACATTTTAAAATTTGCTTATTCTCTTTCTTATTAGAATTCAAAAATCTTTTTAATTTATTAGAACGTCTATAACCTAAAAGTACATAAAATTTATCAACTACTTTTTTAAACATGATTTCTCTTCTCCCTAAATTTTTCTTTTAAAAAAGACAATACCTCTTTAAATAAAGAATAATTAAATAAAATATTTGTACCAATCACAAAAATAGACACAACTAATAAAACAAAAGCACCATATAAAACCCACTCAAAATAATTTGCTGGATTAATATCAATCACATAATAAGTTAATAAACTACATATAACAGTCTGTAATGTTACAATAAACAGCCACTTTATATTTATAATATTATCACGTTCTAATACAACCTTTGAAGCATACCACATAAAATACAAAAGCCTTATTAAAGTAGAAACAATAGGACCAATAGCAATACCCATAAGTCCAAACTTAATAACCCCTATTACTGAAAGCACCAAATTAACAATAGCTTCAACCCAACAAATCATATTAGTTTGTTTAAAATGCCCAATTGAATAAACCAAAGTTGAATAAATAACTCTAATACACCCAACAATTCCCCCAATCATCAATAAAATTGCAAACAAAGGATGAATGTAATTTGCATCGGTTATTCCATTAGTATAAATTTTAATAAAAGGAATTATTAAAATTATAGCTGTCAAGAAAAATATTAAAACAACTGTATAATATAAAAATTCATATATACCAAAGCTACGTCTAAGTACATCTTTCTCTTTTCTAGCAAACATATCTCCAAAAATTGAATCCATTCCATTAGAAAAAGCACTCACAACATTTTTTAAAGCAGAAGACACTAAATTATAAACAGAATAAACCGCAACAGTAGCTAAATTAGTAAAAATAGTTAAAATACTCACCGCTGTATTAGAATAAATTACATATGCCACATGTTGAGATAAACCATCGTACTTATTATCTATTTTATATTCTCCCTTAGCTTCTTCAAAATGAATATTTAATTTTTTTCTCACATAGTATGATTGAAAGATTGGTTTTATAATAAAAGCTAAAGTATTAGCAATCTTAACCGCAATTATTGAAGCCCCCATATTAACTAATAATACTACCAAAATAATATTTAAAATATAACATACAATTTGAATATTAGAAGTAATATAATATTTTTTATCCGCTTGCAAATATAAATTATAAATAATTCCAAAAAAATATTCACAAAGTGTTCCTATAGACATAATAATAATCATTATAATTGTAAAATTAGCCTCAAACTCATCATTCATAATAGGATATAAAAAACATAAAACAATTACATAAACAATAAAAATAAATCCTATTTTCTTTAAAAATCTATCCGCATCTTTCAAAACCAAAAGTATTTTATTTTTATCATTATTTGCAATATACTTATAAAGTTTTGCCTTTATCACTGGCCCTATACCAGCTTCTAACAACATTATCAACGATAAAAATTGTGTAATAGATGCAACCAAACCATAAGTATCAGAACCAAAACTTCCTATCAATAGTTTTGGCATTATAAATCCACTAACAATTATTACTAATTGTAATATCAAATTAGCAGATATATTTTTCATCGCAATTTTTCCTCTACTAATCAAAATACCACCTCTCTAAAAAAATAGGCTGGCAAATACCAGCCCCTTTATTTATAAAACTATTCCACTATCAATAATATCTTCTGATTTTAATGCACCAAGTAATATTCCATTTTCATCAACAACAGGTGCTACAGAAACATGTTTTTCATCTTGCACCATCAGCCTTAACGCTTCAACTGCAAGCATATCTTTATTTATAGTTAATGGTTTTTTAGTAATAATATCATCTAGTTTCATAGAATAAATATCCACTTTTTTAGCTAAACTTCTACGCAAATCACCATCAGTAAAAATTCCAACTAATTTATTATTATCATCAACAACACTAACCATTCCAAGTGTTGTCTTACACATCTCATTAAGTGCATCTTCAAAACTAGAATTTATATTAACAACAGAATTATATTTACCTGTTTTCATTAAATCACCAACTGTAATAATTAGACTTTTACCTAAAGCACCAGCTGGATGGAATAAGGCAAAATCTTTCTTAGTAAATGCTTTTTGCTTAGCACAAACGACAGCTAAAGCATCACCTAAAACTAAAACAGATGTTGTACTAGAAGTAGGTGCAAGTTTCATATAACAAGCCTCTTCAATTGGTGGAAGCACATAATAAATATCGCTTTGTTTAATTAAAGTAGACTTCACATTTCCAGAAATACCTATTAATGTAGCCTGTATCTTCTTAATATTAGGTAAAATGCGAACTATTTCCTCACTTTCACCACTAAAACTAATAGCTACAACCACATCATCCTTAGAAACCATACCTAAATCACCATGTAAAGCCTCAGCCGGATGAAGACAAAATGAAGGTGTGCCTAAACTCGCAAAAGTAGCTGCTAATTTTTTAGCAATATGTCCAGATTTACCCATACCAGTAAATATAACTTTACCTTTACAGTTAATCAAAGCCTTAGCTATCTGTTCAAAATGATCATCAAGTGTATCTCTAACTTTTTTTACAGCTTCAATTTCAATATTAAAAACTTTTTTACCATCATCAACAATTGTGTTTTTTTCCATAAATTACTCCTTTACCACATCAGCAATTTTAATTATTGTTTTTAATAAATCTTCAATATCATCAAGTTTTATTGAATTAGGTCCATCCGATAAAGCCTCATCTGGATTTGGATGAACCTCCATAAAAAATGCCCTTACTCCAATTGCCGCAGCAGCTTTAGCTAAATATTTTGCATACTCTCTATTACCACCAGTCGCATTTCCTTTACCACCCGGTTTTTGAACACTATGTGTCGCATCAAATACAATTGGATAACCAAATTTTTTCATCTCAATCATACCAGTCATATCAACAACTAAATTATTATATCCAAAGCAAGAACCACGCTCACAAAGCATAATGTTATTATTACCACTTTCCTCTAACTTGTTAACAACATTAGCCATATCCCAAGGAGCTAAAAATTGTGCTTTCTTAACATTGATTAACTTACCAGTCTTAGCCGCAGCCATAAGTAAATCTGTTTGACGGCACAAAAACGCTGGAATTTGAATAATATCAGCAACTTCGGCAACTTTTTCCGCCTGCCAAGGTTCATGAATATCAGTTGCTATCTTAACACCAACTTCATCTTTAACTTTCTTTAAAATTCTAAGTCCCTCATCAATTCCAGGACCTCTATAAGATGTTATAGAAGTTCTATTAGCTTTATCAAAAGAAGCTTTAAAATAATAATCAATATCAAGCTTATCAGTAATCTCCTTCATCTTTTTCGCAATAAATAATACATTATCTTCACTTTCAATTACACAAGGACCTGCAATAAGTAACATTTTCTTTTCCATAAATTACCTCCCAACTTTCTTTAAAAAATCTTTCGGATCCTTAAAATATACTCTATATTTGTCTATCCATTCATCATCTTTATCCCACCATTTAATTTCTTCTAAACGGTTTCTAATATCTTCATCAAAACGATATTTAATAATCTTAGCAGGCACTCCACCAACAATCGCATAAGGTGGAACATCTTTAGTCACAACTGCACCTGCTGCAATAATAGCTCCATTTCCAACAGTAACACCCTGTAGTATCGTTGCTTTGCTACCAATCCAAACATCGTTTCCAATAATTGGCGGCGAAGATATTTCTTCCCAATCATCAGTAAACTTGTATATTTCCTTACTACTGCTTACCATTGAAACTGGATGTTCAAACATACCAATATCAACGTTATAACCAATTGAACAATACTTGCCAATCTTACCAGACATAATATTAGAACCTCTGTTCACATAAGAATGTTCTAAAATTTCAACACCATTTCTAATATCACAGTCCCTTGCAATTTGGCACTCTTTCAAAATAGCACCATCATCAACTCTAGATGGCATGTCAATTATACAATCACTAAATTTATTATTCTTTTTAACAAAAATTTGTTTAATTTTTCGCAAAACTCTTCTAATCATCCTTTAACTCGCTTTCCAAATTTTAAAATCATCTAAAGAATTATCGTCAAAAGAAGCAATAGCCTTAGCTAAAGAAAAATCACTAGGATAATCAATATCAACACCTTCAATATCATCAACCTCTTGGAAATATGGTTTATTTCCTATACGTCTTCTTCCCATATCTGTAAACACTTCTTTTTTAAATATAAAGAAAGCACTAGTTTCATAAAAAATAGGTTCTATATCCTGAGTACGAGGAATATTATTTAAATCATAATTCAAAGGTTTACCTTGATACCAAGTAAAAGTTTGGACTTTTTTTACTGATAAAGCTGAATCATAATCCTCATATAAAACTTTACTCAAAGCATTTTCAATAGTATTCGACTTTATAAAAGGAGCCGTCGCATGTGCAAGCACATAAACATCTGCCGGAACTTTATTTATAAAACTCTCATAAATTTCCTGCCCTTTAACCAAATCGCCATCTAAATACTCATCACGTTTTAAAAATTTAACCCCGTTTGGAATATAATCTTTAATACTCTCATCACTACAAAAAACATAAACCTCATCAATTCCTTTTACCTTTAATAAATTATTTGGTAAATAATAACATAAAGGTTTACCATTCAAATCTAAAATATTTTTATGTGGCAACCTACTACTATTTAACTTTATTGGAACAAATGCTACTACTTTCATACTAAATTCTTCCTTTCTATTTTTCTATTGTAATCTAAAACATAATCTGCATATTCTCTAAAAGCTCCATCGCCCCCACTTTTATTCAAAACAACATTCACACATTCTTTAACTTCACTAACTGCATTATTAGGACAAAAAGATAAACCAACTTTTTTTAATACACACAAATCTTGTAAATCATCACCCATATAGGCAACTTCATCTAATTTAATATTTAAATTTCTAATAAGCTCATCCAAAATTTTATCCTTTTCCTTAACATTAATATATATATAATTAACCTTTAAATCTTCCATCCTTTTTTTAGAAGCCATACTGTTATCACCTGAAATAACCCCAACTGATAGTCCTTCGTTTTGCAAAATCTTAACACCCATTCCATCAGCCATATTAAACTTCTTTACTTTATCACCACTTGGCGTATAAAAAACACAGTTGTCAGTCATACAACCATCAATATCTGTTAACACAAGTTTTATTTTCATTCAATCACCATACTTTAACACTCTCATTATATAATAATAAAAAATAAAAGTCAAAAAAAGGATAGCATCGTATAAAAATATTTAGCGATTGTTTTTAATATGTAACTTGGGGAATAACTTCAAATATCAGTCTTTTTATATTTTTAAAATCAAATACAAAACTATTATCTAAATCAGCTAAATTAAATACTATTTTTCAAAAAGTATCTAAATTATGTATAAAATTTTCCTCTCTATTTCTTTAGTGTTCTTCATCCATAATTACCTCTAATCTCCAGTAAAGAGAATATTGAATATTTCAATTATATCTTATAGCTTTCTCTAATGTTTCAATGTCTATTTTATAATCAATTATATAATAATGTTCTGTAGTTTTTACTTCATCATTACTCCAATATAAATTGTTGAATTTATTAAACTGCCTTTTTACATCTCTATTTAATTGCTTTTGATTATCTTTAATCTTTAAAACAGAATGTGCACTTTTAATGGCTTTACCAGATATACTTATTTTCCACCACTTTTAATTTTAACTATTTCTTTTACCCAATCTATAAACACTTCCATAAATTTTTAGAAATCAATTCTAGAAAATAAATATGACAAACAATCATGCGATGTCATTCCATTTTCTAATCCTAATAAATTTGTAAAATAATCTTCTTTTATCATCATAAAATACGCAATATTTATATAATCTATTTAACCACATAAAATCGCTTAAATTGTCATTATTATTATATTTATAAACTCACAACTAATCAACTCCCACAATTTTAGTTAATTATAACTTATTTTTTTTGCTTTGGTTAAACTATTTAATTTTTTTATGGAATTGCCATACAAATAGTAGAATTTGTTTTAAAAAAACATACATAAGTTATAAAAATAATGAAAAGAGATTAATAATGATATAAATAAATTTTAAAGTTATCATAATTAATCTCTTTTATATTACATATTATCTAAAAATTTCATTACTTCGCTACATACATCCATACCTTTATCAATCTTAATTGTTTTAATACCAAGTTTTTTCGCACCATCAACATTTTTTTGATTATCATCAACAAATAACATCTCATCAGGATTCACATTATATTTATCTAATAATAACTGATAAAAGTCGGCATTAGGTTTTATCTTATGAACTTCAGCAGAAATAATAACATCATCCAAATAATTTACATCTAAATGTTCACCTATATAATTTCTTACAAATGAAACATGATTAGTAGCAATCACAATTTTAACATCATTATATTTAACCTTAATTTTCTCAAATATTTTTGGATCTTTTACTTTATATAATTTTTCTATAATATCTTCAGTTATTCTCATTATAATTGAATCTTTAGAAATTATTTTCCTAGCATTCATCAAATAATCTGCATCATCAATATTATCTCCAAATAATCGTTCTAATTTATCCTCTTCTAAAGATAAATTAATATCCTTTTCAGTTACTAACACACCTACCATATCAAAAGCAATCACTTTTATCACTATATCACCCCTTTATTAATATTCGCCAAGATCCATAATGTTTACAACAATTTACTATAAATCTTTTCGACATTGTTTTTATTTCATATTTGTCTTTAATAGGATTTATTATTTGCACAAGATTTCCTTCCATTTTACTGATAATAACAAAATGTCCACCACTCATATTTTTGTTATGATTAAATTTACTAGATTCAACACATAAAATAATAAATTGGCTATCATTAATTTCTTTTATCAACTCTTTAATAGAAAGTTTTCTTTCTGATAATTTTATATTTTCATTAATCAGTTCATCAAGCAACTTAAAGCCTATAAAATTTGGATCATAATCATTTACATACCCACTATACAATGAACTATTAAAGAAAAACACTTCCAAATTATTAATGCTATTTTTCTTCAAAGATAAAGCTAATTCACTAATCCAATACATATCATCATTAACATTGTCTATTGATAAATTTTGAGCATTTAAAACATATTTTACGCAAGAACTACCGCAATTTGTTTTCTTTTTCATTTATTAATAGTCTTTTTCATTGCTTTTTGATTAAATATTGTTAAGCAATGCTGAGCTCTTGTACATACAACATAGAACAAATATTTATCTTTATCATTATATTTATGCTCATCATCAGTATAAACTATAACACCATCAAATTCTAATCCTTTAGAAATATAAGAAGGTAAAACAACAATTCGACCAATTTTTTGTTCAGAAATTCCATCAATTAAAGTAATCCCTTCTACTTCATTTTCTAATTTATTATAAATATCTAAAGCTTGCGCATTATTTTTAGTAATAATTGCTACTCTTTTTAAATCAATTGATGTCATACGATCAATCTCTAATTTTAATTTTTTAACTAGATCATAAGATTCAATATCCTCAACAGTAACTGGAATAGAATTAGATTTTCTAACAGAACAAGCATTATTAATACCCAAAATTTCATTTGTATAATCTATAATTTCTTCACTAGAACGATATGTCTTACTTAACTCAATATAACGGCCTTCATTATCAAAAATAGAATTCATTTCATTCAAAGAACCATACATATAATAAGGATTAATAGTTTGATTCACATCACCTAAAATTGTAAATGAAGCCTTAGTAAAAATTTTCTTCAACATACTAATTTGTAATTTAGTATAATCTTGGGCTTCATCAATTATAATATGCTTTATTGAATTACCTCTAGGATAACCATTAATTTCAAAATTTATATAAAGTAATGGTAAAAGATCCTCAAACATCAATTTTTTTCCTTTTTTAAGTTCAATCTCTTTTGAAACTTCAACTTTCTGTTTAAAATTATCAGAATTTAAAATAGATACATACAAATCTTTAATTGATAATTGCCCAGAAATCATTTCAAGTAAATGTTTTTTAATTGTTTTTTCATATTTTTTATAAGGAACTCCAGATATATCACATAAATTTTCAGCTAAAACATCAAATCTTTCTGGAATTGGTAAACGTGACAATTTTTCATTAAATAACTGATTTAATTCACCTTTAGAAATAAACTTATCATTAATTATAAATCCATGATTAAATGATAAACCATTTTTATAAGCCACAATAGCTTCATCTAAATTTTTTTTAAATTCATTAGATAACTTATATTTTATTATTCTAAATTCTTCTTCATCAAAATTTTCATTCTTATAATAACGTTCTATAAACTCAGTAAAACTTTCTATATTTTTATAATCCTTAATATAAGATTTAGCAAAATCACTAAACGTAGTTTGCAGAACATTATCCTCCCCCAATTCAGGTAAAACATTCGAAATATATTCAGAAAATACATCATTGGGAGAAAAAATCAAAACATTATTAGAAGTTAAATCCTTTTCAGCATATAATAAATAAGCTATTCTATGTAATGCGACTGATGTTTTACCACTCCCAGCAATACCTTGCACAATTAAATATTTATCAACAACATTTCTAATAATAACATTCTGTTCTTTTTGGATAGTTTTAACAATATTAGTCATTTTTTCAGAAGAAGCATTAGATAAAATTTCCTGCAAATATTCATCATCAATATTCAAATCACTTTCAAAACATCTTTCTAATTGCCCATCAGTAATTTTATATTGTCTTTTTAAAGTAACTTCTCCGCTTATAGTACCAACTGGAGCTTCATAAGAAGCATTACCAATACCATAATTATAGAACAAACTAGCAATAGGAGTTCTCCAATCAAATACAAAATGATTCATATCCTTAGATATTCCATTTAAACCAATATATATTTTTTTAGGTTTATTACTTCTAGCTTTATCACGTTTAAAATCAATTCGACCAAAATAAGGACTATATAAAGATTTTCTCAATTGTTGTAAATTAGCTATTCTTTTATTTGCATATCCCACATTTGTATTAACATTATACATTTCTCCAGCGACTTCCATATCATCTAATTCAGAAATATTATCCCATATATATTTTTTTAATTCTTGTATGGAATCAATCTGACTATCAATAGAATCACTATTTTTATCATATAATTCTTTAACTACTTTCATTACTTCTTCTAAGTATTTTTTTTCTTCTTCTAATTGTTCAGGTGTCAAATTCATATTAACATTCCTTTCTCTTAACATAAGGTTTATAAGGCTTAAAATCAGCTGGTTCAAAACTTTTGTAAAAACTTCCAAAAGAATTTTCTGGGTGAACAGAAGCTAAAAACGATATATTTTCTTGAAAACAAGAAATATCATAAGTTGTTATAGGAAACTCCAGTTCATCCATAACAACCAAATTCGTATCAATTATATCATATTTTTTCATCAAAATAATGACAAGTACAATCTGTTCAGATAAAAAATTATAACATGACCTATAATATTTATATAATTCTTCATTATTAGTTTCATCATAAATTGTATGAGCAAACTCTAGAAAATAAGACAAGTCAAAACAAATTAATTTATTCTTATTTTTTACGATTTCATCATATGGATAATAAGAACTAAAATTTTGAATAAATTCATCTATATTAATATGGTTTAACACAATATCATTTATATCATTAGGCGAAAAAACCACCACATCATCATATTTTTTTTCAACTTTTTTTAATAATGATTTATCCTCATGTTCAGTAGCAGAATCCAATACAATAATTCTACTATTCTCAGACATATTTTTCTCTATTTCAGAAAGTAGAAATGTTGTCTTTCCAACATTTCTACCATCTACAACAAACCTATTATACATTTACCCTGTCTTTTCCTTTTTCTAATACATTTTCTTCTATCCATGATTGGATTAAATATACATACATCTGACGTCTATCAACACATTGAGGATCTTCCCTATATATATCTCCAAATTCTCCATAAGCAGAATAACAACAAGAACAACACATCCCCCTAAAAATACAAGTACTACATTTTTTAATAGTTTGAGCTGTTCTATTTCTTAACTTAACGATTTCAGGTTTTTTCAACATATCTTCGATTTTTTCATTAAGTACATTACCCATAACAAATTTTTTCTCACCTTTAAATCCATCACAAGGGAAAACATCACCATTAGGATTCACAGAAACAAGTTCCCTAGCTGCTCCACATGGATAACGTAAACAAATATAATCACGAATTGGAGTATAAACGTTTTCTTCAAATATATGTACAGAATAATTTTCAACATCTACATCATTTTTCATCTTGTGCATTTCTTTAAAGCATTTGGCCCATTCACCAGGCCTAGTTGTTAAATGATTTTCTTTTTCCCTACCTAATATATTAACTGGTCTAGGTTTAAAATTCATACCTAATTCATCAAAAAATTCCATTAATTCTTTCGGATAATGAACATTGTGTTGTCCGACAGTACATACTGCGCCATCTATATATATTCCATTATCACGCAATTTTTTAATTCCTCTCATAATCCTATCATACGCACCAATACCATTAATATCTACTCGAGTCTTATCTGTCATATATTTAGGACCATCTAAACTAATTCCAACACTAACATTAAAATCTTTTACCAATTTAATTAATTCATCTGTGACAGAAACACAATTAATTTCTGTTCTATATTTTACTAATTTATCATATTTGTTTTTAACCTTTTCAACTTTTTCAATAAAAGTTCTCATACCTGCTACATTCGTAGAAGCCTCTCCACCTTGAAACTCAAAAGTTACAACTTTAATCTGTGGCATTGATAACATACTATCTATTGTAGCATCCATTACATCCTCAGTCATATCTTCGCCTTTAAAAGGTCCACAATCAGCAAAACAATATTTACATCTTAAATTACAGCCTGTGGTAATATTAACTACTATTACACTAGGATATTCAGCAGGAATAGGAAAGTCTAAATCAATTTCCATATTATCTTCAGTATTAGCAAGGCCTCTTATAAATAAACTTAACCACCCATCTTGTGATAAATTATTATTTTCATAATTTTTAAATTCTTCTTCAGTAAAAGCCATCCAAGAGCCCAAATCTGGATTTATAAGAATTTCAAATTTCTCATTACCTACTTTTAAAGGAAATGAAGCGACTTTTTTAGAATGTATAAATTTTTTATTTTCTAAATTAAAATCAGAACTAACCTCAAACGTATCACAATTCTTATCAATAGCTAATCCTTTTAAAAATAATCTTTCCCATTCAATTTCATTAAACTGATTAGAATTATATTTATCAAATTCTTCACTGGATAAAATAATTTCTACACCAGTTTTTTCATTTTTTAACAAATATTCATTGTTATCAACTTTTTTTGAAACAACATTTTTAGATTTTTCATATTCACGACTCAACCAAGAAGTTCGCATCAAATTACCTCCTATATAACACAACATAGGGGAATATGATTAATTAATAAGATTTTTACTTATGTGTATGAGTACCACAACCGTCGTACCCTAATCCGATTTTATTTCCAAAAGAAATTTTAATTTTTTTAGAAGAAATTTTTGTTTTCAAGTTTTTCACAATATCATTTTTTAAAATTGCTTTTTTCACCGATACATTCCCCCTTTACAGATTATATATATAAACATAAACCTATGTTGTGTATATAATAGTTAATACAAAACTTCAAATAACCCACAAATAATTTTTCACTGCCAATTATACTATCACAACTTGTTAAAAATAGCAACAATTATAAACATTTTCATTTATTATATAATAAATGAAACGATTTTATTATGTCAATATATAAAAAATAATTAACTTAATCCATATTCAATAAGAAGTATAACTTTCCTATTACATAAAAGTCAAAAAAAGGATAGATATTACTCAAAAATATCATATCCTAAATCAACATCAACATTGCCAGAAATTCCATCAACAATACCATCAGAAGCAAATTGCCAAATTTTATAATCTGTTAAATTATAAGTTGGTTTTTGCTGTCTTGCATAATTAAAAGTAGGATTTAAAACAGGAAGCCACTCCGCAAGCCATATATCGTATTTACTTGCAAGAAAAGAAGCATTTAAATTATTAGTAAGCCATATCTTATTTGCATAAACTCCGCAGCCATATCCATTACTTTCAATAATTGAACAAAAAGTATCAGATACCTTCGTAAGCATATCCTTACCAACACTTACAACACTACTATCTTCCATATCAATAAAAACCTTAGTTCCTAAATTTGGAGAATAATTGTTTTTCTCAATTTCATCAATTAATCTAAGCATGTGTCTAGCTTCTGACTGTGCACTTTGATTACCATTATCTATATTACTCGCATAAGAATACAAATATAAACCGTATGGAATATTATATTTTTCACATTGAGCAACATACTCTAAAAATTTCACATCATCTTGAAAAGTCCAATCGCTTCCATAACCAGCTCTTATAATAACAAATTCAACTCCAGAAACTGATAAGGCCTGCCAATCTATATCTCCTTGATAATAAGAAATATCAATCCCGTTATAAACTTTTTTCTCATTATAACTTTTTAAAACAAACTTTTGTGTATCATCCATACTACCATCAGATAAAATAATTTTAGTATTGTTTGCCGCCGAAGAACTTTCCAAAGATAAATAAAGCTCACTAGCCTTAGAAATAATAGAAACTTCCCCATTGCCTAAAAGCTTAAATCTCCATAATTGATCGTTTGAACCACTATACTTAGAAATCACTAAACTGCCATTAAATACAGTCAAAGAAAGTTCAGGATTCATCGCACTATTTATTCTATAATAACCTTCAGAAACATATTCTAAATACCAAAGCTGATTATTATCATTTGTAATATCAAATAAAGAAACTGCTGTATTATTCAATCTAGATTTAGCCTCAACATCAAAATTCTTATTTTCATTCAAAACAGGTGATAAACTATAAACACCATCTTCAAAAACCGGTTCATCCACATTCACATCTGTAGATACAAATTCAAACTTTTGATTAACGGTTGTCCTAGGTGTAAACACTTGAATATTCGTTCCATTACTAGAAGATCCTTTATAAACATCTAAATGCATTTTACTGTTCTTATCTACAATATAATAATATCCATCTCCTGCATCTTTAATAATCCACTGCTGATTATCTCCACCTTTATACGTAAATAATTGCACGTTCGCCCCAGGTAAAGTACTCGCACAAAATACATCAAGTGACATACTATCACTCATCGCTGTTTTAATAGAATAATATCCATTATTCAAATACTTAACGTTCCACTTTTGATTAGAAGCTCCTGTATAATTAAAAAGTTGAACATTCGCTCCATTAGAAACCGATTTATAAGCAACATCTAAAACCATATTCTCATTTAATGCACTTTTTATAACATAAGTTCCATCTTCTATCGTTTTTACAGGTTCTTCTATAACTTCTTTTTCAAACTTAAACTTTTGATTAACGGTTGTTCTAGGCGTAAACACTTGAATATTCGTCCCATTACTAGAAGATCCTTTATAAACATCTAAATGCATTTTACTGTTCTTATCTACAATATAATAATATCCATCTCCTGCATCTTTAATAATCCACTGCTGATTATCTCCACCTTTATACGTAAATAATTGCACGTTCGCCCCAGGTAAAGTACTCGCACAAAATACATCAAGTGACATACTATCACTCATCGCTGTTTTAATAG
This sequence comes from uncultured Bacilli bacterium, assembly GCA_944329385.1. GTDB lineage: Bacteria > Bacillota_I > Bacilli_A > RF39 > UBA660 > Coprosoma. Next base: position 48,653 of record CALVIE010000002.1, on the reverse strand, counting down.
AATAATATCCATTATTCAAATACTTAACGTTCCACTTTTGATTAGAAGCTCCTGTATAATTAAAAAGTTGAACATTCGCTCCATTAGAAACCGATTTATAAGCAACATCTAAAACCATATTCTCATTTAATGCACTTTTTATAACATAAGTTCCATCTTCTATCGTTTTTACAGGTTCTTCTATAACTTCTTTTTCAAACTTAAACTTTTGATTAACGGTTGTTCTAGGCGTAAACACTTGAATATTCGTCCCATTACTAGAAGATCCTTTATAAACATCTAAATGCATTTTACTGTTCTTATCTACAATATAATAATATCCATCTCCTGCATCTTTAATAATCCACTGCTGATTATCTCCACCTTTATACGTAAATAATTGCACGTTCGCCCCAGGTAAAGTACTCGCACAAAATACATCAAGTGACATACTATCACTCATCGCTGTTTTAATAGAATAATATCCATTATTCAAATACTTAACGTTCCACTTTTGATTAGAAGCTCCTGTATAATTAAAAAGTTGAACATTCGCTCCATTAGAAACCGATTTATAAGCAACATCTAAAACCATATTCTCATTTAATGCACTTTTTATAACATAAGTTCCATCTTCTATCGTTTGACCACCATCTAAAGCTTTGGCCGAAAAATTAAACATAAACATCGATATAAAACTAAATAAACAAATCCATAAAATCTTTCTCATCAGTCCACCCTATCTTTCTCAGTTTCTGCAACAACATATATTGGTCTTTTTTTAACCTCTAAATAAGTTTTAGATAAATACTGTCCTATAATTCCAATACAAAGCAGCTGCACACCACCAATAAAAAACATAATACAAACCATACTTGGCCATCCACTAGTCGGATCTCCATATATCAAAGTTCTTACAATCACAAACAAAATAATCAAAAACGAAATAAAACAAAAAAGTATTCCCATCACAGAAGCAATAGAAAGTGGAATAGTTGAAAAAGCCACTACACTATCTAAAGAATATAAAAATAATTTCCAAAAAGACCACTTAGACTCACTAGCTGCCCTCTCAACATTTTCATATTCAAGCCATTTTGTTTTAAAACCTACCCAAGAAAAAATGCCCTTTGAAAATCGGTTATACTCCTTAACTTCTAAAATCGCATCGACCATTTTCCTATTCATAAGTCTATAATCTCTCGCCCCATCAACAATCTCTGTTTTTGAAATCTTATTGATAATCTTATAGTAAAGTCTTGCAAAAAAACTTCTAATTAAAGGCTCGCCTTTACGCGTCACTCTCCTAGTAGCCACGCTATCAAACTCACCAGCTTTTAATATATCATACATTTTTTTTAATAAAATCGGAGGATCTTGCAAATCTGCATCCATAATAGCCACATAATCTCCCAAAGACGCATGAAGCCCTGCATACATCGCCGCTTCTTTGCCAAAATTTCGTGAAAAAGAAATATATCTCACATCATCATTTACAGAAAGCTCTCTAATAATATTAAGTGTTTTATCTAAAGAGCCATCATCTACAAATATAATTTCAAAGCAGACATTTTCAAAATCCTTTTTTATCTTTTGTATTTCATCATAAAAAATTTTTATTACATCCTGTTCGTTATAGCACGGAACAACTAAAGAAATCTTTTCCATATTTCCTCCTAAAGCAATAATATTATACCACGCATTAATAACAAAACATAGAACAAAATTTATTTAATTAAAAAAATATGTTATACTATGACTGGAGAGTGCAATATGAAAAAAGAAAATACAAGAAACTATAACTTAGACTTACTTAGAATCCTTGCTGCGTTTATGGTAATATTTATTCACGTTTCAGGCAACCAATGGTACAACACACCATGCAATACATTAGCTTTTAATATTTATAATTTTTACGATAGCTTAGTTAGGAGTGCCGTTCCGCTTTTTGTTATGCTAAGTGGTATTTTCTTCTTAAATCCAAAAAAAGAAAATAAAATAAAAAACATTTTTTTCAAGAATGTTTTCAAATTAATTTTAATATACATTATTTGGTCTATAATCTATTATTTTTATGACATAATTATTAATAATAAAGACTTTAGTTTATATAATTTTGTCACATCAGTCATAAATGGTCCATACCATTTTTGGTATATTCCTACCATTATTGGACTTTATATAATCTCACCTATTCTAATCAAAATAACACAAAATAAAGATACAAACAAAATATTTAAATATTTATTTACTATATTTATGATTTCATGTGCTCTAAAAACAATATCATCAATCTCATTTATACCTTATATTAAATATTTAAATTTAATTATAAATAAATTACCAATTGATATAATATGTCAGTACTATAGCTACTTTTTATTAGGATATTTTATGTATAATTTTGATATTTCAAAAAACAAAAGAAAAACAATATATATATTAGGTATTTTAAGTGTTATATGCTGTGCCATTCTAACATTTATAACCTCATATTATGAAGGAAAAAACGTTGAATATTTCTATAATTATTTTTCAGTTTTTACTTTTTTTGAAGCCTGTGCTATATTTTTATTTTTCAAACATCATCACTTCAAATCAGAAAGCATATATCAAAAAAAAGTTAAAACTATTTCAAACTGCACATTAGGAATTTATATTATTCACGTTCTTGTATTAAATACTTTATTAAAATTCAAAATCATCCAAATAACAAGTTTCAATCAAATAATTTCAATCCCAACCATAGCTATATTAGTATTTCTTATTTCTCTATTAATTACCTATCTAATTAGAAAAATCAAAATCAAAGGAAAAACAATTTTCTAAAACAATTCAAAAAAAATTAAATTAAAAAAAATATCATATTTTCAAAAATATATGCTATAATGTAATAACCAAAGGAGGATAAAAATGTATAATTTATATTACAAAGGATTAACTACAAACTTAGAAGAACTTGATGAAACAAGAAAATTTTTTAACGAAAATGGATTAAATTTAAATTTTGTTTTTGAACACTATGCTGATCTACCACTCACATCTATTAAAAATTTAAATGCCACTTTAAACGACGCCTTTATAAAAGCCAACCCAATGGGACAAAAAGCAAATCTCATTTGCAACACAATGGGATGTAATTTAGGAGTTTTAACAGCTAGTAAAAGTAAAAAAATTAAAAGATTAGTTTTAATTGCTCCAGAATTTGGTAACTATACAGAAGAAGAACAAAAACAAATAGATTACGAAAAAGGTGACGAAAAAATCATCAGACCTTATGGTGAAGAAAAAACTAAACTAAATAAAAATAAAATCAAAAAACTTATTATCTCTAATAAAACACAATCTTTAGCTAAAATAGCTATCGAAAAAGTAAATGTTCCAACATTAATTATCTATTCAAAAGATGATGCTTTTATCGCTAAAGAATATTTAAATGATTTAGCTAAAAGAAAAAACAATATAGAAATTAAAACTGTTAAAACAAAAATGCATAATCCTTTAAAAAGTAAAAGTGAAAAAGAAAAAGTCATGCATTTAATTAAAAAACATTTAAGATGAAAATACTCATCTTTTTTTTTGTAAACCAATAGTCAAATTAAAAAACAAATAACCTTCAAATATTTAGTTTAAAATTCATTTAATGTATAATTATTATAGGTGATAATCATGGAAAATAATAATACATATAAAACAAGAACCGAAAGAAAACAAATAGAAGAAAATTTAAAAACAAAACAAATGGAAAAAGAAAAAAGCATAGAAGAAAAAAGAAAAGAGCTAAAAGATATAATCTTTGATGACAAAAAAAACATTTATAAAAAAGAAAGAAAAAACACATTTAAAAATGAAGAAAAAATGAACAAACCAGTTAAAACTAACATCATTCTTTCTTTAACATACTTAATTACCATCATTGCATTTATCTATTTAGTAATTGACTCCGCAAATAAAATCAATCAAATCTATCAAATTGTCAATGCATCTTTACTTCTAATTATTATGACCTGTTTTCTTATTAGTTTTAAAAAATCTTTTTTTAAAAACAAAACCGCCCCTACTGTCATCACATCTTTGCTTATAATATCAGCTGTTACATTTAACGGACTTTATATGACAAACATAATAAAACTTCCAATTCAAAGTTACTTACCAAACTTTGAAAGTAAAAACTTAACTAAAGCCATAAATTGGACCGAAAAAAATAAAATCAAAACTAATCAAGATTTTGAATATAGTGATACAACTAAAAAATATAATGTAATATCTCAAAGTGAAAAAGCTGAAACTCTAACAAAAACTATAGATAATGTTGACTTTGTTGTTTCAAATGGTCCAGACTATAACAAAGAATTAATATTAGCCGATATGACTGGTTGGAATGTAGATGACTTATTAAAATTCATAAATGAAAACTTTTTAAATAACATTGCTATAAACTTTGAAGCAAATGAAAATATTAAAAAAGATACTGTAATTTCTCAAAGTAAAACTGGAACAATTAAACGAAATGAACCAATTATTTTCACAGTATCTTTAGGTAATAAAGATGCCTTATCCCCTATTAAATTAAAAGATTTAAAAAATGAAAGTTTATTAAATGCTGAAGTATATTTAGGAAGAAATGGCATTTTATATGAGTTAAAATATGAATTTTCTGAAAACATTGAAAAAGGACATGTAATAAACAGTAATCCTAAACAGGAAGCAACCGTTAAACCAGATGAAATGGTTACTTTAACTATTTCTAAAGGTAAAGAAATAAAAGTACCTGATTTAAAAAATAAAACTATGTCTTACGTTACTAAATGGATGGTTGAAAATAATTTACAAATAAATTATAAAGATAAGTATGACAGTAAAATCAAATCAGGAAGAGTAATTGAAAGTAATTATAAAAAAGGAGATATTATTGAAGAAGGAACTACCATTGATATTACTTTCTCTAAAGGACCACTTGTCATGAAAAAATTTGATAATATTAATGATTTCAAATCATGGGCTGATACCAATCAAATAAAATATGAAATAAAAGAAGAATTTAATGAGAACCTAGAAAAAGATAAAATAATTAAAACTTCTATAGAAGAAGGAAAAAATATCAACTTAGAAGATACTATTACAGTATACGTTTCAAAAGGAAAAGCTGTAACTATTCCAAATTTTAATGGAATGACTAAAAAAGAAGCACAAAATGAATGCGACAAACTAGGTATCAAATGTACTTTTAAAGAGGAATACTCTACTAAATCTTCTGGCAAAGTAATTAACCAAAGTATTGCTGAAGGAACACAAATTTCCAAAGGAGATACAATTGTTATAACTATTTCCACTAATAAAAAACCAAATAATTCAAATAAAACATCTACTTCTAGTTCAACTAGACCATCTAATGGAAGTTCATCAAATAATTCTAGTTCTTCTGGAGGAAGCACAAGCGGATCAACAACCCCTTCTACTCCAACTTGTGAAACAACAGTTTTAAATATCTCTCCAGACTGGGTAAGCATTGGAGATCCAAACAAAACATGTTCAAATATCAAATCAAAATATAGTAAATTTATTGATTGTGATATTGCTCCCGCAAATAACGGAAAAAGTGGTCAAATATTAAATATGAGTGAACTACAAGGAATAACAGTAAACTCTTGTAATAAAGTTACAGTAAAAATAAAGGAATAATCGAATAAAAATTATTCCTTTTAAATTTTAAAAAAAACAAAAACAAACGTTCGTAAAAACATTTACAAACAAAAATATTTATGATATATTTAAAACAAGTATTGGAGATGATAAAAATGCTTATAAGAAATAAATACATAGATATAAATGATAAAATAAAATTTATAAAATCTAAAGATTATATTAATGTAAAAACATATAAAGATATAAAATTATTAATAGAGAAAGCTAAAAACAATTTATATGATAACAAAGGCTTAATAATAAATAAAGCAACAGGCTATACAGCTAAAATTACTAATAAAACAATAAATAAAATAATTCACCCAAAAACAAATTTTAAAGTCTTTAACTCAAGATACATTGATAACTTAAATGCTTCTTGTTATTTAAAAGATTTATTTGAAAACGCAATATATATTGATACTTTAAAACCAATGAAACAAAAAACAAATAGTCCGAGTGAAATAGGATACCATCATTTTGTAGCACCATTAAAAATGAATAATAAATGTTATAAAGCACTAATTACTGTAAAAGAAAGAATAAATTCAAAAACATTATACGTAATATCAGTACAAATATTCACATTTAACTATTTTAAAAACAACATATTAGTAAAAGAATTAATAGATAATATAGATATTTGGAATTATGACTTGCAAGACTATAATCATTATGACTATAATAGTTTCATAACCGAAACAGCTGAAACAATAGAAAATGAATTAGTATGGATTATCACATAAGAAAAAAGAGAGCCCAGGCACAAGCACGCAGCTTCTGCATTTTATGGAATCTCTCTTTTTTCTACAACAATTCTATCACATTAAGTCAATCAAGGTCAATACTTATTCAATAGTTAATTCTACTCTATAACGAAGTTTATCATTTAAATATAATCTATATTTTTTACCATTTATTGATCCATTAGCTTTATCAAAACTTGTAAATAGTAAAATATCACTAAGTTCACCATAATCAGCTATATTAGATTCGTTAGTAATATAAATAGCATATTTACCTTTTGGTAAATCAGAAATATCAATATTGCTATCATACCAAGCTAAAGGTTTAGAAATACCAAATTTATCAGGTGCAACCAATTCTATCATGAAAGTGCCAGTATTTACATAACCTAAATCAAAAGTATATTTATCAAAACTATCTTGATTTTCAAAGATAATCTTTCTGGAAACTTTAGCATCTTTATTCATATCTACATCAACTGAATAAGATGCACCCTTTAAATGTAGATATTTACCATTCAATTCTACTTTTTCAATATAACTAAATTGATTAGTATCCGCTGATGTTTCTTTTTTAGCAAGTTCACTATCCCTTACAGTAAAATTAACTGGAATATCAACACTCATATAATCATTAGTAATAGTTACATATTTACCATTAGTATTATATTGTGAAGCTTGTTCATTTAAGAAAATATTTTTAACTAAAGATTTAGAATAATAATCACTATTAGTAGATTTTAAATAAACTGTGTAATTTCCTTCAGGAACACTATTAAAATTAATATTACCAGCAAACCAAGAATAGGTATAATCATAACCATCTTCAGAAATAATAGGAATTGTCATTTCATTTTTGTCAGTAATTCTTTCAAGCTTTTGTGAATATTCTTTATTATTATTTTGGTTTACTAAAATAAGTTCATATTCTATATTAGTATTTAAATCATTGTTAATATTTCTAATAATATTGTATCCTTTAATTTGTAAATTTCCATCTACTTCTTTCAAATAATCTAAATAGAATTCTCCTTCTTTTTCTATTAATACTTTTTCACTAACTGTAATAGTAATTGTTTTAGTAACAGTTTGACCGTATAAATCAGTAACTTCATATATTACTTCATATTTACCCAAAGTATCAGTTTTAACATCATTTTTTACAACCGTTATATCCTTAATTGTCCCATCTTCCACGTCATAAGCTGTAACACCTTCTAATGGATCAAATTCAGTATTAATAGTTATAGTTTTATCATAAGCATTAATCACTGGAAGCTGATTTACAATAACTTTTACTGTTATAGTTTTTTCTGTCTTTTGACCATTTTTATCAGTAACTGTATAAGTTATTTTATAGTCCCCTACTTCATCAGTTTTTACTTCACCTTTATATTCAATATCTTTAATTTCCCCATCTTCTGCGTCATATGCACTAACGCCTTCTAATGGATCAAATTCACTATTTAAATATACCTCTTTATCTGAAACATTTATAACTGGTTTTTCATTAGGAATAACAGTAACCTTAATTGTTTTACTTACTTCTTTACCTTTAGAATCTTTAACCTTATAAGTAACCTCATATGTATCAGCAACATCAGTATCTACTGTTTCTTCATAAGTAATACTATCAGTTAAATCAGTTCCATCGTAAGCTTTCGCACTTACACCATCCATATAATCAAATTCTTCAAATTGTTTAACTTCTCTATCAGAAGCCGTAATTATTGGCATTTCAGCCGAAATAACCTTAACAGTAATTGTTTTACTAGCATGGAAATTACTATTATCTACAACCGTATAAGTAACTTTATATGTACCTTCTTTATTAGGATTAACATTACTTTCATAAGTAATCTTATTAGTTAAATTTCCATTTTCTACGTCAGATGCACTCACACCTTCCAAAGGATTAAATAAATCCCCTTCTTTAATAGTTATATCAGAAGCATTAATGACTGGTTGATTATTTGTAACATTAATCTCCGCAGCTAATACATAACCATATAAAATATTAGAAGTTCCAGATAAATCTGCATAAATCTTATAAAATTCTACTCCAGATGAATTAACAACCTTATCAACAACATTAACAGCTAAATCATTAACCCGATCATTACTATTAGGATTTTTCAAAGTATAAATATGTCCTTCATTCGTTTGTAAAGGCTCATCGAATACCCAAGGACTAGAAATGTTTTTCCTAACTGTCCCTATTGTACTTGAATTAAAATCCTTACCTCCATAACTTTTATCATTGTTAAAAGAATTACTAGCTTGTTTCTCACCCCAATATGGATCAGTCGCATATTTTACATTTCGGCCACTCGCCTTATTACCATAATGACTACCATAATAGTATTTTCCAGTCGCAAGTGAATAACTAGTACCTGTTTTTTTCGCATAATCCATAATAGAATCACGCGGACTACTATATGAATAAGCACACTCATAAGCACAGCTATCAGCCGCCCCATAGCCAAATAAATTATTCTTATCCATAGCAATCTTACTCGTACCAGAAGCACTTTCATTCATTGCAGTACCAAACATCATCAACGCATTCTGTCCATAAGTAGCCTCAGCTTCTTTAAAATACTTACCAGTACCATACATCTTAGATGTTGATGCTGTATAACCCTTACCTGCAATAATATTGTCAAAATCAGAAGCACTATAACCAGTCACCGAATGACTTGATAAATATAAATAATAAGCATAATGTGGATTACTTGCATTCACACTAAAGCTATATTTGCCAGCTCTATAATCATCAAGCATTGAAGTAAGAGAAGAATAAAAATAATTACCATCAAAACTATAATATCTAACACCTGGTGTTAAATAAGTTGGCGCCGTTCCTAAATTAGAAAAAGTATCACCGTATCCGCTACCATTATAATAAGTAAAATGATGAATTAAATTATTAGTACTAGTATTTCGTTCATAATAAGTTCCAAGTCCATTCATACCAGTAAGAACTGTCACACTATCAGTCTTCGCAATCCATGCCGCACTACCATTATAACTAACTTTATACCAAGTATATCCATCAGCTTGTTTAGTTTCTGTATAATTAAAATTAGTCGTCGAAGCAACCTGTGTAATCACCGCTCCAGAAAGTGACGGACTCTTCCTAATTCTAATTCCAAGACCGCCCGGTACATTAATAACATTACCACTTACTCCAAGTAAAGAAATAGGCGTTACAATTCCATTATTAATATTTGTCCAGCCAATAAAGCCGCTAATCATAATCTTAACTCTACCATTATCACTATATCCTAAAACAGCCGCATCAGTACCATAAGAACCATGAACAGATGTATAAGCAGAGTTAGAACTGCTAGAAGTATATAAACTATATGTAGAACCAGGCTTAAACTTAAAAATAGCATACTTACTATCAACCGGTACCCCATCTTTATAAATAGTCGCCACACTATTCGCACTTGAACTTTGACTATTCATCGCATTTAAAGCTGCACTATAACTATTATACTTGCCAATAACCTTATTACCAGTTTGATTAGCAACCATTTCTACTGAATAACTAGAAGCCGCTTCCACCTTATAAAAAGGCATAAAATTAAACATTAAAAATAATAAAATAATAATAATTTTAAAATATTTTTTCATATCTATGCCTCCTATTTACTCTAAAATAATTATACCAAAAATACTATCCAAACGCACTATTTCCAAAATAAAATTAGACATTATTTGACATTTTAAAAACAATTTACTTATATAAAAAAATGTGCTAAAATATATAAATTGTCGGAGGGATTTCATGGATGCAATAAAAAATACAACAAAAAACTTTGCCAAAGGATTATTAAACCCAAACAATAAATTATCACTAATCCCCAATTGGCTTTCATTCTCAAGAGTGATCGGTGGATTTATAATTCCAATAATGGCCTATACAAACGCCCCATTACCAATGCTTTTTAAAGTAATCACCTTCCTAGCTCTATCAGATTTTTTAGATGGATTTACAGCACGAATAATCGCCAAAGAAGAAACAAAAGAAGGAGCAATGCTAGATGCAGTATCTGATAAAATTTTTTCAGTCCTATTAATTATTGGTATCTTACCAATTATGCCAATATTTGCTATCAACGGTGCATTAGAAGGAAAAATAGCTCTAACTAACGCTAAACTACTTGCCCAAAATGGTAAACCCAAAAGTAACCTTCTAGGTAAAGTAAAAATATGGCCTCTATCAATTGCCTTAATTTTAGCCTATCTCGCCCTAGCCGTTCAAAATCTAAATATATCTGGCATCACCAATGAAACCCTTATTGCTGCAAGCACTGCCTTAAGTATTGCAACCATGCCCATACAAATAATAAATATAAAACAATATTCAAACGATTTAAAAAAACACCTTGAAAAAAGAAAAAATGAAGTAAAAAGCAATGAAGAAGAAACAAAAGAAAAACAAAACACAAAAACCACTGTCCAAGAAAAAACAAAAATCCCAAAATTAAAACTTAAAAAAGAAAATCATCAAGCAATATTTTATGAACTAGAAAAAAAACAAGTAAAAGAAAAACAAAAAATCTTAACTAAAAAGCCCTTAGATAAACACTAAGGACTTTTTATATGCCAAAAAACACCATATATCCAAGAAAACCAATATAAATTAAATAAAGAATAACCCCATTAATCATTTCAAATTTAGTCGATTTATACTTAACACCAACGGCCATAGTAGCTAAAATACCACTAACTAAACCACCAACATGAGCCCAATTATCAATACCAGATAAAGTAAAACCTAAAATTAAATTAAGAACAATAAGTGGTATAATCTGTGATTTAACTACACTATCCAAATAAACACGGTAATGATAACCAAAATAAAGTAAAGCACCCATTAATCCAAATATTGCACCAGAAGCACCTACACTAAAACTATTGCTAAAGAAAATTGAAAGCATCGATGCACCTAATCCAGAAAGCAAATAAACCACTAAATATTTCCATTTTCCAAGAAAACTCTCAAGTTGCATACCAATAATATATAAAGCATACATATTAAAAAGTAAATGAATAATACCAGAATGTAAAAACATACCAGTAAATAGTCTATAATACTGACCAATATTTACAATTAATTCTCTATTGACTGCAAAATTTAATAAAATATTCTCATTAAACATCGATGAAATAAACACTAATACATTTATAGCAATAAGAATATAAGTAATAATTGGCTTTTTAGGCTTAAATACATTTTCATTCATCCTTGCATCATCCTCATTTTTCTTATTAATATCATTTGTAATTTTAAGAAAAAGTTCTAACCCTTTTTCCTTAAAATTCATATCCTTTGTAATATCCGGAAAAGCAGAAATAACAAAACGATACTTCTTTAAATCATCTTCCTTATGAATATTTGCAAACTTAATATTAGGAGTATCATCAAATTTACTAATATCGACATTATCACCTAAATTAACAAAAATACTTAAAGCATTAATCTTAAAAGATAATGTTTTTTTCTTTATACTTTTAAGTAAACTCTTTGTCTTAAAAATATCAAACTTAAATTGCTCATTATTATGAATATATCCTGAAACAATTCTTACAATTTTATAATCATCCTCCAAATTTTCAAGCCATATTTCATCCTTTACACCTCTAATAATTACTGGATTATATCCTCTTTCAGTAATAAAATAGTGTAATAGTTTCATAACAAGTTCTTCTTTTTTATTAATAACTACCTCATTCATCATATCACCTACTCAAATTTTTTTAATATATTAGTAAAACACAAAGGAAGTTCACTATCAAACTGCATATATTTTAAACTTCTAGGATGCACAAACCCAAGTTCCTTAGCGTGCAAACACTGACCAGTATCATCAAATAATTTTCTATTTCCATAAACAGGATCATTAACTATCGGATGTCCAATATAATCTAAATGTACTCTAATTTGATGAGTTCTACCCGTTTCTAATTTAAGTTCAATCAAAGTAGCTTTTTCATATCTTTTTAAAACCCTAAAATGAGTCACCGCTTTCTTGCCGTCCGATCTAACTGCCATCTTTTTACGATCATTTTTACTTCTACCAATTGGAGCATCTATCTCACCAGTATCATTTGGAATAACTCCCCAAACTAAAGCAATATACTTTCTATAAGTTTTTTTTAAAGCAAGCTCCTTAGCTAAAAACTCATGAGCCTTATTATTTTTAGCAACCATTAAAAGTCCTGTTGTATAAGCATCTATCCTATGAACAATACCCGGCCTTTCATCGCCATTAACATCACTAAGCTTCGTATGATATAAAAGACCATTAACAAGCGTTCCACTAGTATTACCAGCGCCCGGATGAACAACCACCCCATTAGCCTTATTAACAACAATCAAATCATCATCCTCATAAACAATATCCAAATTCATCTTCTCCGGTATCATAGTATCTTTAGATACATGATTAACTAAAACTTTATCACCTATACTAAGTAAAAAGCCCGCTTTCACTTGTTTTCCATTAACCAAAACCTCACCAGATTTAATCATTTTTGTCACCTGACTACGGCTATCATCCAAAACGCTAGTCAAAAAAATATCTAGCCTAATATCATTTTCCTTTACTTGATATTCCATTTTTATCACCTTTTATAATTAAAAACGCTATTAAAATCATCGAAATAACAATCGCAACATCCGCTAAATTAAATACCGGAAAATTAAATCCAAATAAATTAAAATCCAAATAATCAATAACCTGTCCATGAACTACTCTATCAATTAAATTACCTATAATTCCACCAACTAAAAGGCCATAAGAAATTTGTTCAAACTTCATAAGTTTCTTTCCTTTTATAAAAAGAAAAAAAATCAAATTTAATATGACAACCGAAATAATTATAAGTAAAAACGTATTAGAACTCAAAATACTAAAAGCAGCTCCTGTATTTCCTATCAAAGTGATACTGAAAAAATTTGGAATTACTACATTAGATTGCCCAAAATTCATAAAAAACAAAAATAAATTTTTAATGATTTGATCAAGCAAAATAGTCCCTAAAGCAAATCCGTAAAATTTTTTCATAATCTCACCCAACACATATTATATCAAAAAAAATCTATTATTCAAAATACAAAATTTATGATAAAATATAAAACGAGGTGAAATTATGAACACAAAAAGCAAAGATTATCTAACATGGGATGAATACTTTATTGCCATTACAGAGCTCAGTGCTTTAAGAAGTAAAGACCCATCTACTAAAGTAGGTGCATGTATTGTAAGTGATGATAATAGAATATTATCAATCGGTTATAATGGTGCCCCTAATGGCTTTAATGACGATGAATTTCCATGGAACCGTGAAGGCGAAAATTTAAATACCAAATATCCTTACGTTTGTCATGCCGAATTAAATGCTATTTTAAACTACCGTGGTCATAAAAAAGATTTAGAAAACGCCAAAATTTACATTGACTTATTTCCATGTAATGAATGTGCTAAATTAATAATTCAATCAGGCATTAAAGAAGTTATTTATTTAAATGATAAATATGCAAATTCTGAAAACAACATCGCATCACGCCTACTTTTTGACAAATGCCATGTAAAATACCATAAATTAAATATAAACAAAGAAATAAACTTAAAAATCAAAAATAACTAAAAGCTATTAGAACATTTCCTAATAGCTTTTTACTTACCTATAAATTTTAAAATCTCTTCACTTCTCATATAACCAATATTAATAATATAACTTCCATCTTTCTTAAAATAAACAAGCGTTGGTACACTCATAACACCAAACCTTTTGCAAAGTTCCAAATTTTCATCAATATTAACTTTTACAATTTGAACCTTATCCTTAATCTCCTCAAGTTCAGGTGCAAGCATCTTACAAGGGCCACACCAAACTGCATAAAAATCTACTAAAACATCACCCTTACTTATAATACTATCAAAATTATCTATATTTCCACTAATTATTTCCATAATTATCCTCCTTATACTTATTTAAAACAGTTTCAATTCCATTAATATTTATTTTACCATTTTCTACTAATTTTTCTATAGTATCTACAGTCACCACTTTATATTTCAAAAATACATCTAACGTTTCTAAATTATAAGCATTAGTATCCTCACTATCAGTATACTTATCTGCAATCCCCTTAAATTCATCTAAAACCTCTAAAGTCGACCCTGCAATATTTGAAAGAAGCGGTGTATTTCTCAAAATAGGTTCTCTAAACTCTGAATCTTTAACAAATGTAACATCAACAAAGTTCGGCATTGATAAAATATAAAGCACAAAAAATGCAATAACATAATTCTTTATAGCACCTATAATCGCCCCAAAAATTGAAGAAGGCACTCCAAGTACAATTGTAAATTTCAAAAGTTTTTCAAAAATACCCGTTGCAAATAAAAGGGCATTTAAAATAGCCATTAATATAGCAAACACTAACACAAAAGCTATAATTTCATAAACAGCAATATTTAAAACCGTAACACCTTTTATAATACCTCCAAAATTAAAAAATGGTCCAACACTCATTAATAATTCACTAACAGGATTTTTCAAAAAATAAGCTATTACTACTACAATAATAATGCCTAAAAAACTAACTAAAGCCTTCGTAAAACCTTGTTTCGCTCCTACAAAAGCTCCAAGCAAAACAAAAATAACAATTAAAATATCAACAATATTCATACTCATTCCCCTTTACAATAATTATATTACATTAAAGCAAACAAAGTAAAGCCTTTATTGAAGCAATATTAAAAATATGTTAAAATGTTTACAGGTGAAAATCATGAAAAAAGAAAAAACAAAAACAATAACTTTAAAAGTAAGTAAAAATACCATGGACAAAATGAACGAGTATTTCAATGATAAAAAAAGGATAAAAACACCACCTTATGCTGTTTTCCAAGCCGATGAAGCTGATACTGTAGTCACACTCTATGAATCAGGAAAAGCTGTGTTTCAAGGCATAAGTGCCGATATTGATGCAAACCTTTGGTCACAAATGGAAAAAAATCTAAATCCCACAAAAAAAATTGATATGAAAATAGCCGGTGAAAAAAAAGAAACTAAAAAGAATAATAAAATCTACTTTGCCAATACCATTGGTTCTGACGAAGTAGGAACTGGTGATTACTTTGGCCCAATTGTTGTTACCGCCTCTTATGTAACCAAAGAAAATATTCCTTTCCTAGAAAACTTGAAAATAAAAGATTCTAAAAAACTAACAGACGAACAAATATTAAAAATTACTCCAGAAATAATTAAAAAAATCCCATATTATACTATGACCTTATCTAACACTGAATATAATCAAAAACATCAAAAATATAATATGAATGCCATGAAAGCCATTCTTCACAACAAAGCATTACTTGAAATGACTAAAAAATATCCAAACTATGACTTTATAGTAGTTGATCAATTTGCCGAAAAATATGTCTACTATAATTATTTGAAAAACTCGCCAAACGTCCAAAAAAACATAACTTTTATCACCAAAGCTGAAGATAAGTGCCTATCTGTTGCCGTATCTGCCATCATCAGTAGATATATATTTATTAAAGAAATAGATAAACTATCTAAAAAATATAATCAAACAATCCCTAAAGGTGCAGGACATATCGTTGATGAAATAGGTGCAAAACTAATAAATGAATATGGTGAAAACATCCTAGATGAAATTGCTAAAAAAAATTTTAAAAATACCGAAAAAATAAAGGAATTAGCCAAAAACTAATTCCTTTTATCTACTTTACCAATCAAAATAAATCTTAAATTTGACTTTTCATCACACGTACACAAAGTGATGAATTTATCATCTTCATTTATCTCTATATCATTTTCAAATATTTTCTCAAAATTAAAAGTTAATTCATCCAAAAAATTAAAATCAATTAATAATTCACTTTTAGTTGCATCGGCTAAATAGCCCCCAATAATAGAAACATTCATAATGCCTTGTTTTGTATAAATTACATAATTCAAATGAGTATTATAAAAATCTTTGTTTTTAAATTTCAAAAGATCACTAAACATCGTTCCATCATTAAAATTATGACCATATATAATTGTATTTTTATCATTATACATATCGTTTCTATAATCAAGAAAAATAGAACCCATCTTATTTTTATTACCATTAGGTAAATGTTTTAAATAATAAGAATTATTTTCCCCTTGCACTATTGGAAAAGCAATATTAGTATCTAAAATTTCAATATAACCTATAGTTTCTTCATATTCACTGTTCATCTCATCAATGTTAATTATATTATTTGAGGGAAGCACATTTTTATAAAACGCCTCCCCTTCTTTTTTATCTAAAATGTCTAATACCAATAAACTAAAACAGCAAAGACAAATTACAAAACATAAAATTATAAATAATTTTTTAAACATTTGCTTTCTTTTTAATCAAATAAATACCAAGGGCAAAAGAAACTATAGTTCCAAGTCCATAAATAGACGAATTATTTCTGCCACCAGTTTGTGGAATATTAGATTTCTCATAAGGTTTCTTAAATACATCTTTATAATTCATAAATGAAGAAATATTTCCATCTAAATCAATTATTCCATTATCATTAGTTGTTTCAGTAGTATAACCATCACTATTAGCCTCAAGTTCGGTAACTTTATAACTTGCGCCTATAGGAAGCCCAGTAATAGTAATAAACTCACCATGTTTTAATTTAATTATATCACCAGATTTAATTGTTCCAGTTTTGCTTCCAGTATAACTATATACACCTTCTAAAACATTACCATCTTTATCCAATAATATAACTTTAAAATTAAAGTACCTATCAGTCTCTCCACTATTACCACCAACAGTTTTATCAATAGTTAAACTTCCTTCATTTTTTGTATTAGTAAATACTACCTTGTTTCCATCAAAATCGATAATTCCTTTATCATTGATTGAAGTTGTTTCATATCTATCACTATTAGCTTCAAGTTCGGTAACTTCATAATTAACCTCTACTGGTAAACCATTAATTGTAATAGACTCACCATGTTTTAGCTTAACAGTTCCGCCTGATTTAATAACGCCTTCTTTAGAACCAGTATAGAAAAATTCATCTTCTAAAACATTACCATCTCTATCAGTTAAAATAACCTTAAATGTAAACTCTTTCTCTTGATCACCAGCATTACCACTAACCACTTTACTAATAGTCAAACTACTATCTTCTAAAGTATTGGTAATCGTCCAGTTCTCCTCATCAGTAGTAAAAGTATTTTCATATTCATCTTGATAATGCTCTGGTAATGCTTCTTCTATAGTATAATCATAACGATTATGATTATCATCATATTTAGCTAAGCCTTCAAAAGAAGCCTGCCAATTATTAGTGCTACTCAAAATAACTGATTTCTTTTGGCCATTTTCTATAACATACTCTCCATTACGTTTTAAATATACAGTAATTTCTGAAGGTCTTTTTGAATAATCATTATCATCCCAAACTTTACTAATATTAATATCTAAAAGCGAATATTCATTGCCAATCTCTACAGTACCTATTTGTAGTTGATCATATTTAGTTATTTTATAACCACCGTCAATATAATCTGGATAAGTTATATTATCATTACCAGGAAATACAAAGTAATATGGAACAGTATTTAATATATAACCATTTACCGTTTCAGATTCTACTAATTTATATATATGGTCATAATTAATACCTGTGAAATTAGCAAATCCATCTGAAGCTGTCCTTATACTATTAATTAATTCTTCTTCACCAGTAAAATTAACTACTCCATTTTCTACTGTAAATCCCACTTCATATAAATCAAATTTTACATTAGCAAGCGGCGTATTCGCATCTCCTTCTTTGTGCTTATAAACTCTTAAAGATGCTGAATTACTAGAAGATGACGCATTACTTTCTAAAACTTCTCCTTTAATAATCCACTCAGATTCAGTCTGATTTTTATCATATCCATATATATTAACTCTATTAAAAGCATTTTCTTCATTAAGTTCTTCGCCAGGAATTAAAGATACAAGTGCTTGATATGTTATTGTTAAAGAAGTCTCATCTGGAACATCAATAGTTAATACTTTATTTTCACTATCCCAAGTATAACTATCACTATCCGCTATTTTTCCATTAATCTTTAATGAACCTCTGACAAAATCAATAGCACTTCCCATTTTATCTTCTAATCTAAGTTTATTAGAAGTTGGTGAAATATCAGCTGCACCTTCGTTAACTTTAATTGTATAATTGACTAAAGGTGCTGTTGAAGTATTATAAACAGCTGTTTTACTTAATAAATTAGTAACTGCTCCAGTAATAGAAGCCTCTACATTTGAGTAAGTTTCATCATTAATTGTAATATTTGCCTTATTAGTATAAGTCTTTTGCTCAGCAAAAATATAAGTTAATTTACTATCATAGAAAATTGATGCTCCCTTACTATCTAAACTAAGCTTATCAATATAGTCGTTTAAATTAAATACTAATTTACCATCTTGAATAATAGGCTTAAGTTTATAAGTATCATAAGGGCTATAATTCAATACAAGCTCTGCTGAACCTTCTACATATTCCATACCTTCAGGCATTATATCAGTAACATAAGTGTTAGTAACATTATTAGGTAACTGATCAATCTTAATTTCCCATCTTGCTATACCTGTTTTATTAAAATTATCACTCGCATTATTCAAATATTTCTGAATATAATTACTCTTCTTATTGTAATTGTACTCAGCTGTATCAGACTTTTCCTCTCCACCGACACTTACTGTCGCTGTATTTGTAAATTTTTGAGAATTACTATTATCAAATTTTGTCTGATAAGAAATATTTAAAAATTGACCAGGATTAATATTTCCAAAATCAATATTAAATCCATTAACCGTTATTTCAAGTTTATAATCTGTTTTTTCATTAACTGTTTGACCATCTACTTTAACCGAATCTTCAACTAAAGTAAGTCCCGTGCCTAACACATCTTTAAAAACAACATTTTTAGAAATATTATCAACATTAGGAATAGTTACTTTAGTATTCCAATTAATAATGCCATCCCTATCATTAGCACTAGAAACAGTTTTATCAATACTTACGCCCGGAATAATACCAGCAGTAGCCTCTTTATCTACATAATCACTATTTCCAACATAAATAATAGCTTTATTCTTTAACTCGGTAACCTCAGTTGTTGCTTTAGTTTTAAAAGTAATTCTATAAGTTTTATTGCCAGATAAATCAGCACTAAAAGTATAACCTTTTTCTAAATCATCTTCCGTTATTACTAACTTAGAATCATAATAAGTTGAACCATTATTATCACTTTCTTCAACTTTAATATCACCAGTAATCTCTTGATTATCTAAAATCTTATCTTCTAAAGTTACACCTTTTTCTCCAGGTTTTATAATAATTGTCCATGTAACTGTATTATCACTAATATTATAATTACCACTTTTACTTAAACTAGCCTTTTTAGTAGTAACTAATGCACTAGCTGAAATTTCTTTAGGCAGTTCATCACTTTTAACACTAGCTGTATTTTTCAAATCATTATCAGTAGAACTACTAATAAATCCTCCATCTAAAACATTAGCCTGATAAGTAATAACTATCTCATCGCCTTTGTTTAATTTATCAATTTCATAAACGAAATCAGGTGCACTTTCAACATCTAAAGTAACCCCTTCCGTCATTACGCTGCCATTATTCTTAATTGATAAAGTATTTTCAACAAGCTCTAAATATTTGCCCATTGTATCAGTAATTACTACATTTGTATTGTCAGTTATAGATTTTACTTCAACTTTAAATTCATAAGTATCCGTATCGATTTTTGTAACTGATTTATTAATTCTAAGTGCACTAACCGGATTAACGTTAACAACAACTGTTCCAACACCAGGTATATCTAAGTCAATAACGCCTCCATCTCCACTATTATAAGAACTTTCCGTAATTTTACCTGACACATTTAATGCCCCTACAATATTACTTAATTTAACAAATTCCTCATCAGTATACTGAATTGTTACTTTGTTATTATTAATGGTATAAACACCAACAGTTTGACCACTTTCATTTCGAACTGGTCCATTTTGTACATTTGTAAACTCAAAACCCTCAGGTAATTGATATGTGAAAACATCATCCGTTGTCCACCTTACCGTATTAGGAAGTGCCCATTCCAAATGAACATCAATCGCATCACCATAATTAACAGTTATATCAGAACTAATCTGTTGACCATTAATAGTGAAATAACTTTTTTCAAAAGCTAAATAATCTGTTAAATCATGTTGTATAACTGAGCGAGTAAAATGAGCAATTTCTACATCTTGTACGCTCTTTTCCTCATCAAATTTTGCCATACTCAAAGATGAATCTGTCATTTTTAAATTACTGTTATGATAACTCACGCTGCCATTTAAAAATATACTGACACAAAGTGCTAATAATAAACAAACCACCCCTAGACAGTTTCTTATTTTCAAATACACTCCCTCACTTTCTGTCGTGCAAATTATTATAACATATAATATTTAAAATACAAGAAAAAATGACAAAAAAAGCTCAAAAATATAAAAAAAAAGATAATATCAACTACATTTATAGTTAAAGTAAAAAACACACAAAAGATTTAAAATATAACAAAAATCTTTGTGTATTATCCACCCTAACTATTGGTATTTATAATTCATATTAACAAAGAAAAACCCTTGAAATTCAAGAGTTTTTCAAATAAAGTCCAAAAGAGAAACCTTAACGAATTAAAAACCTGATCTCCCAGGTGGGCATCACATCACTAGTTTTAGGATCCTTTAATAAATTAAAGTATTCTACACCACCAGCGAATTAGATTCCCAATCGTTATACTTAGTAGGTTTTTCATAGCGGTATTCTTCTTTTAGACAATTAAATTATACCATAGATATATTATTTTGACTAGCCATTTACAAAACTTCACATTCTTTTTTCACTTTTTAAAAATAAAACTTTCTTATTATTTAAAAGCCTATAACTAATAAATCATAATTAATACTTATCTAAAAAATTATTTTCTTTTCCACTTTCATAATACTTAATAACCTTATCCAATTTTACATTACTTAAAGAATTAAAAAGATTTCTATCCGCATCAATATAATATTTCTTTAAATCCCAAATTAATTTCTTCATTAAAATACGCTTACCACTATTTTTCTTTGTCACATTACATGCACAATCTATAAATGATAAATCATTATATTCACACCATGCTTTAATATCATTTTCTCTAACTAAAAATAAAGGTCTAATTAATTCCATTCCTTCAAAATTATCACTTTTTAACTTAGGAAGCATTCCTGCATACATTCCATTATAAATTAAATTCATTAAAATAGTTTCTAAAACATCATCGAAATGATGCCCCAAAGCTATTTTATTACAGCCTATTTTCCTTGCGTAATTATATAAATAACCTCTTCTCATTTTCGCACATAAATAACACGGATTTTTTTTATCAAAAATAACATTAAAAATAGAGCTATCAAAAATTTCTGCAGAAATAGATAAAGTATTTAAATTGTCTTTTATTTTTTTTAAAACATCATCGGTATAACCAGGATTCATAATAATATATCGAAGCGAAAAATTAACCTTTCCATGTTTCTGAAGTTCTTCCAAGCACTTAGCTAGTAAAAAGGAATCTTTTCCCCCACTTATACATACCGCAATCCTATCATTTTCTTTAATTAGCTCATAATCATAAACAGCTTTTACAAACTTGTGCCAAATAGAAGGTCTAAATTTTTTAATAATACTTCTTTCTATTTTTCGAACCTTTTCCATATCTATAACTTCATTAAAGAATTATCCTTATAAACCTTTACCTTTCTTTTATTATCATAATCTGTTACATCTGCTACTGCCGCATCTAAATCATGAAGACCTATTCTACTTTCTTTTATATGACTAGCTAACAAATTCATAAATCTAGGCGATGTCATATATTCTTCACATAAATCATCGCAGTAAACTTTAAGTTCAGAAATTGGCGAACTTAAAGCTTTTTTAATATCTTCAAGTTTCATATTATCCATAAAAATTTTTTTATTAAAAACTCTATTACACTCTACTGATAAAAAAGTATTTTTTAAAGCCTCTCTATACTTTGATGTATATATATTTTCCACATCATCTATCTCACTACCAAATAAAACCAAATCTTCAATTATTTTTTTTATCTCATCACCAGAATAATCCAAAGACATTATTGCTTCCTCTAACTGTTCAAACGTATACTCAGGCCTTGGTACAAAGCAATCCTCAAAACCATTATTATCAACTTCACCAATAAACATTGTTTTAGTCAAATCTACAAAATGATTTTCATAAGTAAATGACGAAGAAACAATTAAAGATTCTAAGTCTGAAAAACCACCATATAAAAAGCATTCTCTCATATCATGAATTAAAACTATTCCAAAACATTCTTTATTTTCATTTAAAACATAAAGTTTTGAAAAAGCATTATACAAAACTTTATTATTTAAACCATTAGAAGTGCAAAAGCCTGAAACCTCTGCCATAGGAATATTCATCATTCTAGCCACCATTTGAACCATCGTTGTCTTACCACTCCCAAGTGGCCCCACCAATAAAGCATTCTTAGGTTTAACTAATTTGTTATTATTAACTATAGTTAAAATCAAATCTTTTAAAGCCTTATCTTGATTACAAAGTAATCTTGAAAGCTCAGTATAAACTTCTTTTGTATTCATAAAATCACCCACTACTTTTTATTAACTCTAAGTAAAGACTCTTTTTTCAAAATTTTACTATCAGCTTTAAAATCATGATAAATAGTATCAGAAGCAGCTCTTCTCACATAATGAAGCCCTTCACCACTTTCCATAATTTGACATGCCACTTTTCTAACAAAATTTTCAGAATAAAAATATTCATTATTTAAATCATTACGATATAAATTTAAAGCCGAAATAGGTGACTTTAAAGCATTTAATATTTCATCTAAATTCATATCATTCATATAAATTTTCTCACCAAAAGCATTTTTACAGTGCACAGATAAAAACCTCTCTCTAATCTTACTAGCCAAATATCTTTCAAGTCCAAAACTTGCTACTAAATTATTATCTTCATCTGTATAAATAGTATTATCATCAGATAAATTTTCATGCAAAATATTAAGTGTAGGTGACATAAATCTATAATTCTTAAATTCTTCTAAAAAATCTACATCCTTTGGAAATAAATCTGTTGCATTATTAGTATCTATCTCACCAACAAAAGTAATATTAGAAATATCATAACGATCATTTTCACCTATCTGAATAACTCCAGAAGAAACCATAGCATTAAAACTATCACTAGCACCATAAATAAAACTATTTTGAAAATCGTGCAAAAGTAAAATACCGTGATTATCATTACAACACTCTGTCATTTGATATATTCCATTTATAAATAAATCCACATTAAAACCACCAGGTATAAACATATTATAAACTTCACCAACTGGAATTTCCATTACTTCAGCAACTTTCTTAAGCATTGTTGTTTTACCGCTTCCTCTTTTTCCAACAAGCAAAATATTCTGTTTAAAATCATCACCAAAATTAAAATTTTTATCTAAAACCCATATTAATTTTCTTAAAGCTTCATCTTGAATACAAAGTTTATCACTAAGCATTTCATATATCAAATAATCACGCATATAATCACCCTATCTCAAAGCACCTATTCACTAAGTTTTATATGTAACTCATCTAATTGTTTTAAAGAAACCTCACTAGGTGCATCACTCATCAAACAAGAAGCACTAGTCGTCTTAGGAAAAGCAATAACATCACGAATATTTTCTGTACCACATAAAATCATAACTAATCTCTCTAAGCCTAAAGCAAGCCCTCCATGAGGTGGACATCCAAAATTCAAAGCATTAATTAAAAATCCAAATTGTGCCATAGCACTTTCCTTACTAAACCCAAGTTCTTCTAAAACTTTTTCCTGCATATCAGGATCATAAATTCTAAGACTTCCGCCTCCAGCTTCATAACCATTTATAACAATATCATAAGCATAAGCCTTCGCATTTTCTTTATCAGATAAACTATTAATATTCTTTGGTAAAGTAAACGGATGATGACAAGCAATATATCTTTTCTCATCACTGCTATATTCAAACATCGGAAAATCCGTAACCCAAGTAAAAGCAAATTTATCTTTATCAATTAAATTCAAATCTTTAGCCATTTTACACCTTAAAGCACCTAAAGAAGTCTTAACCATTTTTCTATCACCAGCAATAATTAAAATTAAATCATTATCTTTTAAAGCTAATTTTTTAATTAAACTATCACCAATTTTCTCATTCACAAACTTCGAAATACTTCCTGAAAAATTCCCATTATATTTAAGAAAAGCAAGTGCCTTAGCCCCATAAATTTTTACATACTCACCTAACTTATCAATATCTTTCCTAGAATACTTATCCGCTGCATTAAAAACTAAAGCATTAATAATTCCACCTTCATTAATAATATTATTAAATAAACTAAAATCACTTTCCTTAAAATCCAAAGTAATATCATAAATTTTATTTTCAAATCTTAAATCAGGTTTATCAGAACCATATAAATTAATTGCTTCATCATAAGTCATTCGATTAATTGGTAAATCAATTTCTATTCCTTTCACATCTTTAAAAACATTATAAAGTAATCCCTCAGTAATACTCATAATCTCATCTTGCGATAAAAAACTCATTTCCATATCTATTTGCGTAAATTCTGGCTGTCTATCTGCTCTTAAATCCTCATCTCTAAAACATCTGGCAATTTGATAATATTTTTCTAAACCACCCATCATCAAAATTTGTTTAAAAAGTTGTGGGGACTGTGGTAAAGCATAAAAACAACCTTTATTTACTCTAGATGGTACCAAATAATCTCTAGCTCCTTCTGGCGTTGACTTACAAAGAATTGGTGTTTCAATCTCTAAAAAATCTAAAGAATTTAAATAACTTCTTACACTTTGTAGAACTTTATGTCTTACAATTAAATTATTTTTTAACTCTTCTCTTCTTAAATCCAAATAACGATATTTTAATCTCGTATCTTCTAAAGCCGTCATATTATTTAAATCAAATGGTAAATCCCAAGATTTATTTAAAATATTCATATTATTTACTTCGATTTCAATTTCACCTGTTTTTAGATTTTTATTTGCCTCTTTTCTTAAAACAACCTCACCACTAACCTTAATAACATACTCATTTTTTAAAGTTGAAGCAAGCTCATATATTTTACTTTCCGGATTAATAACTAACTGTATAATACCACTTCTATCTCTTAAATCAATAAAAATAAGACCACCTAAATCTCTTTTTTTATTAACCCAACCATAAAGAGTAACAATATCACCAACATTTTTTTTATTCAAACTAGTATTGCTAATTTTCATCTTCATCACCTAATTTTTCATCTAAAAATTCAATTATCTCGTTTAATTTAACTTTATATTCCTCTTTAGTTTTATTATTTTTAACAGTCAAAATTTTACTATTAACTTCCTCTTCACCAATAATTATAATAAAATGTACTAAAAGATTATCAGCTTTTTTAAAATTACTTTTAAAGCTTTTACTATTATAATCAATCTCTACATTAAACCCAGCCATTCTTAAATCATTAGCTAAACTTAAAACATTCCCTTTAAATTCATCACCCACACTAAAAATATAAACATCAGGGTTAACTATTTCTTTAATATCAATATTTTCTTTTTCCAAAGCCAAAAATAATCTCTCTAAACCTAAAGCAAAGCCAACACCAGGCGTGCTAGGGCCACCAATAAACTCTACTAAATGATCATACCTTCCACCTGCTGCCAAAGTATTTTGGGCTCCAAAACCATCTATATCAGCTTGAACCTCAAAAACTGTATGCGTATAATAATCAAGGCCTCTAACAATATTAGAATTTACCTTATAACTAATATTCATATCAGATAAATATTTTAAAACTTTATCAAAATGTTCTTTACTTTCTTCATTCAAATAATCCACCATTTTTGGAGCATCTTTCATCATATCTTTTTCACTATCCACCTTACAATCTAAAATGCGAAGTGGATTCTTTTCATATCTTCTTCTGCAATCATCACACAAATCATTTAAATAAGGCTTAAAATAATCAAGCAAAGCTTTTCTATAATTTTCTCTAGACTCCTTATCCCCTAAAGTATTTATATTCACACTTATGCCTTTTAAACCGAGAATTTTAAATAAATTATAGACAATCCCAATAACTTCCGCATCCATCATAGGATCGCTAGATCCAAAAGCTTCAAAACCAAATTGATAAAACTCTCTATGTCTACCAGCTTGTGGTCTTTCGTATCTAAACATTGGTCCTAAATACCAAGCCTTTAAAGGTAAATTTTCCGCATATAACTTGTTTTCAATAAAACATCTAACAACACCCGCAGTTCCTTCTGGCCTTAAAGTTAAATTTCTATCTCCTCTATCTTTAAAATCGTAAGTTTCTTTACTAACAATATCCGTAGTTTCTCCTACTCCTCTATGAAAAAGTTCGCCAGTTTCAAATATAGGAGTTTCTACAAATTTCGCATTATACTTATCCATTAAAGCTTCCACTAGTTTTCTAAAATAAAGATAAATTAAAGCCTTATCACCATATATATCATAAGTTCCTTTTGGTTTTTGTAACATAATAAACACCCTTTCACTATCTAAAATTATATTGGTTTTAAAGATAAAAGTCAATAAAATAGCCAATATTAAAAGCACTTGTAAAAATTCACAAGTGACAAATATCAAATATAGCTTATTGTAACATAAAAATTTCTTCTATCAATCAGAAAATAATAATATAATAACGCAAATTTAAAATAACACTTTATATTTACGCCACACTTCTTTAACATATTATCTTTTAAAATATTCCAAATAAATCAGCTATTAAATTAACAATTTGAAGATTGATCAAAATTGTTGAAAGAACAGAGAAAATCATAAAAGCAATTTTAACAATCATATCACGTTTAGAATCTATAATACCAGCAAAATAAAATAAATTAGTTATATAAATAGCAATATTATCTACCCATATTAAAAACATAAATAAACCACTATTCATTACAGTCCTTAAAGTATTAGTTTCATACATTACTTTATCACTATACACCATACCAGTATATGCAATAAAATCAATTATTAAACTAATAGCCGTTAAAACAACTAAAACAATTGTTACATTTCTCTCATAATTTTTAACTTCTTTATTAAGTCCCTTTTTACTCATCATTATTCCTCCCTATTATAAATATACAATAAAAACAAAAATAAAGCAAGAAAAAACCAGAGAACAAATCTCTGATTTTAATAAACATTTATTATTCGATAACTTCTGAAACGTTACCAGCACCAACTGTTCTACCACCTTCACGGATAGAGAATTTAGTACCATTTTCAATAGCGATTGGTGCGATTAATTCTACTGTCATTTCAACATTGTCACCAGGCATTACCATTTCAACACCTTCAGGTAGTTCAATAACACCAGTTACATCAGTTGTACGGAAGTAGAATTGTGGACGGTAGTTACTGAAGAATGGAGTATGTCTTCCACCTTCTTCTTTACTAAGTACATAAACTTGAGCTTTGAACTTAGTATGTGGAGTAACTGATCCTGGTTTAGCAATAACTTGTCCTCTTTCAACTTCGTCACGTGAAACACCACGAAGTAATAAACCAGTATTATCTCCAGCTTCAGTGAAGTCTAATTGTTTTCTAAACATTTCGATACCAGTAACAACTGTTTTCTTAGTAGGTTTAAGACCAACGATTTCAACTTCTTCATTTAATTTTAATTCACCACGTTCAACACGTCCAGTAACAACTGTACCACGTCCAGTGATAGTGAATACATCTTCAATTGGCATTAAGAATGGTTTGTCATTATCACGAACTGGAGTTTCAATCCATGAATCAACAGCATCCATTAATTCACCAATTTTAGCTTCATAATTAGCGTCTCCTTCTAAAGCTTTTAAAGCAGAACCTCTGATGATTGGAGTATTGTCGCCATCATAACCATATTCAGTTAATAGTTCACGAACTTCCATTTCAACTAAGTCTAATAATTCTTCATCATCTACCATATCGCATTTGTTTAAGAATACAACCATACGAGGTACTCCAACTTGACGAGATAGTAAGATGTGTTCACGAGTTTGTGCCATAGGTCCATCAGTAGCCGCAATAACTAAGATAGCACCATCCATTTGAGCAGCACCAGTGATCATGTTTTTAACATAGTCAGCGTGGCCTGGGCAGTCAACGTGAGCATAGTGTCTATTAGCTGTCTCATATTCAATATGAGCAGTATTAATAGTAATACCTCTTTCTCTTTCTTCTGGAGCTTTATCGATATCAGCATAAGCTTCGAATTTAGCCCATTTTGGATTTTGATCTGATAAATATTTTGTAATAGCCGCAGTTAATGTTGTTTTACCATGGTCAACGTGTCCAATAGTACCAATATTAACATGTGGTTTAGAACGGTCAAATTTTTCTTTTGCCATTTTAATTTCCTCCTTTTTCTTATTTCATTAAACATTTTAACATGACTAAACTAAAATTTCAACTGTTTTAATTTAGTTTCCGCCATTTTTTTTGATAATATCTTCAGCGATATTTTTAGGTACTTCTTCATAATGATCAAACTTCATTGAAAAGTTTCCCCTACCTTGTGTATTAGAACGTAAACTTGTTACATAACCAAACATTTCTGAAAGTGGTACCATCGCATCAATACTTAATGCATTACCACGTGATCTTTGACCCATTGGTCTACCACGTCTAGCCGTGATGTCACCCATAACAGTTCCTAAAAATTCATCTGGAACAGTTACCTCAACGCTCATGATTGGCTCTAAAATAACAGGGTTACATTTATTTTTAGCTTCTTTTAAAGCTAGTGATGCTGCAACTTTAAAGGCCATTTCTGATGAGTCAACATCATGATATGAACCATCGTGTAAAGTAGCTTTTACATCGATTACTGGGAATCCTGCTAATATGCCAGATTCCATAGCTTCTTGAAGTCCTTTATCTACTACTGGGATGTATTCTCTTGGAACTACACCACCAACAATAGCGTCGACAAATTCATAACCTTTACCAGGATTTGGTTCAAATTCAACCCAAACATGTCCATATTGTCCACGTCCACCTGATTGTTTGATATATTTTCCTTCACAGTCACCTTTTTGTTTAATAGTTTCTCTATAAGCAACTTGTGGGTTACCAACATTAGCTTCAACGCCGAATTCTCTTTTCATTCTGTCAATTATAATATCTAGGTGTAACTCACCAACACCGGCTATAATTGTTTGACCAGTTTCATGATCAGTAGTAGCTCTAAATGTTGGATCTTCTTCAGATAATTTTTGTAAAGCTAAAGCCATCTTATCTTGGTCATCTTTAGATTTTGGTTCAACAGCAAGTTCAATAACTGGTTCAGGAAATTCCATAGGAGCTAAAATACAAGCATGTTTTTCATCACATAAAGTATCTCCAGTAGTTGTGTTCTTAAGTCCGACAACTGCTGCAATATCACCAGTATAAATATCTGTAATTTCTTGTCTGTGGTTCGCATGCATCTGTAAGATACGTCCTACTCTTTCCTTTTTATCTTTATTTGAATTAAGTACATATGAACCATTAGATAAATGACCAGAATATACTCTAACGAAAGTTAAACGTCCAACAAATGGATCAGTCATAACTTTAAATGCTAAAGCTGAGAAAGGCTCTTTATCACTAGGTGCTCTTTTGATCTCATTACCATTCATATCAACACCTTCGATAGCTTCTACATCAGTAGGTGCTGGTAAATAATCAACAACCGCATCAAGTAATAATTTAATACCTTTATTTCCAAGTGCTGTACCACACATAACTGGGAAGAATTTAACAGCTAAAGTTCCTTTTCTAATAGCTGCTTTAATTTCATCTACTGAAACTTCTTCACCTTCTAAATATTTATTCATTAAATCATCGTCAAATTCAGCAACCGCTTCGATTAAGTCATTACGTTTTTCTTCAACTACATCTACTAAGTCAGCAGGAATATCAATGATTTCTGGATTTTCTTCTGGTTTACCATCATATTTATAAGCAGTTTTAGTAACTAAATCAATTACACCATTGAAATCACTTTCAGCTCCAATAGGCCATTCAATTGGTTTAGCATTAACACCTAAACGCTCATCAATACTTTTTAAACTAAATTCAAAATCTGCTCCCATTTTATCCATTTTGTTGGCAAAAATCATTCTAGGAACATTATATTCAGTTGCTTGTCTCCAAACTGTTTCAGTTTGTGGTTCAACACCTGCTTGGGCGTCAATTAAAGCAACTGCACCATCTAGTACACGTAAACTTCTTTGAACTTCAACAGTAAAGTCAACGTGTCCTGGAGTGTCGATAATATTTAATCTATAGCCATTCCAATATGCAGTTGTTGCAGCTGATGTAATAGTAATACCACGTTCTTGTTCTTGTTCCATCCAGTCCATTTGTGATTCACCATCGTGAGTTTCACCAATTTTGTGAATCTTATGAGTATGGAATAAAATTCTTTCAGTACATGTAGTTTTACCTGCATCAATGTGGGCCATGATTCCAATATTACGAGTTTTTTCTAAACTATATTCACGAGCCATATTTTATTTCCTTTCTTACCATCTATAATGAGCAAATGCTTTATTAGCTTCTGCCATTCTATGAGTTTCCTCACGTTTTTTAACTGCAGCTCCTACACCGTTAGAAGCATCAATTATTTCATTAGCTAAATTTTCAGCCATAGAATGTCCGCCTCTTAATCTAGCATAATTAACAAGCCAACGTAATCCTAAAGCTTGAGCTCTATCAGGTCTAACTTCAATAGGTACTGGATAATTTGCTCCGCCTACTCTTCTTGTTTTGACTTCTAAAGCTGGTTTGATATTTTCTAAAGCTTTATTAAATACTTCTGTTGGTTCAGCGCCAGTTTTTTCTTTAACCATATCAAACGCATCATAAAGAATTGTTTGTGCAGTTCCTTTTTTACCATCTAACATAATTTGATTGATTAACTTAGTAACAACTTTAGATTTGTAAATTGGATCTGGTAAAACATCTCTTTTTTCAGCTCTTCTTTTACGCATAATAATCCTCCTTCCAATTATATTTTAAAAACTATTTACTTTTTGGTTTTTTAGCACCGTATTTAGAACGGCCTTGTCTTCTTGCATCAACTCCAGCAGTATCCATAGTACCACGAATAATGTGATAACGAACACCGATTAAGTCTTTAACACGTCCACCACGAACAAGTACAACACTGTGTTCTTGTAAGTTATGTCCTTCTCCTGGAATATAAGTATCTACTTCTCTTCCGTTTGAAAGTCTAACACGCGCATATTTTCTTAAAGCTGAGTTCGGTTTCTTTGGTGTTTTAGTTCCAACACGAGTACATACACCACGTTTTTGTGGAGAATTACTTACTGTTTCTTTTTTATCTTTGCTGTTATATCCAATATTTAACATGGGTGATTTACTTTTCTTTGTTTTAGAACCTCTTCTTTTTCTAACAAGTTGATTAATAGTTGGCATAAATTAACCTCCTTCCATTACACATACCCAGGTGTTTCATTTTTCTCCTTAATTAAAGATTTACTAAAAAGTAAACCTAAAATTAAATGCATAAATAATATATCATTTCATTATATGTTTGTCAATAATTTTATTTCATTTTTTGGAAGCAACTCTGCTTTTTATTCCTTTATTAAAACAAACATTAACATCATTATTTAAAATACAATCTACTCTATCATATATGGATTACTTTGCGAACCATCACCACCGATTATTTTAATATCTGCAGATAAATAGAAAGACGGCCTTCCTTCATAACCTACATAAGCATTATAATAACTAGCATCCATACTAGATATAGCACCATTATTACTAACTATATATACAGCTCTATCAGTAATATTACCTTTTGATAAAGTCCACCATTGTTTATTTATAACCATCCAACTGCTATCTTGACATGTTCTTGTATTATCATTTATTTTACTAAAAGTTCCACAGCTACTTTGATCACTATTACTTCTTATATACTCACTAACAGTTGGCAACGCAATTTTACCAGTCCATTGCTCACTATTTTCGTTATATATTTGATTTGCCAAATCATTATTTTCATAAGTTACTAAACCTATACTCCAATTATGTTGGACAATTTGGTTTTGCGCTATAGAATTTAGTCCATTATAATAATCTCTGTTTAACTTTGTATTAAGTGATGCATTCTGCCAAGTATTTAATAATGAGCTCCAAGCTGCTTTCCCAATCGTTTCATTTTTTATAATTTTTATAGTACCATCACATTCTACAGACATAATTCTCCATCCAGCCATTTCATTATTAAATGTTATATAATTATTAGGATTTGCCCCTGTAAAAAAATATCTACATTCATAAAGATCTTTTATTAATCCTGCATCTTCTATTATTTGTTCTCCTGCAGGTTTTGCAGAACAAACCTCATATAATTCATCCACAGCATCTTGAACATTTGTTGATGTCATTCCACTATCAGAATTATCATAAACTGTAGATGAACTTGGAAAATAAGTTACCGCCAAAACACCTCCAACACTAAAAACAAACGCTCCTACAATAAAACCAATAAAATTTTCTTTAAAATAAAATTTTCTTTTCATAATATATGTCCTTTCTATTTACACACATTATAAAGTTCATCTATCGCACTTTTTACATTTGTAGATGTAAGACCACTTTCCTTATTATCATAACTTACATCATTACTATAAAACTCACTCATTCCTTTCACACTAATACTTCCAAATAAAATTCCACCTATTAAAAAACCACACAAATATCTCTTCATAAATTCTTTCATTATATAAACCCCCACAATCTTACATATTAATTATAAAAAAATATTTTAAAAAAACTTAACCCTACAAGGTTAAATTATTTAATAAATAACATCTTCTAATCTTCTCTATCTATATTAGTAAATAAATCATCTGAAAAAAATTCTTCCAAAGTTATACCCAAACCATCACATATCCTAACAATAGTAAGTAATTTTGGATTAGATGAATTACATTCAATAATATTTTGAACTGTACTTTGTGTAAGTAAGCAAGTAGTTGCTAGTTTATTTATTGAAAT
Source organism: uncultured Bacilli bacterium (assembly GCA_944329385.1). Taxonomy (GTDB): domain Bacteria; phylum Bacillota_I; class Bacilli_A; order RF39; family UBA660; genus Coprosoma. Next base: position 14,937 of record CALVIE010000002.1, on the reverse strand, counting down.
ATTCCGTTCATCACAAATTTTCAGTAATTTTTTCGACATTGCTTCGCTTAACTTCACAAGCCTCACCTTATATTAAGTTTAACAATATTAACCGCATATCGTTTAACCACACAAGGTTAAATAAAAATAACTATACAAAACTGTATAATTTTGCAAAAATCTTTTTCTATACAAAATGCCACATAAAGAGGTACTAACTTTACCTTTGTTTTATCATTATTTACATTAAAAATCAATTTTAAATCACATTTTTCATAGATAAAACAGTTAGAAATATCACATTTTTAATAGATAAACCATTTTATATTAAAATTTAATTGAAGACGAATATTAAATATCATCTATATTTTAGATATTAATATTTAAAAATTATTTAAAAGCCGCATACCATATAATGGTGATTACATGAAAATATTTTCTATACCCCATATATTAATCATTTTAACTCTTATAATATTGCCTATCATAATTGGATTTAAACTAAAAAAAAATAAAGCAAACTTAACAAACATCTTACTTCTATTATTATTCTTAGAAATATCAAAATTTTTATTTTTAATTTTCACTAATAATTTCCATCTAAATAATGATTTACCTCTTCAACTTTGTTACCTATACCCTATTATTGGTATAATTTATCTAAAAACCAAAAAAGAATTTCTATTAAATTACTTAAGCGCCTTCGGAATATTTTTTTCTATTGCTGCCATTTTCTTTACAAATCCAAAAATACTCAACTTTAATAACTTATATTGTTATCTCTATCACTTCTTTTTATTAATATCTGGAGCATTTATAACCAAAAACTATAAAGCTAAATTTTCCTTTAAAAACATTTTATTAATGTTTATTCAAATTTTTCTAGCATATATAGCCAATTCCTTAATAAAAAATGGATCCAATTATATTTTTTTAAATACATTTTTAGATCCGTTTAATTTTTCAAATTATGTAGATAATGTAGCTATTTTTAACATTCAATTTTTTGGAACATCAGTAAATGACATTCTTATCAATTTAATAAATAACTTGGGTATAGAAATATATATTCTATTATTTACACTCTTAGTAATTTCTTCCAGTTCCTTATTTCTTTATATTTTTAGCAAAAGATAAATCTTTCTATATAGTTTCATATGTAGTAGTAAATATCCTATTATCCGTGCAGTATTCCATAACATATTTATTTTCTTTTCTGCAAATAATCACACCAACCGTTTTATCATTAAAACACTCTTTAATATTTTTATCAACATAATTTATATATTTCATAACCTGTCCAATATATTCAGCTTTAAATTCAGTTATCTTAAGTTCTACTACAACATAACAATTAAATTTCACGTTAAAAAGTAAAAAATCAATATAATGAAAACTAGTTCCTATGTTAATCTTTACTTCACTACCTGCATATAAAAATCCAATGCCAAGCTCTTTCAAAAAATCTCCCATATTTTCTAATATAGATTGGTGCAGTGCATACTCACTTAACTTTTCATTTTTATTTTTTACTTTAATTAATATTGGATTTTTAATTAATGTATTTACTTTTGGCTCTTCTAACTCTATTTTATTTTCTAACCTTTCATACTCGTTAATTTTTATTTTTTCTCTTAACTCACGGTATGATAAATTTTCAGATATTGCAATATTCATATAATAAGATATTTTCTTGTTATCATTTAAAGGTAATAAATATTTATAGTGAGTCCAAGTAAGATTTCCAAAAAGGTGCCGCAGTGAGGCACCTTTTTCAAACAATAAATAAAACTGCCTCATTCTCTTTAAATTAGATACACCATATCCTTTACCAAGTTCCATAGTTAATTTTGCTGAATATTCTTTAATCAGTTTATTTCCATATTTAGCTCTAGCTTCACCGCCCTGAGCTTCTACAATTAATCTTCCTACTTCAAAATAGGTATTAAGATCACTTCTATTTTTAGAATAATCTTTAATCTTTTTATAAACTTCATTTTTAACCAGCGTATCTTTTATTTCATTATAATAATTCACATTATCACTTCTTTCTATATAGTTTCATATGTAGTAGTAAATATCCTATTATCCGTGCAGTATTCCATAACATATTTATTTTCTTTTCTGCAAATAATCACACCAACCGTTTTATCATTAAAACACTCTTTAATATTTTTATCAACATAATTTATATATTTCATAACCTGTCCAATATATTCAGCTTTAAATTCAGTTATCTTAAGTTCTACTACAACATAACAATTAAATTTCACGTTAAAAAGTAAAAAATCAATATAATGAAAACTAGTTCCTATGTTAATCTTTACTTCATTGCCTACATAAGTAAAACCAACACCTAATTCTTTTAAAAAAACATCCATATTTTCTAAAATAGATTGGTGTAAAGCATATTCTGTTAATTTATCATTTTTATTTTTAATTTTGAGCAATATTGGATTTTTAATTAATGTATTTACTTTTGGCTCTTCTAACTTTGTTTTACTCCCTAACCTTTCATACTCATTAGTCTTTATTCTTTCCCTAAGCTCTCTTACTGATAAGTTTTGCTTTTGAATAACATAGATATAATATTTTAATTCATTTACATTTTTAATTTTCAATAATTCAGTATAATGACTCCAACTAATTTTATATAATTGTTGCGACAGTGTCGCAACTTTTAAAGAAAGTAAATAAAATTGTCTCATTCTACTCAAATTAGTATAAGTATATCCTTTGCCGAGTTCCTTAGTTAATTTTAAAGAATATTCTTTAATCAGTCTATTTCCATATTTAGCTCTAGTTTCACCGCCCTGAGCTTCTACAATTAATCTTCCTACTTCAAAATAAGCATTTAGATCACTTCTATTTTTAGAATAATCTTTAACCTTTTTATAAACTTCATTTTTAACCAGCGTATCTTTTATTTCATTATAATAATTCACATTATCACTTCTTTCTATATAGTTTCATAAGTAGATACAAATATATTAAGGTTTGTACAATACTCCATCACATATTTATTTTCTTTTCTGCAAATAATTACACCTACTGTTTTATCATTATGCATTTCTTTAATATGTTTATCTACATAATTTATATATTTAGTAACTTGTCCTATATATTCAGCTTTCATTTCTGTTATTTTAAGTTCAATTACTACATAACAATTATATTTAACATTAAATAGTAAAAAATCTATATAGTTATATCTATCACCCATTTTAATTTTTATTTCACTACCGATAAAAGCAAAACCAACACCTAATTCTTTCAAAAAATTTTCCATATTTTCTAAAATAGATTGATGTAAAGCATATTCAGTTAACCTTTCATTTTTATTTTTTACTTTAATTAATATTGGATTCTTAATTAATGTATTTACTTTAGTATTTTCTAAATTTACATTCTTACCAATTCTTTCATATTCTTTCGACTTAATCCTTTCTCTAAGTTCCCTTACTGATAAATTTAACATTTCTGTAATCATAACATAATAATCAAAAGCTTGTTCATCAATAATAGGCAATAAATATCTATAATGACTCCATTGCAATTGGTCGCACACTGTGCGACCTTTTTTAATTCTTAAATAAAATTGCCTCATATTTTTTAAATTTGTAACATTATATCCTCTACCAAGCTCCTCAGTTAATTTTAAAGAATATTCTTTAATCAGTCTATTTCCATATTTAGCTCTAGCTTCACCGCCCTGAGCTTCTACAATTAATCTTCCTACTTCAAAATAAGCATTTAGATCACTTCTATTTTTAGAATAATCTTTAACCTTTTTATAAACTTCATTTTTAACCAGCGTATCTTTTATTTCATTATAATAATTCACATTATCACTTCTTTCTATATAGTTTCATAAGTAGATACAAATATATTAAGGTTTGTACAATACTCCATCACATATTTATTTTCTTTTCTGCAAATAATTACACCTACTGTTTTATCATTATGCATTTCTTTAATATGCTTATCAACATAACTAACATATTTCATAATTTGACCAATATATTCAGCTTTCATTTCTGTAATTTTAAGTTCGATTACTACATAACAATTAAATTTTACATTAAATAACAAGAAGTCTATATAATTATATCTATCACCTATTTGAATTTTTATTTCACTACCTGCAAAAGTAAAACCAATACCAAGTTCCTTTAAAAAATCATCAATATTTTCTAAAATAGATTGATGTAAGGCATATTCAGTTAACCTTTCATTTTTATTTTTAACTTTGATCAATATTGGATTTTTAATTAATGTATTTACTTTTGGCTCTTCTATATTAATATCTTTTCCAAGTCTTTCATATTCTTTCGACTTTATTCTTTCTCTAAGTTCTCTATATGAAAGGTTTTGTATCACTGCAATATTCATATAATATTCAATTTCTTTAAAATCTGTTAATGATAACATTACACGATAATGCGTCCAAGTTAATTCGGTACGCACTGCGTACCATTTCCTAAATTTAATATAAAAATTCCGCATATTACGTAAATTTCTCTCAGTATACCCCTTACCAAGCTCCTCAGTTAATCTAATAGAATATTCTTTGATTAACTTATTTCCATATTTGGCCCTTGCCTCACCACCTTGAGCTTCCACTATTAATCTGCCCACTTCAAAGTAAGCATTTAAATCACTTCTGTTTTTTGAATAATCTTTTACTTTTTTATAAACCTCATTTTTTACTAAAACACCTTTTATTTCATCATAGTAATTCATAATTTTCACCTCTATATATAAACATACGATTTTTTTAGAAATTTTCCTTTAAAAAACAAAAAAACTATAGAAATTAATCTATAGTCAAATAAGGTTTTAAAAACTTACCAGTATAACTTTTCTCACATAAAACAACTTCCTCAGGTGTTCCAGTAACAACAATCTCGCCGCCACCATCGCCGCCTTCTGGACCCAAATCAATAATATAATCAGCTTGCTTAATAACATCTAAATTGTGTTCAATAACCAAAACTGTATCTCCATTATCAACTATCCTATTTAAAATAACAAGTAACTTCTTAATATCATCAGAATGAAGCCCAGTAGTTGGTTCATCTAAAATAAACAAACTCTTGCCTGTAGGCTTTTTTTGCAGCTCTTTTGCAAGCTTAATTCTAGCTGCCTCACCACCAGACAGTGTTGGTGCACTTTGACCAAGTTTTATATAAGAAAGTCCAACATCAGAAAGCATTTGTAATTTATTCTTAATTTTTGTAACATTTTCAAAAAACTTTAAAGCCTCTTCAACTGTCATCTCTAAAACTTCATAAATATTCTTACCCTTGTATTTAATCTGTAAAGTTTCGCTATTATAACGTGTTCCATGACAAACCTCACAAGGTACATAAACATCAGGTAAAAAATGCATCTCGATTTTCTTAACACCATCACCCCAGCACGCTTCACATCTTCCGCCTTTAACATTAAATGAAAATCTTCCTTTATCATAACCTCTCATTTTTGCCTCTTTAGTTTCTGCAAAAACATCACGAATATCATCAAAAACAGATGTATAAGTAGCCGGATTACTACGAGGTGTTCTTCCAATCGGTGCTTGAGAAATATCTATAACCTTATCAATATTCTCAAGACCTTTAACTGATTTATAAGCCCCAGGTTTTTCCTTAGACTTATACAAATTATTAGAAACAACCTTGTATAAAATCTCATTAACTAAAGTACTTTTACCACTTCCAGATACCCCAGTCACACAAATAAACTTACCAAGTGGAAACTTAACCTTAATATTTTTTAAATTATTCTCTTTAGTTCCCACTATTTCTAAATATTTCTTATTTCCCTTCCTTCTTTTTGAAGGAACCTCAATTTTCATCTCACCAGTCAAATACTTACCAGTCAAACTGTTTGGATTAGCCATAACCTCTTTAGGTGTACCTGCAGCTACAACCTCACCACCATGAACACCAGCAGCCGGACCAATATCTACTAAATAATCCGCCTCAAGCATTGTATCAGTATCGTGCTCAACCACAATAAGTGTATTACCCAAATCACGCATCTTCAAAAGAGAATTAATTAATCTTTGATTATCCCTTTGATGAAGACCAATGCTAGGTTCATCTAAAACATATAAAACACCCGTAAGCTGTGAACCAATTTGTGTAGCTAATCTAATTCTTTGAGCCTCACCACCAGATAAAGTCTTCGCCTCTCTATCTAAAGTTAAATACTCAAGTCCAACATTAATCAAAAATGAAAGCCTAGAACTAATTTCCTTAATAATAAGCTCAGATATTTCCTTTTGTTCTTTAGTAAGCCTCAAATCACTTAAAAATGAATATAAATCCTTAATACTAAATTGTGTCACTTCATAAATATTCTTGCCACCAACTAAAACAGCTAAAACATCATCATTAAGCCTTGCTCCATGACATTTTGGACACTTAAGCTCCGTCATATAATTTTCTATCCACGCCCTAATCCAAGTACTCTTAGTTTCCATATAACGTCTTTCTAAATTAGTAATAATACCCTCAAAATAACCTTTAGTCGTTCTCTTATTACCACTTTTAGAAACATAATTAAAAGTAAGCAAATCAGGTGAACCATATAAAACAATATCAAGCTCATCTCTAGATAAATCACGAACCGGTTTATCCATATCAATAGAGTGATGCCTGCACGCTGTTTCCAAATTAGTATAAGTAATATTGCTCTCATCAGAAGTATTAATAGCCGAAATAGCCCCCTCATTAATACTTAAACTTTTATCTAGAATAATCAAATCCTCATCTATCTTATACTTAACTCCAAGCCCCTTACACTCTGGGCAAGCTCCCCAAGGTGCATTAAATGAAAACATCCTAGGTTCAAGTTCAGGTAAAGAAAAATCACAATAAGGACAAGCATAAGTTTCACTCATAAGCATCTTTTCCCCGCCTATAACATCTATTAATAACTTACCATGTCCAAGTTTTGAAGCAACCTCCATACTCTCATAAAGCCTACTTCTAATATCCGGTTTAATAACTAGTCTATCAACAATAACTTCAATTGTATGTTTCTTATTCTTATCAAGCTCAATATCCTCAGATAAATCATATTCATTATCATCAATAATAACTCTTACATACCCATCTTTTCTTAAATTTAAAAGTAAATCCTTATGCGTCCCTTTTTCTAAAGAAACAGCTGGTCCTAAAACTCTAATTTTTGTTCTCTCAGGAAGCTTCATCACATCATTACACATCTCTTCAATACTTTGACTACTAATTGGAATATGATGTTTAGGGCAATATGGTACTCCAATACGCGCGAATAAAAGCCTTAAATAATCATAAATTTCCGTAACTGTTCCAACCGTACTACGCGGATTTTTATTAGTCGTTTTCTGATCAATACTAATCGCCGGTGAAAGACCGTCAATACTATCGACATCGGGTTTCTCAGACCCACCTAAAAACTGCCTTGCATAAGCACTTAAACTTTCAATATATCTTCTTTGCCCTTCCGCATAAATCGTATCAAAAGCTAAACTACTTTTACCACTCCCAGAAACTCCCGTCATAACAATTAACTTATTCTTAGGCAAAGTAATATTAATATTTTTTAAATTGTTTTCCCTCGCACCTTTCACTATAATTTGATCCATATTCATCCACTCCTTCAAACAATTTTAACTCATCTAAAGTTAAATTAAAATCCCTAATAAATCTATCTTTTCTATCATCATACGTATTAAGCATCATACTAATAATTTCTTCTCTAGAAATCACCCTAACAACCCTCAAATTTTCACACACATACATATCATAATATCCATAATAATCATCATCATATTTTTTTATCTTACCAAAACCAATTACCTCAGTTATTAATGAAATATTAGGATCTACATATCTAAAACAATCCTCTAAATATGTACATAAATGAAAGCCATTGCCATTATTTCCCCACTTAATTTCACCATCTGCATGATAAACCTTTCCAACCTCAAATTTATCACCATATCTATTAGTCAAATCTTTATTAAAAGCTTTATAACCAACAACAAACATTTTAATCACATCCAAAACTATTATATCATCAATGTCAATACTTATATTTGCTATAACCATTCTACTAAACGAACAAAGGTTTGTCAATAAAAAACATCTAGTAAACACTAGAAGTTTAATCTTTAGGTTCAAAAACAAGTGACAAAAAGAAAGCAAATATAATAGCCGCACTAATACCAGCTGCTGTTAAATCTAAAGTTCCACTAAAAAGTCCTAAAACACCCTCAGTATTATATCCATGAATTGCCCCATGAATTAAATTATGACCAAAACTTGTAATTGGTACAAGTGCACCACCACCTGCCCACAAAACAAGCCTATCATATATATTAAAAATATCCAAAAAAGCTCCAACAACCACAAATATAACCGTAATATGACCAGGTGTCAATTTAGTTGTATCTAAAATAATTTGTCCCAAAGCACATACTAATCCAGCAAAAATAAAAGCATTTAAATATATCATATAGTAGCCTCCAAACTAACCGCATGACAAATAGCTGGAATAGAAAGCTTATGATTAACCATTGTAGGACTCATAAGTGCCCCAGTTGCCGCCAAAAGTACTTTTTTATATTTTCCCTTACGCATCTCATCAAATATATAACTATAAGTAACAAGCGGTGCACAAACAGGCCCAGAAGCTCCCGCATAAACTGGCTGCTCTTTTCTATCATAAAGCATTACTCCAGTATCGTTATATTTTTTTAGTTTTATTCCATATTCCATATTCATATACTCCTTTAAAATTTTCTTACCATATACTCCCAAATCACCTGTTAAAATCAAATCATAATAATCAATATCTCGTCCAGTATCCTTCAAATGTCTAACTATCGTATCAGCTGCCGCCTTAGCCATTACAGCCCCCATATTAAAAACATCTTTTACCGTAGAATCGACAGATGTACCAATTGTTCCGCTTTCAAGTTTAATATTACCACTTGAAGTAAGTAAACATGAAGCCGCTCCCGTAGCTGTAAACGTCACTGTCTTTGGTTTTGGACCTCCATATTCTGTCGGATAACGATATTGTTTTTCAGCAGCCATATTATGTGATGACGTAAATGTTAATATTTTTTTCGCAAAACCACCTTCAATCAAACTTCCTCCTAAAATAAGTCCTAAAGTTGATGTCGCACATGCCGCATAAATTCCAATAAAACTCTTATCAAAATTACTCATCGCATAATTAGAAGGAGCAATTTGATTTAATAAATCACCACCAATAAAAAGATCTATATCTTTTAAATTAACTCCACATTTTTTTTCTAAAATACTAAAACTTTCTTTAATTAAATACTCCTCAGCTTCCTCCCAATTCCTATTTCCAAAATATAAATCTCCGTGACACAAATCAAAATACTTTCCAATAGGACCATTGCTTTCATAAGGACCCGTTACCGTAGATGATGCATTTATATAAACATTATTAAACTTAAATGTCATATAAGTCCCACCACCATCCTAATTAAACTAAATACAAAACTGCTTACAACGCCAAAAATAATAACAGCTCCAGAAAGTTTAAGCATATTCATACCAATACCCGTAACTAAGCCTTCTTTTCTATACTCCAAAGCTGCGCTCATTGTTGCATGAGCAAATCCTGTAATTGGAATAATAAGTCCGCATTTACAAAAATTAACCCATTTATCAAAAAAACCTAAAGAAGTAAACAAACAACTCAAAAATATTAATGTAACAAGCATAATGCTTGTCGCTTCTTTAGTTGAAATATCAAGCCACGCACTATAGCCATCAATTAAAAACTGGGCTATTATCCCCATTAAACCACCAGAAATAAAAGCTACAACGGCATTCATTAAAACATTTTCTTTTGGACTATTTTTACTAACAATATCTTGATAACTTTGTTTCATATAATTTCCTCCTAAAACTATTATGAATCAAAAGTTTTTTTCTATACAAAAAATGCACCCTAACAAGGAGTGCATGTATTATCATTTACATACTCATAATTGTATTTATTTTTAGTAAAGGTAATGATTACTGAACCATTAAAATTTTCAAATCTCTCATCAGTATCCGTACTGTCCTTAACATACTTTGGATTTTTAATATCATCAGCTTTAAGTAAACCCGCTTCCTGTAACGTTTCAACTCTTAAACAGCACGTACTTCCTTCAGTCATATTTGGCAATTTTAATGAGTTTTTAGATATATATGTTCTCGAAGCTTCTTCAATAGTTCTAATCTGTTCATCATAAGCCTTATCCCTTGATGAATTTATAGCACTATTAATAGTTGGAATCGCAATCATCGCAATAAGACCTAAAATAACAATAACTCCGAGTAATTCAGCCAAAGTAAAACCTTTTTTCATACCATCACCTATTATTAATTATAGTGTAATGAATTATGATTGTCAATTATATCTGACGAAGCTTAACCAAAACCTTCTTTTCTTTTCTAGATACCTCAACCTGACTCAACCCCAAATCAAAAGCTGTATCGCATTGTGTCCTATCTTCAAAATATCTTTTAATCATAATTGAACGTTCAGGTTCCTTTAATTTATTTATTTCATCTTTTAAAAAAGTTAAAGTGTTATAATCTATCACTTTATCACCTATTACATCATAAAGTGATAAATCATCCAAATAAACCTCATCCAAACTAACCCCATCTAAACCATAACTCATAATTCGCTCTAAATTCTTAAGTGGAATATCTAAATAATCACTAATTTCAATATTGGAAGGTTCCCTCATTAACTCTTGAGTCAAAGCCTCCCTTACCTTTAAAATTTTCTTTTTCATTCTCTGCACGTCCTTACTAACACGCACATTATGATTTTCTCTTACATATTCCGAAATTTTACCTAAAATAAAAGGATAAGCATAAGTCGTAAATTTTACATTCTTACTCTTATCAAAATTCCTATAAGCTTCAATCATCCCGATACATCCCACTTGAAATAAATCATCAATATCATGACCTTTAAATTTACTTGCAATACTATATATCAAATTACTATTATTTAAAATAACTTCTTTTATCTCATCCATAATCTCCCCCTCATATATTGACTACTTTAATAGCTGAAAATTCATCAGGAACCATATTAAATCTAGTAAAATCAAAATTAAAACGATTTTTGCTTAAACAAATCAAGCTATTACCATTATTTCTGTTACATAAATTATAATATTTAACAACTGTCTTAAATCCACTTTCATCCATCATACTTACATTTTCCAAATTAAAAACAACATTCAATATTCCGGCTTTCTTAATTAATGCCCCAGCTTCATCATTTAATTTTTTTCTTGTTTTTTTAGTTACTTCACCAAATAACCTCACAAACAAAATACCATACCTCGAGGTCATATCTATCTCTAGCATATCATCACCAATCTTACTTTAGCACTTTTTCCATCATAAAAAAATAACTTCGCCAAAACTAGACATAAAAAGAAAGATTACTCATCCTTCTTCTCTAATTTTACTAGTACTTCCCTTGGTTTTGAACCATTAGGAGGTCCTACAATTCCTCTTTCTTCAAGTAAATCAATACATCTAGCCGCCCTATTATAACCAAGTCTAAATCTTCTTTGTAAAAGTGACGCACTAGCTTTACCTTGGGTAATAACAAATTCCCTAATTTCATTATAAAGCGGTTCTTCATAATCATCATCTTCTACCATCGTTGTCGCACCTTTATCTTCATCAGAAATAGTCAAAGAACTGTCATACATGGCTTTTTGCTGAGAAATAGTATAATCGACAACCGCTTTAATCTCATCATCACTAACAAAAGTACCTTGAACACGTGTCGGAATACTCTCACCTTGTGGCAAAAAAAGCATATCACCTTTACCAAGTAATTTTTCAGCCCCACTCATATCTAAAATGGTTCTAGAATCAATACTAGAAGATACTGCAAAAGAAATACGTGATGGAATATTTGCTTTAACTACACCAGTAATAACATCTGTACTAGGTCTTTGAGTTGCAACTATCAAATGAATACCAGCCGCTCTTGCCATCTGTGTAATTCGCATGATTGAATCCTCAACCTCTTTAGCTGCAACAAGCATCAAATCTGCAAGCTCATCGATAATAACCACTATATAAGAAAGTCTATTTATCTTTTCATCATCTGGCAAACTTTCATTTTTCTTATCAACATAAGCATTATAACCAGCTATATTTTTTGTTTTACTTCCTTCAAATAAATCGTATCTATCTTCCATTATTTTAACAATTTTTTGTAAAACAATATTAGCTTTTTTAGGATCAGTAACCACCGGTGTAAGTAAATGTGGAACTCCATTATACATTGAAAGTTCAACTTTTTTAGGATCTACTAATACAAGCTTTACTTCATCTGGCTTAGTTCTCATCAAAATAGATGTAATCATACTATTAATACACACTGATTTACCACTACCAGTAGAACCTGCCACTAACAAATGTGGAGTTTTATCAATTTCACACCAAACCGAATCGCCCATAATGCTTTTGCCTAAAGCAACAAGCAACTTAGAATTATCTTTACTTTTAGGTACCGCTTCTAAAATTTCTCTAATTGAAACAGGCATAATAGATTTATTAGGAAGTTCAATTCCTACCGTTTTCTTTCCAGGAATAGGTGCCTGTATACGCACATCTCTAGCACCAAGCTCTAAAGCAATTTCTTTATTCAAAGCCGTAATTTTAGAAAGTCTAGTTCCAGATTTAATTTCAAGCTCATACTGGGTAACAGACGGACCAATATTAGCCGCTACCACTTTACCTTCAACGCCAAAATCTTTAATAACTTTTTCAAGTTCAGTCACATTATTCTTAATTGAATCTTGATTAGCTTTAATTGCTTCTTTTTTTATTTTTGGTTTTACTAAAAGACCAATTGGCGGTTTATTATAACCAGAACTATCAATATGAATTTCTTTAGATTCTGTTTGTTCCTCTTTAACAGGCTCTTTCGGAAGTTCATCAATTGATGAAATAACAACTTTCTTATCTTCATTTTCAAACTCTTCCTCGGCCTCCTTAGCCGCTTTTTCCGCTTTTTTATTTATTTTAACTTCTTTAGCTTGTTTAACTTTATTTTTAACTCCACGTACTGCATCATAAATAGATATACCAGTAAACATAATTAAACCGCAAATAATCAAAGCAAAACAAACAACCCTAGTTCCCTCTAAAGTAAGTAATTTCACCCCAATAACTGAAAAAATAGCCCCAAGCATACCTCCGCCTTGAATATCAGCTGTATGATTAACAAACGCCATTAAATTATCTATTGTTGCGATAATAATTTCCCACGCCGAAATATCATTATTTCCCATAGCTTTAATATATTCTGTATGTGATAAAATAAGTACACCAATCACCAAAATATAAAGGCCCACTAATCTTGAAGTTAAAAAATCAGGTTTTTCTCTTTTAACCATCATATATATTCCAGCCGCACCAGTAGCCACTAAAGGTAAAATATACCATCCACCAGCCAAAAAACCGGCAAACCCTTTAATAATATCAGCTGTAACTCCAAATGGACAGCACCCAATTATCATAATTAAAATAAGTACAATCCCTTTTAACTCTATACTATAAGAAGGCTGTTCCTTCTTTTGTTTTCTGCTTTTCTTTTTCGCCATGATATCCTCTCCATTATTACATATCAATTATATCATTTTTACCCCAAAAACAAAAGTAACCTAATAAATTTAACACTTTTTTACAACAAAAATTTAGTATGCTTTCTACATACTAAATTATACACTCTTTTCAAAATTTATCAAAAATTTACACACCAATCTTAACAAGACCTTGCTTTGCCTTGAAATTTGGGCCTGTCCCCGTAAGACTTCGCCTTACAGGGGACGCTTCGCTGCTCTATCCCAATTGAAATGCATTTCCTTGACTGCCATCTCCACCTGTGATTTGTACATTTGTGTTTAGATATAAGACTGGGCGGACGGCGATGGTGCCGGACACGAGGTTGTTACCGTTGACAGAGCCAGTACTGTTCAAAAGGGCTGCACGGGAACTAAGACTGGCATGAGGAGCCTGTAACCATTCAGTTAATCCTGATAAATAATCACTGTTTTTACAATCACCATCATAATTATAAAGTTCTGTTGATAAACAACTACTTCCTGCCGCATATCCATAATCACTTGGATACATTAAGCCTATATACTGTGTTGTTCTTGCTGGATTTCCACTATATACTTGACTGCTGTCTCGCTCTGCATTATAGTAACCACTTGCTGTGAGTGTTTTATAATTGCTACCTGTTGAACCACCTAGATAATACGTTTCCTCTGATATCATATTTTTATATGTTTCATTTATACCATTATAATAATCACCATTCAAATAACTTTTTAATGATGCATTATTCCAATTATTGTTAAAAGTTGAATTCCATTTCATATTTCCTATACTTTCATTTCTAATTATCTTTAACTTTCCATCTATTACTCCTATTATTCGCCATAATTCATTATTAAAGCTTACATAGTTATTCGGTGTCTTTCCATAATATCTGATATCTCCGTGCTCATCAGTATAAAGTTCGTCAGGATTTTTATCTAAAATTTGATCTATAACATCCGTCCCTTGTCCTGGAGTATATGGTGGAAAACAAACATTATAAAGTTCATCTATTGCTCCCTGTACATCTGTTGCCTGCATTCCACTTGTCCCATTATCATACGTTACTTGATTACTTGGAAAATACGTCGCTGCTATTACACTTACTGTCCCACACAGCACTATTCCTATTACAAATCCTATTATATTTGTCTTGATACATTTGTTATTTTTCTCTTTCATGAATACCTCTCCTATCCTATCCATATCAAAGATATCATAAAAAAAAAAAAAAAAAAAAATATTATTTTTTATTAATTATTTTTTTTTTTATTTTTTTTTTTTT
>CALVIE010000001.1 GCA_944329385.1 uncultured Bacilli bacterium | reverse complement strand
CATATTCTAAAACTAATAGAAATTCTTTTTAAACAATGTCTATTACTTTTAGAACTCAACAAAAATCAATTTTCCTTGACTTCTAGTTATATTCCCTTTACAATAGAATTAGGGAATTAAATTCCTTATGGAGGTAAAATATGAATAATATTGTTTTCTCCATATTGCTAATCTTAATTGGTCTTTTTGTTGGTATTATCTTTATGATAATTTTAAACTCTATTAAATTAATGAATGCTTCTAAAAAAGTGCAAAACTTAATTGATAATGCAAAAAAAGAAGCAGATAAATTAAAACGTGATAGTATTCTTGAAGCAAAAGAAGAAAATCATAGATTAAAAGTTGAATTAGATAAAGAAATAAAAGAAAAAAAACAAGAAATTAAAGACTCCGAAGAACGTCTTTTAGCTAGAGAAGAAAGTATGGACCGTAGGGATCAAACCCTTCAAAACCGTGAACAAATGCTTGAAGACAAAGAACAAGGTTTGATACTTAAGCAAAAAGAAATTCAAGAAAAGCAAATGGAGTTAGAAAAAACCAAAGACCAGCAAATGCAACTATTAGAAAAAATAGCTGGATATTCAAAAAAACAAGCAAAAGAACTTATCATGAAAAAAGTCGAAGATATGATGAATCTAGAAATAACTTCATATATCAAAGACCGTGAAGCCGAAGCTAAACTAATAGCTGACAAAAGTTCAAAAGAAATGCTAGTTGGTGCCATGCAAAGATATGCCGCTGATATAGCAGGTGAACAAACAGTTACTGTAGTAAACCTACCAAACGATGAAATGAAAGGAAGAATTATCGGAAGAGAAGGAAGAAATATTAGAACCATTGAAGCTGTAACTGGTGTTGATTTAATCATTGATGATACCCCAGAAGCTTTAGTTCTATCAAGTTTTGATCCTTACCGTAGGGAAATAGCTAGATTAACTCTTGAAACGTTAATCAAAGATGGAAGAATTCATCCTAGTAGAATTGAAGAAGTTTATGATAAAACTTTAAAAGAAATGAAAGCAAGTTTAATTGAAATAGGTAATAATGCCTTATTTGAACTTGGTATAACCAAAATGGACCCAGAACTTGTTGAAACAATTGGAAAACTTCAATTTAGAACCAGTTATGGTCAAAACGCCTTAAAACATTCTATGGAAGTTGCTCATTTATCAGGCCTATTAGCCGGCGAATTAAATGAAAATATCACTTTAGCTAAAAGAGCCGGATTACTTCATGATATTGGTAAAGCCATTGATCATGAAGTTGAAGGAAGCCATGTTGAATTAGGCGCTGGCCTAGCCAAAAAGTATGGTGAAAATGAAATTGTCATCAATGCCATTGAGTCACATCACGGTGATAAAGAACCAACAAACATTATCAGTACAATTGTTGCCATTGCTGATACCATTTCTGCCTCAAGACCAGGTGCTAGAAATGATTCATTAGAAAATTATATCAAAAGACTAACTGAACTAGAACAAATCGGTAATGATACTGAAGGCGTTGAAAAAACTTTCGCAGTTCAAGCCGGAAGAGAACTTAGAGTCATCGTTAAACCAGAACAAGTTGATGATTTAGAAAGCCATAAAATAGCTAGGGAAATAAAAAATAAAATTGAAGAAAATCTTCAATATCCTGGAACTATCAAAGTTGTGGTAATCAGAGAAACTAGAGTAACCGAAGAAGCCAAATAAGGCTTCTTTTTATATATAAATTTTGAAAAAAATGGCAATCTTTGGAGAATATAGAATTTAGATAAAGAAAATAAATATAATATAAGATTATAAATATAAGTAAAATAACAAATACAAACTTTACTTTACACATCTGTAAAAATATAGGAATCTTTGGAGAATCTAACTTAAACAGTAGGATTTTCTTCACTTATTATATTTGCTCCAGATTTAACCCCAACATATAAGACAATCAAAGCCGCCATTAAAGTAAGCACGCTGGCTAATATTTGTAAATCCGCAAATTCATCCTCAGAATTATATTTTATCTTCACATTTTTATCTCTAACATTAATATAGACAAATATCAAAGAAACCATAAACATTAAAAATCTGTTAAAAACTAAAATATCATAACTTTTAGAAGATGAATAAATTGTTTCTTTTTTTTCAAGTTTCATTAAAAAATTATAAGAAAGGCTTATAGAAATAATCGTTGTAAATAATAAAATTAATGATAAAATAATTTGAGCAACTATAAGCTTAGACTCCTCTAGATCATAATTTGTCATTCACTATCCCATAACTTATTGAACTCCAAAAGCTCACTTACTGTCACAAACTTATAACCATCATTCTTTAAATCTTTAACTATATCTTCCAAAGCATTCAAACCATATTTAAGCCCATCATGCATTAAAATAATACTGCCACTTTTCACATTGGGTAAAACATTCTTTAAAATTTTTTCCTTAGACTTTACCTCCCAATCTCTTGAATCAACATCCCATAAAACAAACCGTAAATCAGTATAACTTTTTAAAGCATTCGTATATCCCCCATAAGTTGGCCTAAATAAAGTAGGAGTAAAACCTGTAAATTTTTTAATTGCCTCCTGCGTCTTATTAACTTCATCTTGAAAATCCTCCTTAGAAAGCCTAGTTAATAACTTGTGATCATAAGAATGATTTCCCAGTTCACTCCCCTCATTTAAAGTCCTCCTTAAAATATCGCCGTAAAAAGGAACTCTATTTCCTACAACAAAAAACGTCGCACAAGCATCATATTTCTTTAAAACATCTAAAATACTTTCTGTATATTTACTAGGACCGTCATCAAAAGTTAAAGCCACAACCTTATCATCTGCCGCAATATTTTTCTTTTTTATAGAAAAATAAAGTTCCTCATCCTTGCTTTTATCAATATCAATAAGTAAATCTAAACTGTCCAAAGGAATATCCAAATAAATAAGCTCATCATGATTACTTTTAATTTCAGCCGGATTAAAATATAAAGTCAAATTTTCATCATCAACAGTAAAATAATCATAACTGACATTACTCAAATAATCCATATCTGCATCTTGATATTTTTCTAAAAGCTCTTTTTTTATCTCATAATCTAAACTTTCTAAATCATTAATCAAATCTTCCATTGTCAAAAACTTTTTATTAGATTTATTATAAGTAAAGGTTTTGATCTTATTAATCTTTTTATCAGCTATAATCTCCGTTTTTAAACTGACATTTACTGTATCACTATTAATTTCCTTGTAAGTATAAGATATATTAAGCTCCGGTTTATCCGCATATTTCATATTTTTAAATTCATAATATGTTTTGTTCACATAAGAGCTAATTTCCTCATCTAAAATATTAATATTAGTAACCGGATAACTAATTGATACATACTCATTATCCTCACTAATATAACTAACATCTCGCTCATTCGTACATCCAGAAATAAAAAATATAAAAACAATTAAAATAAACAATTTTCTCATCAAAACCACTCCAAAATAATTATATGAAATGTTTGCTATAAACATGCCAAAAAGCGAACATTCTACCTTTGACCCAATAAAATAATACATTCTAAAAAATGTGAAAAAAACACAAAAACTAAAAAAACAAAAAAACAAAAAAACTGAAAAAACTAAAAAAACAAAAAATAAGAAAAAATAAAACAACGCCTTTAAAAACAACGGTTTACTCAAAAAAATATAAAATTTCAATATATTCAAAAAACTAAAAAAATAAAAAAACCAAAAACTTTACATTTTTAAAAAAATAATTTTCTTGAAAAATCAAGCAAAAAAATAATCTCCTAAAAAAACTTAAAAAAAGCGAACATTTTCTCTTGACTAAGACCAAAGGCAGGTATATAATCTACTTAGGATAGGAGAGGTACTTATGACAATTGAAGAAGAAAAATTAGATTATTTAACAGTAATTAAAAGAACTGGAAAAAAAGTTAAGTGGAATGGCACGAAAATAGCTTTAGCTATAAAAAAATCTTTTGATAGCTTAGAAAAAGGCGAAGAAAATCATTACTCAGAAAAAGATGTTAATAAAGTTTATAACGCTGTAATCAAGTGCATCGAAAAAGAATATAAAAACGAAGATAAAATAAAAATAGAAAACATTCAAGATTTAATTGAATCAGAATTGCAAAAGCAAGGTTACCCAGATGTCTATAAAGAATTTGCCGACTATAGAGAAAGAAGAAATATCTCAAGGCAGATGTTCTTTGGAGAAAAAAAACAACATAAATTTCTAAAAGCTTTAGAAAGCCTAGGCTTAAAATCAGCCTCAGAAGTCAATGATAAAAGAGAAAATGCCAACGTTGATGGCGATACAGCTATGGGCACAATGCTTCAGTATGGCTCAACTGTTTCTAAAGAATTTGCCAAAGCATATTTAATGAAACCAAAATTTGCCGAAGCTCATGATAATGGTGATATTCATATTCACGACATGGACTTCTTACCAATGGGTACTACAACGTGCTGTCAAATAGATATAAAAAAATTATTTAAAAATGGTTTTTCAACTGGACATGGATTTTTAAGACAGCCAAAAGACATCATAAGCTACTCAGCTTTAGCCGCCATTGCAATACAGTCAAACCAAAATGACCAGCACGGAGGACAGTCAATCCCAGCCTTTGATTATTATATGGCCCCAGGTGTTTTAGCTACATTTAAAAAACAGCTAAAACAAGCAATATATGATTACTTAGACCTAACTGATTTAGAGTACTATATAAATATGGATAGAATAGTTAAAGAAATTGATAAAATAAAAACAATTGATATTGACCTAAGCATGTTTGATCAATTCACAAAAGGTTCAAAACAAGTTCAAAGACTATTCAAAAAAGCTTATGAAAAAGCCTATGAAAAAACCGATAGACAAACATATCAAGCCATGGAAGCCTTTATTCATAATTTAAACACCATGCATTCAAGAGCTGGCGCACAAGTTCCATTCTCATCAGTTAACTTTGGAACAGACACATCACCAGAAGGCAGAATGGTTATGAGAAACTATTTACTTGCCACGGACGCTGGATTAGGTAACCATGAAACCCCAATTTTTCCAATCTCAATTTTCAAAGTTAAAGAAGGCATTAATTACAATCAAGAAGATCCTAACTATGATTTGTTCAAATTAGCCTGTGAAGTATCAGCTAAAAGATTATTTCCAAACTTTTCATTTATTGATGCTCCATTTAACTTAGAATATTATGATCCAAATGATTATGAAACAGAAGTAGGATATATGGGCTGCCGAACTAGAGTCTTAGCTGACATTGCCTCAGATCACCCAATAACTCCAGGCAGGGGTAATCTCTCATTTACTTCTATAAACTTGCCAAGACTTGGAATTAAACATGGTATTGTTAGTGGTAAAACTGACTTAGACAGCTTTTTTAAAGAATTAGGCGAACTTATGGATCTAGTTAAAGATCAATTACTTGAAAGATTTGAAATTCAGTGCTCAAAAAGAATATATAATTTTCCATTCTTACTAGGTCAAGGTGTATGGATGGATAGTGAAAAACTAAAACCAAACGATAGACTAAGAAAAATCTTAAAACATGGAACTTTAACCATTGGCTTTATAGGACTTGCCGAATGTCTAAAAGCTTTAATCGGTAAACATCATGGTGAAAGTGAAGAAGCCCAAAAACTAGGTTTAAAAATCATCGGCTTCATGAGAAAGAAAACTGATGAATATTCTAAAGAATATAACTTAAACTTTAGTCTAATCGCCACTCCAGCCGAAGGCTTATCAGGTAGATTCACCAATATTGATAAAGCTGTATATGGAAAAATAAAAGGCGTAACTGATAGGGACTACTATACCAACTCATTCCATGTCCCTGTATATTACAATATTTCAATTGTCAAAAAACTAGAAATAGAAGGACCATATCATAATTTAACAAATGGTGGACACATCAGTTATGTTGAATTAGACGGTGATACCGCCATGAACATTGATGCCTTTGAAAAAATCATCAGAGTTATGCATGATAATGGTATCGGATATGGTGCCATAAATCACCCAGTTGACCGTGACCCAGTATGTGGATACACAGGCGTCATCGGTGACTTCTGCCCAGGTTGCGGAAGAAAAGAAGGCGAGGGTGTCCCAATGGAAAGAATAAAAAATGCAAGCCTAAACACTTGCGGAGGAAGATAGGAGGAATTTAAAAATGAAAGCAGACGAAAAAAAAGTAGGAGAAGGAGTTAAATTTGAAAGAATCAGAAGAATAACAGGTTACCTAGTTGGAACCACAGATAGATTTAATAATGGTAAACGTGCTGAAGAACACGACCGTGTAAAACATAGTACTGCTGGACTTATGAAAGCTAGTAAATAATGCAAATACGTTTAGCTAGTAACTTACAGCCAGATAGTATAGTCGATGGACCAGGAATAAGAACCGTCATTTGGACTCAAGGGTGCTCACATAATTGTAAGGGTTGTCATAACCCTTCCACCCATGATTTTAAAGGCGGCTTTTCTGTCAATATAGCAGATATAAATAATGAATTAGATAAACTAAAAGCCCAGCACGGTATAACCTTCTCAGGTGGTGATCCCATGTTTCAAGCCAAAGCATGCACAGAAATTGCTAAACATGCTAAAGCCATTGGTTTAGATGTGTGGTGTTATACTGGTTTCACTTATGAAGAAGTATTAAAAAATAATGAAATGAAAGAATTTTTAAAATATATTGATGTCCTTGTCGATGGAAAATTCGAAATAGAAAACTTCAGTTTAAACATTGATTTTAGAGGCTCAAAAAACCAAAGAATAATCGATGTTCAAAGAAGCCTTAATGAAAATAAAGTCGTTTTAAAACAAAATTTCATGAAAGAAAGAAATCATAAAATAGAAGTTCCAAGAAAAAAACATATATATATTTAAGAAAAATATAAATAACTGTCCACTCATTCTTAATTTAGTTATTCTCATTCATGCCATTTAAGCACCATAATATTGTTGAAACATTTTCATAAATTAATCATAAAAAGCCTTCGCATTAAAAAAATAGATTGACAAATACCTTTATTTTTTGATATTCTAAAATAAAAGAGTAGGGGAGATAAAAATGAAAAAAAGTTATAAAATTTTATGCTTAATATTGGCTAGTTTAATGATGACAGGTTGTGTAAAATATGAATGGAAAATGTCCATAAATAAAGATAAGTCAATGAATTATGAAATAATAGTTGCCTTACCAGCAAGCATGATGCAACAAGCGGACACTGATGAAATGGTAGATAACGAAGAAGTTCAATCTATAAAAGATGCTGGCTTTACAGTAAAAGATTACTCAGATGGTACGATGACAGGATATACATTTACAAAAAAAATTGCAAATATTGATAATGTAAGTAGTGAAAAAGAAGTGAAATATAATCTTGAACAAACTATGACTGAAAAAAATCCTAAAATGTTTATCATAAAAAAAGGTTTATTTAAAAACACATATACATTCAAAATTGATAATGAAACTTCTGATGAACTTCAAAACGAAATGGATAGTTTTGGTTCCCAAGATGCACTTACTGAAACTGATGATATAACTAGTATCGATGATACTGTTACTACACCAAATGACACACAAGATACTTCAAATACGGTGAGTCCAACAACAGATAACACTGCAGCCCAAGGAAGTGCTATAGGACTAGAAGCAATGACTTCTAGTATGGATATAACTTTCAACATCAATTTGCCTTATAAGGCCATAAGCAGTAATGCCACATCAACCGATAATAATGGAAAAAATTTGAAATGGAATTTATTAGACCAAAATCTTGAAAATATAAATGCTACCTTTGAATTATATAATATGACTAATATTTATTTAGCTATAGGAATAGCTGCTGCTATTATTATAATTATTGCTGTTATTGTTATAAATAAAATAAGAAAGAAAAAAACACCAAAAGAAAACAATACACCAGTCAATGACACACCTTTAAATAATATTCCTATGCCTCAAACACCAATGAAACAAGTTGAACCTGAAGTAAGTCAAAACAATACACAAATAAATTCTACTTTAGTAACATCAAATACAGAAGAGATAAATCCCGCAAATAACACATTCTCTCAAAATGTTGTTTCGCAGGTGCAAAATCAAACAGAAACTCCATCTACAGCTATGACTTTAAACAGCGATTTAATGACAAATACCACATCACCAGAAAACAATTCAAATTCTGTGGAAACATTAAATATCGCACCAATAGAAAATAACCCAAATACTGTAGAAACATTAAATACTGATTTAACTAATAGCATTAATCAAATTTATGATAAGTCGCAAGTAGAAACATTAGATAATAATATAAATTCTAATCCAATAGAATCTACTACTACACCAAACGTCGAAACACTCACACCTAGCCAAACTACATCACCAGAAACAAAAGTTGAAACTTTGGATGTAAACCAAGACTCAATATTTAATACATCACCAGATGATAAAACGGGTATAAATTAAACATTGCGAAAAGTCTTTAAGACTTTTTTCTTTTTTGTATTTGAAAATATACTTAAATGTGCTAAAATTATATTATACAAGGGGTGATATCATGAAACGACAGACTTACGTCGATAAAGAAGGAAATATCGTTGATAGAAGCTTCGAAAGCAAAAAGCCTATATTAAACTTTTTCTTTGTCTTTGGAACTATTTTACCAATAGTAATAATTATTATAATTGTTGTTACCGCTTTTAAAAATAATGGCTGCTTAAAAATCTATAATAATTTAAAATCTGCTAGCTTAAACTATGCTAAAGATGAAGGAACCGTTCCAAATTTAGAAGGAGAAAGTGTCACAATACAATTAAATGATATGTATGATGACGGTTATATAAATACTGGAAAAACTGATAATCAAGTATGTTCAGGAGATATTAAAATTACCAAATATAAAAAAGATTACATATATACTGTAAATGCTAGAAACTGCGGACAATGTTCTGTAAATGTAAAATATGGCTCTTGGAGTAGTGAACAATCATCATATCCGTCTGGTAAAGCTATAATTGATGTTATACCATATTATAATTATTATGATCGTGAAGTAAGTACAACAAAGTGGTCAGATTATTTTGATGATAGCGAACTGCAAGATGAAATATCTGAATATGGTATTAGATTACCAATGGATATGGAAGATATTCCAAAAATACCAACCGAAGCTAAAATAATTAATATTGAAAGTGACAGTACATACTACTATCGTTATCGCGACCGCCGTTGGAAATGGTATGATATTAAAGGTGATTATTCAGATTTTTCATCAGAGCAACCTGCTGGTTATGCAAATAAAGATGAAAATAGTGAAATAGAAACCAACTGGTCAGAATATTCATTAAATTATCCAGCCGAAAAAGATTATAGAACCATAACCCAAACGACAGGATATAAATTTTATTATTTAAATGAAAAAGGCGAAAAAATATATTATAATAGTGGAAAATATAGTGCAAGAGAAGAAGTAAACACTGATAAATATGATCAAAAAGATGAAGATACTGCAACACTATATCGTTATAAAGATAAACAGTGGCGCTGGTATAATGGAACAAAAAGAAAATATAGCAGTGAAAAATCAACAGCTCCAAAAAACCAACCATATAAAGATAGAGAAACTGAAGTTCTAGGCAATCCAACAAACTGGGAACCAGAAAGCGATGTTAATGCAGCAAACCAAGAATATCGTCTAGAAGAAAGAAAAATAATGACTAGATTTCGAACACAATATGAAATGATATCATTAAAAGTCTTAAAAAATCCTTTAACTAGAAAAGAATTTGAAGAAGAAGTAAAAATGTCTATTCCAGAATTCGCATCAAATGAAAACTATAAATTAGACGTAACCTATAAATTTAAGTATAAAAAAAGTTAGGTATTTTGATGTTCCATAATGAACATCTATTTCTAACTTTTTTTCTTTTCCATTGTAACTTTAATTCCCTTTATCCTACACCATTTAGTTTCTTAATATGTATATCAGCAGTATCAGCTATAACATATTTTGATAGTAAAAATGTAACATATAGTAATGAAACAACAGGAATGACATCAAATAATATTCAAACAGCCATAGATGAACTTTATAATGTATGTTTTCCGCCTAAAACAGGTGGAGATGCAATATTAGACGAGATAGATATAGTAACAGAAGGAAATGGCTTATATGAAGATGAATATGAAAATGGAAAATATACATATAAAGGAGCAAATCCAAATAATTATGTAACCTTTAATGGAGAAATTGCTGGTTGGAGAATTATATCTATAAATTCAGATGGAAGTATCAAGATAATGAAATATGAAAGTATAGAAAACATGGAATGGGATTCATCAAATAATAATAATTGGACTCGCCCAGCCACATTAAATACATATTTAAATGGAACATATTATAATAATTTAACTAGCGTAGCCCAAAATCAAATAATTACAAGCGATTATAGTATAGGACCTGTAGGAAATTTTAATACAGATTTAGAAAATCAAATAAATGTTGAAAACAATAAAAAGTGGAATGGGAAAGTTGCTTTAGCAACAGTTTCGGAATATATAAGAAGTAATAGTGATAAAAGTAACTGTGGAACCTTTTATATAAATAATAATAATTATACTAAGTGTCAAAGTACTAGTTGGATGTATATAAATGATTCATGGTGGACACTGTCAATCATGAGTGGAAGTTATGCATACCGTGTGGATAGTTCCGGACACATTAATTCTAATTATTCAAGTAGCTATGGTGTTCGACCTGTAGTAACACTTTCATCATCAGTCCAAATTACCGGAGGAGATGGAAGCCAGGATAATCCGTATCAATTAAGTTCTAAATAAAGGAATTTAAAGGCTAAAAAAGCCTTTTTTTGAATATAATTAAATATGAATAAAATTAAATTAAAAAGAAAAATAAAACCCATTAATTTTATCGCATTATTTCTAATTATTTTTATAATATGTACTTTTTTAGTTTTTAACTATATAAAAACAAGAATAATGCCATCTTTATTTAAATATGGTTCCCTAGAAGCAAAAAAATTTTCTAGTATAATAATAAATGATGCTGTGGAAAAATATATGACCGATGAAATAAATGTTGATAATTTGTTTATCATAACAAATGACAATAACGGTGAAATTAAATCTGTAGATTTTAACACATCACTTATAAATAAATATCTAACAAATGCTACTAAAAGTATTCAAAAAAATTTAAAATATATCGAAAAAGGCGACCTTCAAAAAGTTGAATACAAAGCTAGCCTTTTAGACACCTATGATGAAAAAGCTTTAAAAAATGGAGTAATATATTATCTAAATAGTGGTTTTATTTTTAATAATCCTATATTTGCTAATTTCGGAAAACAAATTCCTATAAAAATTTCTTTAACTGGTGATGTTATTAGTAATATTTCTACAGACTTAACTAACTATGGAATCAATAATGCTTTAATAAAAGTATACGCCAATATAAAAATTACCGAAAACCTAATCTTACCATTTTATAATAAAAATATCGAATTAGAAACAAAAGTTCCAATTGCCTTAAAAATTGTCAATGGCACCGTTCCAAACTATTATGGAAATCTAAATACAACCACCCCTTCTATAACACTGCCAAATGAATAAAATATGTGCTATAATAAAAACGGAGGGAAAAATGAAAACATATAAAATAGAAAATAATACCTATGAATTAATAAAAGATTATAAAAATGCCTTTGACTTAGAAGCCATCAAAGAAAGATATACTGAGTACTTTGAAGATTATGATTATATATTAGGTGACTGGTCTTATGGAAAACTTAGATTAAAAGGA
The DNA here is from genome assembly GCA_944329385.1 of uncultured Bacilli bacterium. Classification (GTDB taxonomy): domain Bacteria; phylum Bacillota_I; class Bacilli_A; order RF39; family UBA660; genus Coprosoma. The sequence continues at coordinate 60,668 of CALVIE010000001.1, read as the reverse complement.
TTTTGTAATAAAGAAAATTCAAAATTCAAAGAAATAAATAACATAGAAAATATAGACCAATATATAAAAAATAACGGTGCCTACGACTGTAAATATTTCATATTAAAAAAAATAGACAACTAAAATTGTCTGTTTTTTCCATTCAAATTCTCTAGTAAATTTACAAATATTTTGATATAATTAATTAATGATAGGAGGAACATCAATGGAACTAAAAGAAACCATCAATACTTATGAAAAACACTTAGATAAATTAAATCAACTATGGAGGTCACTTTGACCCAGAAGAAAAGCAAAATAAAATAAAAAAATTAGAAACAGAAATGCTATCCCCAAATTTTTGGGATGACAAAAAACATAGTGAAGAAATTATAAAGGAATTAAATAGTGAAAAAAAAGTCCTAGAAGATGTTAAAAACCTATTAGAAGAAACTAAAGACTACCTAGAAATGGCTAAAGCTTTAGATAAAGATGACTTAGAAAGCTTAAACTGGCTGGAAGAAGAAAATAATACTTTAACTAAACAAATTGACAATATTGAAACAATGATACTTTTAAAAGATGAATATGATAAAAACGATGCCGTCTTAGAAATACACTCAGGAGCTGGTGGAACCGAAGCTTGTGATTGGGCTAATATGCTCTATAGAATGTATACTAGATATGCCGAAAAGAAAAACTACAAAATAGAAATCATCGACAAAGAAGACGGACTAGAAGCCGGAATAAAAAGTATAACAATCATTGTCAAAGGATTATATGCCTATGGATATTTAAAAAACGAAAAAGGTATCCATAGATTAGTCAGAATATCTCCTTTTGACTCAGGCGCTAGAAGACATACCTCATTTGCCTCAGTATCAGTAACTCCTGTCATTGATGATACTGTAAAAGTCGATATTAACGAAAAAGACTTAAAAATAGATGTTTTCCATAGTTCAGGAGCTGGTGGACAAAGTGTAAACACAACAGATAGTGCCGTAAGAATAACCCATCTTCCAACTGGTATCGTAGTAACATGCCAAAACGAAAGAAGTCAAGTTCAAAACAAAGCTAAAGCCATGCAAATACTAAAAAGTAAACTGTATGAAATCGAAGAAGAAAATAAAAGACAAGAACTACAAAACCTCAAAGGTGAGCAAAAAGACATAAACTTTGGCTCCCAAATTAGAAGTTATGTTATGCATCCATATTCCTTAGTCAAAGATCATAGGACAAACTGTGAAGAAACAAACGTTGCTAAAGTTATGGATGGTGACTTAGATAAATTCATAAACGCTAATTTAAGGAGGAATGCTGGATGATATTTGCTAAAAAAAAGCAAATAGATACTTCTAATCTATTAAAAGAAATAACCAGTAGTAAAAAATTAAAACGTTATGTCATGTTTTTTATCGGTGTTTTACTTTCCGCTGCTGCCTTTAATATTTTCTTAAAACCATGTAACCTAATCTTTGGCTTAAGTGGCCTTTCAATCATTACTGAAAAAATATTCAAAATAGATCCATCATTAATAATTCTATTAGGAAACATTATTCTATTAATCGCAAGCTTTGTATTTTTAGGCACCGAAAAAACCAAACCAACTATCATCGGCTCAATATTATACCCACTATTAATCAAAGCCACAGAGTTTTTACCAAACTATATTGATTTGGGCGATACCGAAATGATTGTAAGTGCCCTTTGTGGCGCACTTATAAGTGGTATCGGAACAGGCTTAGTTTTCAAAAATAACTTTACAACTGGCGGAACTGATGTTTTAAAACAAATACTTTCTCATTATGGTAAAATGCCATATAGTAAAGCAAATATCTACTCTGAAGGCTTAATAATGTTTGCCGGTGGTATCTTCTTTGGTTGGCAATCATTCATATATTCAATCATAACCTTGTATTCATCAGGTATTATCAGTGATAGAGTTATACTAGGTATCTCAGAATATAAAACCCTAGAAATTATAACCACCGAAGAAGAAGCAATCAAAAAATTCATCATGGAAAGCTTAAACCATGGTGTCACTAAAATTGAAGCCGAAGGCGGATATACAAATAAAAAGAAAACAGTTTTGCTATGTGCTCTTCCAACAAGAGAATATTTTATAGCTACTGAAGCTATAAAAAAAATAGATAAAGAAGCCTTTGTCATTGTTATTGACACCTATGAAATAATGGGACATAAATCATAAAAAGAAAGAAGTGAAAACTTATGGATTTAATAAAAATGACCAATGTCAAAAAAACATATAAAACTGGCGTCACCGCCATTCAAAATTTAAATCTAACCATATCAAAAGGCGATTTTGTTTTTATCATCGGTTCAACCGGATGTGGAAAATCAACCCTAATCAAAATGCTCTATAGAGAAGAAAAACCAACATCTGGACAAATAATAGTCGGCGGCATTGACGTTGGTAAACTAAGAAACGGTAAAGTATATAAAATAAGAAGAAAAATAGGCGTCGTTTTCCAAGACTTTAAATTACTTCCAAAATCAACAGTTTATGAAAATGTCGCCTTTGCCCTAGAAATATTTGGCCTTCCCAAAGATGAAATCCACGCCAAGGTTTTAAAAGTTCTAGAATTAGTTGGACTAAAAAATAAAATAAAAAACTATCCATCACAGTTATCAGGTGGAGAGCAACAACGTGTCGCCATCGCAAGAGCCATTGTCAATGGACCAAAACTTTTAATTTGTGATGAACCAACTGGAAACCTAGACCCAACCACTGGTATGGAAATAATGGAAGTCTTAGAAGAAATCAATAAATTAGGAACCACAATTATCATGGTTACTCATGATATAAATATCGTCAAAAAAATGAATAAAAGAGTTATCGTTTTAGATTCAGGTAGAGTACTAAAAGATTATGAGAAAGGAACATACAGTAATGAAAACATTTAGAATTATCGGAAGAAACTTTAGAGATGCCTTTAAAGGTGTATTTAGAAACTTTTCACTCTCATTTGCCTCAATCTCTTGTATAACTATAACTCTAATCGTTGTTGCCGTATCAATGGTTCTTTCAAATAATGTTGATAACTTCACAAAACTAGTTGAAAGAGATGTCACCATTGTCGCTTTCATCGATAATGATGCCAAAGATGAAAAAATTGACGAAATAAAAGATGAAATAAGCATCATAGATAACGTTGATACTTACGAATTCAGATCAAAACAAAATATTACTAAAGAAATGCGTGAGTCATCAGACGTCTTTGATAGTATTATGAAAAATTGGACCGATGAAGAAAATCCAATTCAAAATACATTCCAAGTAAAAGTTAAAGATATTGAAAAAATTAAAAATACCGCTAATCAAATTGAAAAAATAGATGGTATAACCTTAGTTAAATATGGTGAAGGCATGGTTGAACAACTAATTCAAACATTTGACTTTGTTCATAAAATATGCCTAGGTGCCGTAGTAGCCCTAATCTTAGTTACTGCCTTCCTAATTTCTAACACAATTAAAATCACTATTAATTCAAGACAAAGAGAAATTGGTATTATGAGATTAATTGGTGCCTCTAACTTAAATATCAGAATTCCATTCATCATCGAAGGATTATTACTTGGTGCCTTAGGCTCTATCATTCCAATATTAACAACAATCTATGGTTATAATGCCCTATATAGAAACTTTGACGGTCATCTATTCTCGCCATTCATTAAACTAATTGAACCAGTCCCATTTGTCTACACAACATCATTAATATTATTAGGCATTGGTATTGCCGTTGGTATGTTTGGCTCATGGAGAGCTGTTAAAAAATATTTGAAAATATAAACCAAGCTTGAAAACAGCAAGAATTTATGTTACCATGTATATAGATGAGATTATTCTCATAAAATAAAAAAGGAATACTTAACACTCCAATGTTGAGTACTTACCTAAAATTTATGGTTAAAGCACTTAATCTACAGAATGTAAATTGAGTGCTTTTGCTATTTATAAATCATTATCTAAATAATAAAATTATAAGTAAAAAGATGATAATAATTAAAGAAAAAATTAAAAAATCTTTCTTAGTCATATCACCACCTCCTTTTGGAGGCAAGCACTCAAACTGTTAAGATATTCCTTATATAAATTAAACAATATAACTATTCATTACATAATAAAAAACAAAAAATATCATATCAAACCTCAAAACTTTGTAAAAGTGTGATAAAATGATATTAGAAAGTAGGGGGCTAATATGATAGAATTTAAAAATGTAAATAAAATTTATAAAACTAAAAAAGGAGTCGAAACAAAAGCCTTAAATAATATAAACTTAAAAATAGGAAATAAGGGTATGGTTTTCATCACTGGTAAATCAGGTAGTGGAAAATCAACTATGTTAAACTTACTAGGTGGCTTAGATAATATTACTAGCGGAGAACTTCTAATCAACAATCAAAACATCAGTAACTTTAAAAATAAACAGTATGACTCATATAGAAATACATATATCGGCTTTATCTTCCAAGAATTCAATATTCTAGAAGAGTATAACGTCTATGAAAACATAGAGCTAGCTTTAAGATTGCAAAATAAAAAACCCCAAAAAGATGAAGTAGAAAATTTATTAAATCGCTTAGGATTAAAAGATTTAGAGCAAAGAAAACCAAATGAATTATCAGGTGGACAAAAACAAAGAGTTGCCATTGCTAGAGCCTTAATCAAAAACCCTAAAATAATTTTAGCCGATGAACCAACCGGCAACCTAGACCAAACCTCAAGTAAACAAATCTTCGAACTATTAAAAGAAATATCCAAAGAAAAATTAGTAATAGTCGTATCACATGATATGGAATCTGCCGCAACTTATGCCGATAGAATAATTGAACTAAAAGATGGCAACATCATTCATGACACTAACCCCAAAACAGAAATAAAAATTGAAGATTTTCATTTAACAAAATCAAAACTACCATTTTCTTACAGCATTAAATTAGCTTTAAAATCCCTTACCATAAAACCATTAAAACTTTTAATGACTTGTATATTAACAGCTATGGCTTTAATCTTTATGGGCTTTACCGTAAACTGTTTAATATTTGATAAAGTAGATTTAATGACCAACACCATGAAGGAAAATAACCAATATGTCTATACCGTAACTAAAACAGAATATTATGGACAATATGATCAAAAAACACACGAATTAAAAGAAGAGGACATAAAACAAATAGAAAAAGATACCAAAAGTACTTTAAACAAAGCCTATATGTTATATGATAATAACTCAATTTTAACCTTTGAATTAGGTGCATCAGAAATAGAAAAACCAGATTATTATATGAATGAACCAGCTATTATCAGATTCGTTGAAATAACAGATGACAAAGTAGTAGGTAAATTAATCGGTAAACTTCCAGAAACAAATCAAGAATTAGTCATTCATAAATATTTAGCCGAATACATAATTAAATATGGTGTTATCGATAGTGAAAATAATCTATATAAACCAAAAAATATCGAAGAGCTTGTAAATTCAAAACATGAATTAAAATTAGGCGATAATAAAGTAACCATAAGTGGAGTAGTAGATGACGATAATAGTCAGTTTGAAGAATATAAAAATGGAAATCCGATTAATAATTATGACCTAAGAAATTACATACAAAATGATTATATTGAACCATCATGCACCGTTTACGTAAAAGGTTTTACAAATGTAGCTAAATTAAATAGTGATAAAAGAGAAATATTAACTAAAATGTCTATTACCAATATAGTAGATAATGAAAATATTAATCCAGAAGAAATATCCACATATAATTTAAATAGTTTAACCAAAAATAAAACTATAATTACCAAAGAAGGATTAAAAGAAGTAAACAAATTAAACAAAAATGAAGTAATACTATCTATAAACGATTTAAAAAAGCTAGATCCAAATTATAACCAAGGATTAGAAGAATATTCAAAAAATAACAGCACGCTCTCATATAACGAAATTGTAGAAACATATACTCAAAGTTATTTAAATAGTAATAATTTTAATTCCTTAAAAATAAAACTAAAAAAATATAATCAAAAAACAAATAAAACCGATAATATTGTTATAAATACTATAGGCGTAACTATAGAAGATAATTCATATGTCAGTAACGAATATGTAGAAGAATATACCCCAAAGACAAAAACATTAGAAGAAGTATATATTTATGATGATGACATTAAAAATCTAAAAGAATTTTTTAACAAATATAAATTTAGTCAAATAAGAGATTTTAAAAATGGAACATATTATACCTATAGTATACCTCATGAATCAGATATATCTACGGTCATTGGTACATATAAAGCACTATATAAATACATATTAGTAGTAAGTTTGATCTTTGTTTTATTTGCTATTTTACTATTTTCAAACTTCATAGGAACATCAATATCATATGCCAAAAAAGAAATCGGTATATTAAGAGCCCTAGGAGCTAGAAATAAAGATACCTTAAAAATATTTACCTATGAATCATTAATAATTGGTTTCATATCATGGATATTATCAGTCATGGGTTGGATATATGCTTGTAATTTATTAAATAAAAGTATGTTTGGAAACATGTATTATACCTTAAACGGAATAATAAAAAGTCCATTAGTTCCATTTGGTATGTTTATCTTTACAATTATAATAGCTTTAGTAATAACCTTTATTTCAATTAGTAGAGTAAATAGAATTAAACCAATAGATGCCATATTAAATAAATAGTTCCGCCCCGGAACTTTTTTGTTATAAAAAAACATTCAAAGCATATACTTATTTGGGTGATAATATGGATTTTAAAGTAGGCGACTTAGTCACTAGAAATTCACATAATAATGACATCATATTTGTGGTTTTAAGTATTGAAAATGACACTTGCCAGTTAAAAGGAATTAACGTTAGACTCCTTGTTGATAGTAAACTTTCTGATTTAAAAAAACATGAAGGCGGGGACATTGAAGGAGAAAAACCGTTTTTAGAAAGAATTCAAAATAAAGAACAATTAGATAGAAACGATTTTTTCTACCTCCCAGGTAAAATTCTCCATATTGATAGTGATAAAGATTTTTTAAAAAGGTGTTTAGACTATTACAAAGATATAAATATATGGGCCATGGGAATAAATGAAGAAGAAAAAAATATGTCCAAGAACATGCGAGAGTGGTTAAATAAATATAAACCAAACATCGTAGTAATAACTGGCCATGACGCATACTATAAAAGAAAAGGAGATAAAAGTACCATAGAAGCCTATAAAAATAGTAAATATTTCTCAGAAGCTATTAAAGAAGCCAGAAAATATGAAAATAGTCATGAAAAATTAATAATCATTGCTGGAGGATGTTCATCATATTATGAAGAATTAATAAGAGCTGGTGCAAACTTCGCATCAAGTCCAAAAAGAATAAACATCCATGCCTTAGATCCTGCTATTGTCGCTGCCAAAATGAGTTTGTCAGATATTAATAAAGATATAAACATCAAAGATATACTAGACAAAACCAAATATGGCAAAGATGGCATGGGTGGAATAATCACGAAAGGTACAATGTATGTTGGTTATCCCCGATAAAAAACTTTATAACTTAAAAACTATAAAAAAAGATATGATGCCACTTCTAAACAAAATAGTCAAAATCAAATATAATTTAGGAAGAAATAAATTGGAAACATTTGAAGCTAAAATAATCAAACTGTATAATTGTGTTTTTCTAATAGAATTAACCGAAAATAAAACAGTTAAATCTTTTTCTTATGCCGATATTATCACAAAAACTATCAAAATATATGAATAACCCCTCCATTTTACTTGATTTTTATAATAAAATATTGTACAATGAAAATGAAATCATGCTAGAAGGGAGAGGTTAGCTTGAAAATCACATCAGTCAACGTTCGTAAAGTCGACAGTGAAAACCGTATGCGTGGTATCGTATCAGTAGTAGTAGATGACTGCTTCGCAATTCACGGAATTAGAATTATCGAGGGTGATAATGGCTTATTTGTTGCCATGCCAAGTCGTAAGAACAGCGACGGTACTTATCATGATGTCGCACATCCTATCACACCTGAGTGCCGTAAAATGTTCGAAGATGCAATCCTCGAAGAGTATAATAAAGTTAAAGAAGAAAAAGGCGAATAATTCGTCTTTTTTTACATATAATTTTCTAGAAAGGGTGAGCTAAATGGATAAAATAGATAGCGTTATAACCTCCTTAAATCATAGTATAACAATAAACGAAAGGAAAAACATTATCATTACCGGAGTAAAAAAAATAGAAAGCTTTGATGAAAATGAATTTTTCATGGAAACAAGCATGGGAAACCTAACCTTAAAAGGCGAGGGATTAGAGATTATAAAACTAGATACCTATCAAGGAAATGTATCCATCAAAGGAAAAGTTGATAGTATCGCTTATACAGAAGAAACAAGCAAAGAAAAAGAAGGCGGACTATTGGGTAAACTATTTAAATAATGAACTTAAATACTCAAATAAACTCACTACTATTTTCCTTCGCCTTTGGTATTTTTTTTGCTTTATTCATAGATATAAATCATAAAATAATCTATAATGCCAAAACTATTATAAAATTAATAGGAACTTTTTTAATAGTTTTTTTAAGTGTTATACTTTACTTCATAATGCTTTTAAAAATAAATAATGCCACATTTCATCCTTATGAACTAATCATGATAATACTAGGATTCCTATTAGAAAATTTCATAAAAAACAAACTACCATCCCGTAAATAAATTGTCTAAAATTAAAACCTACATTGTAAAAACAAAGGAAAAATGCTATACTTTTACTAGAAAGTAAGGTGAGAAAATGGCCAAGAAAAAAGTACCCAAAAAAGCCAAAAGACGTCTTTTAGTCTTTGGACCAATTGCTATCTTTGTTATAATTTATTGTGCCTTCACCTTAGTCACAACAGTTACTGATTTATATTCTTTAAAAATGGAAGAAACTAACCTTAATAATAAATTAGAAAATCTTAAAACAAATGCTAGTGATCTCAAAACAGAAATAACCAAACTTCAGGATAAAGATTATGTCGCAAGATATGCCAGAGAAAATTATTTATATACGAAAAATGGTGAATATGTAATCAAAACAGAAGAAAAAAAGGAAAAAGAAAAAAAACAAATAAAAAAAGATGAAACTTACATTATCTATGCATGTGCTATTACTACATTTATCATAATTTTATTTATTATAATAAAACACAAAAAAAAGAAAAGTTCCAAATAGTGGAACTTTTTATAATTTGAAATCATCGACAATTTCATCATTCATATCTTTACCATCAAAATATAGTTTACTTTTAAACTTAAAAAATAATGCAATAATATTTGTTGGAAAAGCCTTAACTAGTTTGTTATAATCTGTAATAATATCATTATAATATTTTCTAAAAGCAACAATCTCAGCTTCAGATTCATTTAAAGCAATATCTATTTTCATAAATGACTCCGTACTTTTAAGCTTTGGATATTCTTCCTTATATTTTTCAAACTCCTTAATTGCATCGTATAACTTTCTATCTAAATCAAAATTACTAATCTTGCGTGAACGCAACTTTACAATTTGTTCTAAAACATCATCCTCAGTTTTTGTATTAGCTTTAATTACATCAATAGACTTATTAAGTAAATCAAAACGCTTTCTTAAAACCGCATCAATATTTGCTTCCGCTTCATTAATTCTAATTATTAAAACCTGAAAATGATTATAACTACTAGCTACCCAAATAATAAATAAAGAAGTAGCAAGCAAAATAGATGTTAAAACTATAAATGTTCCCATACCATCACCTTAAAAATATTATAACAAATATTTATAGGTATTTCAATTATTCGGATAAAACTCTGGATCAGAAATAATTCTTTCATCAAATTTAATATAATTTACATATATAATTAAAATTAAATACCAATCACCCGTATTTGGATCACTTAAAATAATATGATCTCTTCCTGATTGTTCAATAATGCCAGAAAAAACTTTGTCGCGCCATTCATTAGAATCTGGATAAGAAGCATAGACTTCAACCTTTTTACCTCTATTTAATCTTAAAATATTCTCAATATATGATTGTTCTAAAGGTACATTATAATTCATTTGAACTTGCTGATTGGGTATATTCCCACTACCACTGTAAATAGGATTACCTGGAAATCCATTTTGGTTTACAAAATTATTATTCATTTTATCATCCTTTCCATATAAATATATTCATAATTCATTAAAATATGTTATACTAAAAAAGAAAGGGTGAGCAAAATGAAAGTAATTTTAGGTGTATCTAACCGACACGTACATTTAACACAGAAAGACTATCAAACCTTATTTGATGAACCTATGAATAAAGTAAAAGACTTACGCCAGCCAGGTCAATTTGCCTCAGATAAATTCGTAAGCATAAAAAATGGTGATAAAATTATTAATCACGTTAGAATACTTGGACCATTTAGAAATTATACCCAAGTAGAAATTTCTAAAACTGACGCTTATACATTAAAACTAGACCCACCAGTAAGAACCTCTGGTGACATAGAAGGTTCAAGTCCTATTACTATAATTGGCCCAAAAGGTGAATTACATCTAAATCAAGGTTGTATACTTGCCAATAGACATATTCATATTAGTAAAGAAGAAGTAAAAAAATATAACTTAGAAGGTGTAAAAAAAGTTAAAGTTAAAATTGAAGGAGAAAAAGGCGGTATATTAAATAATGTTCATTTAAAAGTATTAGATCCATCGTTACTTGAAATGCATATTGATACCGACGAAGGCAATGCCTTTAATGTTAAAACAGGCGATGAATTAGAAATAATTGAATTAGAAAGGGATGAATAAATGAAACTAAAAAACAAAGTAGCCATTATCACTGGAGGTGCCATGGGAAATGGTCTAGGAATTGTCAAAGTTTTTCTAAAAGAAGGAGCTAAAGTAGCCATATTAGACTATTCAGAAAAATTAGATGAAACTTTAAAAACAATAGACGATAAAGTCTTAGCCTATAAAGTAGATATAAGAGATGTTAAATCAGTAAATAGTGCAATTAAAGACATTTATGAAAAATTAGGTAATATTGATATTCTAGTTAATAATGCTGGAGTATGTAAATTAAAACCATTCATGGAAATGGAAGATGCTCTAAGAGATTTTCACTTTGATATAAACATCAAAGGTACTTGGAATGTCACTAAAGCCACATTGCCTTATATGATCAAAGGCTCTATAATAAACTTATCAAGTGTCACCGGACCATTAGTAGCTGATAGTGGCGAAGTTGCTTACGCCACAACCAAAGCTGCCTTAATTGGCTTTACCAAAGGATTAGCTGCTGAACTGGCTCAAAAAAATATCCGAGTTAATGCTATAATGCCAGGTTATATCATGACTCCAATGGTTGAAAATATGTCGAAAGAAACAAATCCTAATGATCCACAAAGCGTCGTTGACGGTATTGCTAAAGGCATTCCAATGAAAAGATTAGGTACTATTGAAGAATTAGGAAATTTAGCCGCCTTCTTAGCTTCTGACGAATCTAGCTATATAACTGCTCAAGGTATCATAATAGATGGAGGCTCAACTTTACCTGAAACCATGACTATGGGTGTATAAACCACACGAAGTGGTTTTTTTCTTGACATAATATAAAAATTAACCTATAATAAACCACCAAGAAAGGCGTGATTACATGTCAGAAGAACTAATCATAAATGAAAATCCACAAATAACAGATCAATCTATAGTAGAAAGATATACTAATTTCTTTGTAGAACGTTTTGTCTATAGTGTAGCTGAATTAGAAGATTTAAACCCAGAACAACGTACTCATTTAATGTTAAATATCCTAGAAGCACTTTCTTATCTGATTTGTGACACTGATTATTTAAACTTAGGAAATATTAAAACAGTAGGCAATATTATTAACGAAAGTTATGAAGTGCCAAAAGGCTTAAGACGTATTGGTGTCACAGCTGGTACTAAAGCCACATTTGATCCAATTGCTCCAAACCAAATACCAAACGCCTTAAATATGTTGTTTTATCAATATTATCATACTTGGAACGAAATAGATCCATTCCTAAGAGAAGCCATGTTTAACATTAAATATATGCGTATTCATCCGCTAGAAGATGGTAATAAAAGAAGTGCGAAACTAATTTTAACAGCTAATCTTTGGAAAGAAGGACTAGCTCCAGTAATTATTACTAAAGAAGATACTGATGAATACTATGATTTTATTAACTCACAAGACTATGACAGCTTTGCCGAATTTTTAAAACAGCGTTCAAACATTGAAACAAACACTATGTGTGGATTTTATAAAAGTTTAAAAGGAATGTCCTTAACCGAATCAGTCAAAGATGAAGATGTAAAAAAACTTGTTCTTAAAATAAAATAGACCCCAAATGGTCTATTTTTCGTTTTCAAAAAAATAAGTAATTTGAACATTTGCTCTTCCACAAATTGCCCCAAGTAATTGAATAGATGGAGTTTTAGGCGATTTTAAACTAAGTAAATGTCCTAAATAACTTTCACTAAGTCCTAAAACTAAAGCCATTTTAGTAATGCTCCAATTTCTTTCATTTTTTAATCTCTTTAAATTTTTCTTAACTAAATTGCAGTAATAATTGCTTAAATTATCATCCATGTTATCACCTAATTAAATGATAGCTTAATTAAAATGAATATTTTTGTCCTATTAGGACAAAAATATGATATAATAAAACTAAGAAAAAATTAAAAATAGGAGAAAGTACAATGAAGAAAGAAAAAATGAAATATTATGTGAAAAAAATCTAATAAGTTTTGTCATAGGACTAATACTATTTGGCAGCATAGGCGTATATGCCACAGTAACATTTAATTCAAAAGATGTTAGTTATGAAAATAAATCAAGTGGTCTTGCTTCAAAAAATGTCCAAGAAGCCATAGATGAACTATACGAAGAATGTACAAAAGTCCCAGCTCCTGGGGATACTATCTTAGACAGTGTAGATATAGTAACATCAGGTGACGGATTATACGAAGATACTTATGAAGAAGGAAGATATTTTTATAGAGGAGCCAATGTAAATAAGTATATAACATTTAATAATGAGGTATGGAGAATAGTGTCAATAGAGCCAGATAAAACAATCAAAATAATGAGGAATGCAAGTATAGGGGATATAGCATGGGATGCAGGAGGAGGAACCTATGGTTCCAATAACTGGAAACGTCCAGCCGATTTGAATACATATTTAAATGGAAGTTATTTGACAGGAACATTAAATGCGACAGCCCAAAGCCAAATTGTTGCAAAAAATTGGAATATAGGTTCAGCAACATGGGATAATAATAACTTGGGAGATCAAATAGATGATGAGAAAGCAACAACATGGAATGGAAAAGTAGCCCTAATAACAATGAGTGAATATCTAAGAAGTAATAGTAATCAAAGTAGCTGTGGAACATTTAGTAAAATAAATGATAATTATAGTACATGTCAAAATAGCAGCTGGATGTATATAAATGACTATTGGTGGACTTTGTCGCCTCTTGCCGGTGACTCTAACTACGTGTTCGGCGTGCTTTCGTACGGCTACGTCAACTACGTCTACGCTAACAATACGACCGGTGCGGTCCGTCCGGCCGTCTATCTATCGTCTAGTGTCCAAATTACAGGAGGAAATGGAAGTTCATCAAGCCCATATACTTTAGGATAATGATGAAATAAGATAAGAGTAATGTGCAAATAAAAATAGGTTTTTGTAAAAGCCCTCACACCTCATTTAGAGGTGTGGGGTCGCTTTTTCCACAATATAGAATACCGATTCGAGGGTGTATAAAATCTAGTGTGTAAATTAAAAACATACTAGATTTTTAAATTTTTTTCATATAAAAAAAGGAAAATCATTATTTTCGCCGTATGTTTATATATAAAGGGGCAAAGAAAGGAGATATATGGAAACAATAACTAAAGAATATTTATTAAAGTTAGATGAAAAATTAGATATGATACCTTTATCTTATGACCTTGTTTTTAAAAACGTTTTTAAATTAAATTTAAACTTACTTGTAGATTTATTAAATGCCAGTTTAAAAATGGAAATATCTAAAGATGATAAAATTAGAATTTTGGATAGTGAACATCCTATAACTAATAAAAATGAACGTAAAAAAATGGTGGATATTATTGTATCTATTAATGATAAAATCTTTATTGATATAGAGATGAATAGAAGTAAATTTGAGTATGTAATGGAAAGAAATTTTAATTATTTAGATAAAATAGCGACCATAATATTTGAAAAAGGAAAAAGTATAAAAGAAATAAACAATATTCAGCTTAATCTTAATATAAGTCCATTTGAAGAAGATCTAGAAGACATCATTGTCCCATATGGATTACTCACTCAAAAAGTCTATCCTAGTAATAAAAGGATATTTTTAAAGAGCCTTGAACTTTATAGTAAACTATATTATAATGAAGGTGTTAAAACAAAAGAAATTATATGGTATACGATGCTTATAGCACAAACATTTAGTGAACTATATGAGTTATCTAGGCAGATACTTGATGAAAAAGAGGTTAATAGATTAATGGAGACTATGATAAAGATGAATAATGATGAATTTATATTACATGAATGGCAAAAGGATAAGATGGACGCTTTAGTTAAACAAAATGAAATGGAAGGTGCCAAACAAGAAGGTTTTGAACAAGGAGTTAAGCAAGGTATCAATGAAAGAAATATTCAAATAGCTAAAAACATGCTTAAAGAGAAAATGGATATTAAAACTATTTCTAGATTAACAAATCTAACTGAAACAGATATTCAAAAATTAAAAACTACTGATTAAAAGTAGTTTTTTTGTTAATAAACATTTGAAATAAAAAATCAATTTTTATTCCTCTAATTTGACAGTAGGAATACTATCGTCTAAAGAACTTTTATTATCGGTTGGTTCAGTTCCCTTAATATAATATAAAATCTTTGCTTTAGAATTATTATCGGCAATTTTACCACTTACCGGATCTATAGCTACTCCAACAACATTTTTAGGTGTTTCATACCAAAGTTTAGAATCATCCTTATCTTTCAAATAAGTTTCCATCACATCCACCCAAGCATTTTTTAAATTAGAACTGTCTTTACTAGATACATCCTTATTATCATCATATCCTGTCCACATGCCCACAACTACATCTTTATTATATCCAAAAATCAAATTATCAGTATTAGTGGTTCCAGATTTTAATGCATATTTATGTGTCATTTTAGGAGCAATACTAAGACAAGTAGGAGTATTATAACTTTGAAACTCTTTCGCATAAGTAGTCGTTAAAAGCTCATTTAAAACATAAACTGTATTTTTATTTAAAACATTTTCTAATTTAGGTTTATATTCATATAAAATATTATCATCCATATCTGTAACTTTACTTATAAAATAAGGCTCAACTTTATAACCTTCATTTGCTAAAGCACTATATGCGGCCATCATGTCCATCATATTAATTTCTTCGGCTCCTAAAGCAAGTGAAGGCAACGTATTAACATTTTCGTTAATTCCAACTCGCTTTAAAATATCTGGTAAGGCATCATCACCTAAAAACAGATGTGTCTTAACCGCATAAATATTATCTGAATAGCTAATAGCAGCCGCTAAACTAATCGGACCATTCGCATACTCATCATTATAATTTTTAGGAGTATAAGTTTTATTTCCTGAAAAACTAAAAGTTGTTTTTTCACTAGTAAAAGTTGTAGACGGAGTAAAACCATTTTCTAAAGCTGAATAGTACAAAAATGGTTTAATTGTTGAACCAACTTGTCTTTTAGCTTTGGTTGCTCTATTGTATTGACTTTTATTATAATCCCTGCCACCAGCTAAAGCTAAAACTTTCCCATTTTTAGGATCCATGACCACTCCTGCCATTTGAATTTCTTCATTAGTTATATTTTTATTCGCACTATCTTCTAGAGCTTTTTGAGCATTCATATCCAAATTAGTATAAATTTTAAGACCACCAGTTTCCAAAAATGAAGAAGGAATAGTATCAATCATTGAAAGTTCGTCCATTACAGCATCTTGGTAATACATCATCATTTTTAAATTTTCCTCATCCGTACCTTTTTCATAATTAAGCTTAGTATTATATGCACCATCAGCTTCACTTTGACTAATATATCCATTTTTAACCATCGCATCCAAAATAATTTTTTGCCTTTTTTTAGCTTCTTTTTCATTAGTTAAAGGAGAATATTTACTCGGGTTTTTAGGAATTCCTGCAAGCATACTTGCCTCAGCTAAAGTTAATTTTTTTGAACTTTTATTAAAATAATACTTAGAAGCATTTTCGATTCCAAATATTCCACCATAATTAATTGTATTTAAATATCCTTCTAAAATATCATCCTTACTGTAATGTGCTTCTAACCTAATTGTAATCCAAGCCTCTTTGATTTTTCTATCCCAAGTCTTATCAAAATCTAAAAATAAATTTTTAGAATATTGTTGAGTAATAGTGGATGCCCCTTGTAAATTTTCTCCAGATTTTAAATTAATCATCATTGCCTTAATAATTCTAAAAAAATCAAAACCGTGATGTTTATAAAAATTTTTATCCTCTACCGCAATAGTCGCATTAATTAAATGCCGAGAAATATCTTTTAAATCTACATTTTCATTAGAACCAGCTGTATAAATCTCACCATTAATGTCATATAAATGATAACCATTTGCTCCACTAATTGGTAATTTTGGCTGAACTTTCGCATATAAATATATACCAAAGTAAATAGCAATAAAAAAGAAAATAATTCCTAAAATAATAATTATCCATTTTCTAGACCTTTTCTTTTTCATTAGACCACGTCACTTTCTAAAATTATTATTGGAAAAATTTTCAAAAATATAAGTAAAAATTCAGTATATGTGTTATAATCTTTGTGCGAGGTAAAAAAATGAGTAAAATAAACATAGAAGCTGTTTTAAAAACTAAAAATAGTGTTCATAAATTTAAAGGTAAAGGAATTAAAAGAAATAATCAAATTATTTATAATGATAAAAATATCCAAACAAAAATAACCTTAGATAATGTGATTATCATTGAAAGAAATTCAGACTATAATTTAAAAATAAAATTAAAAGAAGGTATAAAACAAAAAGGATTATATATAACTAAATATGGAACTTTAAATGTAGAAACCAAAACGCTCAAATTAATTCAAAAAAATAATGAATTAGAAATAACTTATAAATTAAAGATAAATGAAAGCTATATTGACACCTTTACATATAATTTAAAATTTACCCTTGACACATAGATAGAATATGGTACAATGTTCTAAGATTAAATCAGATGTTAATTAGGAGGTATAATATGAAATTATCAAAAATGTCTAAAGATGAATTAGAACTATATTCCTACACCGATTTAGCTGCTATGATTTTAAAAGAAGAAAAAAAGAGTTTAAACACTCCAGAAATATTTAAAAAAATATGTAACTTACTAGAATTATCAGAAGAAGATTATGCAAATAAAATAGGGGATTTTTATACATCACTAACAACTGATAAAACATTTATTTTGCTAGATGATGCAACCTGGGACTTAAGAGATAGACATTCAGTTAAATTAGATCTCGAAGATGATACAGAAGATGAAGAAGACTTAACGGAAACCGAAGAAGAATTAGATGATGAATTAGACGATATGGCTTCTGAAGATATGCATGATATGGATGATGATTCACAGTTAGATGATCCAGATTTAGATGATGCGGTAGATGTAGATGATGATTTAACTATTATTGGTGAAGATGAACTTGATTAAAAAATAGGCTATGAATTTAGCCTGTTTTTTTGTTAAATTAATTTTTTTAATCCTTTTTTATGTCTAAATTATTAAGTGCAAACTCAATACATTCATTAATAATTCTATTAACCGATAAATGACTTTCCTTAGATAAATCTTCTATCTTTTTTAAAGTTGTAAATTTAATTCTAATAGTTTTTAAAACTGATTGTTCATCTTCAACCTTAGGTAGTTTAAACTCCTTCATTATATCACCTCACTATTCAAATTATAAATTTTTGTAATACTATTAGTAAGTTACACAAAATGTAATACAAAACATAATTTTTGTGATATAATAAACTTAAAATAGAAAGTAGGGATGATATGAAAAAAATAAAAGAATTTATAAAAAAATATATGATAGGACTAACACTTAGTTTTTTAATATGTATATCAGTAGTATCAGCAGTAACATATTTTGATAGTAATTTAGTAACATACGAAAACAAAAATAGTGGTTTAAAAAGTACTGATGTCCAAGGCGCGATAGATGAACTTTATAATGTATGTTTACCTAAAACAGGAGGAGAAGCAATACTTGACAAAGTGGATATAGTGTCATCTGGTGATGGTTTATATAAAGATGAATATGAAGATAGATATTTTTATAGAGGAACAAACCCAAATAATTATATAATATTTAATAATGAGATATGGAGAATAGTATCTATTGAAAATGATAAAACCATAAAAATAATGAGAGAAGCAAGTATAGGAAATATGGCGTGGGATGAAGGAGGAGGAGCCAATGGCTCAAATAACTGGGCACGCCCATCCGATTTGAACACGTATTTAAATGGAAGTTACTTAACAGAAACTTTGAATCAGACAGCCCAAGGACAGATTGTTTCAAAAAATTGGAGTATAGGAGCTATTAATTATGCTGAATCAAGTATGAGTTCACAAATAACATATGAAAATAGTAGTAAGTGGAACGGAAAAGTTGCCTTAATAACAATGAGTGAATATATAAGAAGTAATAGTAATAGCAGCTGTAGAACATTTGCATCAAATGAAGAAAATAGGAATTGTATGAATACAACATGGATGCAAAGTAATAATATTAGTAGCTGGTGGACGTTATCACCTCGTCGTGGTATCAATTACAACGGGTTCATTATTACTTCTGCTGGTGGCGGCACTTATGTTCTCAATAATGAAACGGTTGCAGTCCGTCCATCCGTATATTTGTCTAGTAAAATTAAAATCACTGGGGGCGATGGCTCGCAAAATAATCCTTATCGCATTGAATAAACAAGATAGAATTTCTATCTTGTTTTAATGTTTGATAAAAAGAATAAAATATAGTATAATTACTTAGAAAAAGGTGATGAAAATGTTAGAAAGATTAAAAGCAATCGAAGAAAAATATAATGAATTAACTGAAAAATTAAGTAGACCAGAAATACTAAGCGATATTAAAGAAACATTAAAATTAACCAAAGAACAGGCCTCCTTAAAAGAAGCTTATGATGCTTACCAAAATTATAAAAAAATAGAAAATGACCTAAATGAAGCTAAAGAAATGACTAAAGATGAAGAATTAGGGGAATTTGCCAAAGAAGAAATCACAAGATTAAATAAAGAAAAAGAACAGTTAGAAAAACAAATAGAAATTATTTTACTTCCAAAAGATCCTAATGATGGAAAAAATGTTATTGTTGAAATAAGAGGTGCTGCTGGTGGTGATGAAGCCAATATATTTGCTGGAGATTTATATAGAATGTATACAAAATATGCCGAAAAAGAAGGTTGGAAAATAGAAGTTATCTCTGAAGAACATTCAGATGCTGGAGGTTATCCATTAGTCGAGTTTATGGTTAAAGGAGATAATGTTTACTCAAAATTAAAATATGAATCAGGGGCTCACCGTGTTCAAAGAGTACCAGTAACAGAAACGCAGGGGCGAGTACATACTTCAACCGCAACTGTACTAGTAATGCCAGAAGCTGAAGAAGTAGATATTGAAATAAATCCAAACGATTTAAGAATAGATGTTTATAGAAGTACCGGAGCTGGTGGACAGTGTGTAAATACTACTGACAGCGCCGTAAGAATTACCCATCTTCCAACAAATACAGTCGTAACTTGCCAAAATGAAAGAAGTCAAATCCAAAATAAAGAAAAAGCTATGCAAATGCTAAGAACAAGACTTTATGAAGCAAAACTAAGAGAGCAAGAAGAAAAACTTGGAAGTGAAAGAAGAAGTAAAATTGGAACTGGTGATAGATCAGAAAAAATAAGGACCTATAACTATCCACAAAATAGAGTAACTGATCATAGAATAGGCTACACTACTAAAAACTTAGATAGAGTAATGGAAGGTAACCTAGAAGATATTATCGAAGCTTTAATCACTGAAGATCAAAATAGAAAATTAAAAGAAGCATGAAAGAAAAAGAATATCTAAAAAAATATCTTCCAAAAGATAAATTAGAAAAAGGATTAAAAAAACTAAATCAAGGTATTCCAGTTCAATATATTATAGGCAACGTTGACTTTTATGATGTTAATTTGATCGTAAATAAAAATGTTTTAATTCCTAGATTTGAAACAGAATATTTAGTAGAAAAAACCATAAAGTATGCTAAAAAATTAAAAGAACCATTAGACATTTTAGATATAGGTACCGGTAGTGGAGCCATCGCTATAACTTTAGCTAAACATTTAAATAGTAAAGTTATCGCTACCGACATATCAAATGAAGCCTTAGAAATAGCCAAACAAAATGCTATAAGAAATAATGTAAATATAATTTTTAAACATAGTGACATTTTAAAAAACGTCGAAGGGCAATTTGATATTATTATAAGTAATCCGCCATATATATCTAAAAGTGAAACTATAGATCCTTTAGTACATAATAACGAACCACATCTTGCTCTTTATGCAAATGAAAACGGCCTATATTTTTATAAAAAAATTTTAGAAAAAATAAACCCATTTTTAAAAGAAAAAAGTATTATTGCTTTTGAAATAGGTATGACTCAAAGTAAACAAATAACAAACATAGCTAAAACTTATTTTCCAAAATCAAAAATCATCACCGAAAAAGATTTAACTGGAAAAGATAGATATATTTTTATCTTTAACAATTTTTAGAAATTTCAAACAAACAGTTGTGAATTATTTAAAAACCCGTTATAATAAAAATATAGGTGGGGGAAACATGTCAAAAGAAAATTTAAACTTTGAAGAAATAAAAAATGAAATTATGAAAAATATTGAATTTAAGAAGCTTACATTGGACCAAGTGCGTAAAAATATGCACATCAAAGGGGAAACCATGCAAGCTTCTTTTATTAATGCCATAAATGAATTAGAAGAAGAAGGAAAAATTTACTTAGATGAAGAAGGATATTATAAAAAATTTGATAGTAAGCAATTAGGAAAAGTACAAGGAATTATTCATATAAATAAAACAGGACAAGGCTTTGTCTTTATCGAATATAAAGGAAATAAAATAAAATACTTAATTAAAGAAGAAGATTTAAATGGTGCATTAGAAAATGACGTTGTCGTATTAACAAATATTCACCATGGTAAAACCAACTACGCCGATGCTAAAGTAGAAAAAATCATTAAAAGACATACAGGAAAAACCATTTTTGAATATAATGGAAATGGTGAATTTATTCCATATACTATCCATGGGAATGTCACTGTAATATGTCCAAAAGATCAACTCAGAAAAATTGTTACTGGCGATAGAGTATTAGTAACCATGGACAAAGAGTGTATTGCCACAATCGAAAATAAAGCCGTTTTTGAAGCTAAAATAGAAAAAGTAGTGGGTCATAAAGATGATCCAGATATTGAAGTTTCAACCATTGCTGCAGAACACGGTTTTTTGAAAGAATTTCCAAAAGATGTCATAAAACAGTTGAAAAAAATCCCAGATAAAGTTACCGAAGAAGATTTAAAAGACCGTAAAGATTTAAGAGATAAAATCATTTTTACCATTGACGGAAAAGATACCAAAGATATGGATGACGCCATCAGTATTATCAAAACAAATGATAATCATTATATCTTAAGTGTCCACATTGCCGATGTTACTCACTATATAAAAGAAGGATCACCATTAGACATCGAAGCAAAAAAAAGAGGAACCTCAGCTTACTTAGCCGGTTCAGTCATTCCAATGTTTCCACATCAAATATCTAATGGCATTTGCTCATTAAATGAAGGAGTAGATAGATTAACCAAAACAGTTGACATGTATATATCACCTGAGGGAGAAATATTAGATTATTTAATTTATAATAGTGTTATTAACTCCAAAAAGAAAATGAACTATGATGATGTTAATAAAATACTTGAAAAAAACATTATTCCAAAAGATTATGCATTATTCAAAGAAGATTTACTTATCATGAAAGAACTTTCTGAATTATTAACAAAAAAATCCCAAGATAAAGGAAAAGTCGACTTTGGAACTGATGAAATAAAAGCCATAACCTCACCAACTGGTGAACCAATTTCCTTTGAATCAAGATCCCAACACACCGCAGAAAAAATAATTGAAAACTTTATGATTGCTGCCAACAGTTGTGTAGCTGAATACCATAAATGGCTAGAAACACCAGAAATTTTTAGAATCCACGGAGATCCAAATGACGATAATTTAATAGAAGCCTTAAAAACTTTAAAAATAGAAGGACTATGCCCAAAAGAAAAGGTTGATTCCCTCATAAACAAAATAAAAAATGGTCACTATAGCTCAAAAGATTTAAATAATTTCTTAGAAAACTTTAAAGAAAATGAAAATTACTTGCTAATTTCTAAAATTATATTAAAAAGTATGAGCAAAGCTAAATATTCCAGCACTTGCGATGGCCATTATGGTTTGGGATTAAATTACTATACCCATTTTACATCGCCAATTAGAAGACACCCAGATTTAATAGTTCATAGATTTACAAATCCTTATGAAAATTATACACCTTCTGAATTATTACCATACTATAATACCTTACCAGAAATTTGCGAACATGACTCAAAAATGGAAAGAGAAGCTGATAAAGCTGAAAAAGAAACCTTAGATTTAAAAATGGCTGAATATATGCAAAGACAGTTTGAAAATGACCACACAACAATTTATCAAGGACGTATCATAAATATGACTCCTTACGATACAGAAATTAGACTTGATAATAACATTATTGGTCATGTAACCCCCCAAGATCTAGCTCACGCCAAAGCAATCGGACATAATCAGAAATTAAAATTAGGTCAAAAAGTCTATGTTTTAATTAAAGAAGTATCAATCCAACATCGTATAATTTATTTTAATTTAAACTATAAAGAACTATCTAAAGCAAAACAAAAGATAAAAGAATAGTTCTTTTTTTACGTTTATATACATCTTTTTAAATAAGACACTAAACATACTCCTTCAAAAGTAATTTTAAAATTATTACATGTAAAAAACACTTTTAAAGAAAGTGTAAATTAAAAAATTAAACTAGATTCATACCAAAATGTAAAGGGCTGTGCTATAATAAAAAAAGGTGATTTAAATGGACAAACTTTCCTTATTATTAAATCAAATAAATATTGAAAATAAATATTTTGAAAATGGAAAATTAGATAAAATTATTTGTAACAAAAATAAAGACAAATACCTTTTTTGCTTAACATTAAATAATATTTTACCTTTAAAAATATATATAAAATTTATTCATAACTTAAAAAAACATTTTAACCAAGTAAACGTAAGTGCTAAAATCAGTGCCAAAAATTATACTGAAAAAGACCTAAAAGAATATTATAATCATTTTTTGGAAAACTATAGTAAAGAGGCACCTTTACTAAAAATGTTTATAAATATTAACATTACCTTAGATGATGACAATTTAATTGTTAACCTAACAAATAAAGCCGAAGAAATGAAATTTCAAAGCATTAAAAAAATACTCAAAGAAGATTTAAATAAAGCAGGCTTTAATACTAATATCATTACTAAAATAGATGAACTTAAAGCCCAAGAATTAAGAGAAGAAATAGAAAAAGAAAAAACAAAAATCACTCCTAAAATAACTGAAAAAAAAGAAAGCCCATTTATTATGGGAAAAGAAATTACATCAGAACCAACACCAATTAACCTAATAACCTTTGAAATGGATAACGTCACTGTTGACGCTAAAATATTTGGTATCGATTTTTTTGAATCATCTAAAAGTAACTTTAAAATAATCACCTTAAAAATAACCGATGGTACTGACAGTATGTACTGTAAAATATTTTCAAGAGAAGATGAAGAGTATAATAAATACAAAAAAGCTTTAAAAGAAGGCAAATATTATATTATTAGAGGATATACTAAAAATGATAAATATTCAGGCGAAATAGTTTTAAATGCCAGAGATATTAATATATCTCAAAAAGAAGATGTTATAAGAAAAGATGAATCAGAAAAAAAACGAGTAGAACTTCATGCTCACACTAAAATGAGTCAAATGGATGGAGTCGCCGATGAAGTAAAATTAGTTGAAGCAGCTATGAAATTTGGCCATAAAGCTATAGCTATTACCGACCATAATGGATGCCAAGCCTTCCCACATGTCTTTAATTTAGTTACAAAATATAACAAAGGAAAAGATGAAAAAGATAAATTCAAAGCCCTTTACGGAACAGAATTAACCTTAATCGATGATAGTGTCAATATAGTCTTAAGACCATCAGACTTAAAACTATTAGAAACAACCTATGTTGTATTTGACCTAGAAACAACAGGATTTAATGCCGGTGGTACCGACTCAATTATCGAAATTGGTGCTGTAAAAATTAATAATGGTGAAATAATTGATAGATTTGATGAACTAATCAATCCTGGAAGAAAATTGCCAGCAAAAATCATCGAATTAACTAACATCACTGATGATATGCTTCAAGATAAAGATACCGAAGAAAACGCTATAAAAAGATTTAAAAAGTGGGTGGGAGATCTTCCAATGGTTGCCCACAATGCAAAATTTGATGTTTCATTCATCGCTATGGCTCATAGTAAATATAACCTAGGTTCATTTACCAATACCGTCATTGATACTCTAGAATTATCAAGAACCTTAGATACAGGATATGCAAGACATAGCCTGTCCGCTTTAGTTAAAAGATATGATGTTCCATGGGATGAATCTGCCCACCATAGAGGTGATTATGATGCCGAAGGAACTGCTTTAGTATTTCATAAAATGCTAAAAAAACTAGTATCTAGAAATTTTGAAACTATAAAAGATTTAGATAAATTAGTTTCAAAAGATGAAATTCATAAATATGGTGCCAGCTTCCATGTGAATATATTAGCTAAAAATAAAAAAGGTCTAAAAAACTTATTTAAAATAATATCCTTAGCCAACACAAAATATCTATACAAAACACCAAGAATTCTTAGAAGTGAAATAGAAAACCATAGAGAAGGATTATTGATTGGTAGTGGCTGTTATGAAAGTGAAATTTTTATTCAAGCAAGAAGTAAAAACGATGAAGAACTATCAAATCTAATAAATTTTTATGATTACGTAGAAGTTCAGCCCCCAGCTGTCTATGACCATTTGCTTCAAATGGGCGATTTTGCAAACAAAGCAGAGCTTATAGAACACATAAAAAAAATAATTAGAGTCACCAAAGAATCAGGAAAACTAATTGTTGCTACAGGGGACGTTCACCAAATTGAACCAGAAGACCGAATTTATAGAGAAATTATCGTAAATCAAAAAGTTCCAGGTGGTGGTAGACATCCACTAGCTAAAAAAAATATTACAAAAATACCTAATCAATATCTAAGAACAACTGACGAAATGATGCAAGAGTTTGAGTTTTTACCAAAAGAACTCGCAAAAGAAATAGTTATTGATAACCCTAATAAAATAGCTGATATGATTGATATTATCGAAGTCATTATTGATACGGGAGGTATTCCTTTCGCTCCAAAAATTCCAAACTGTACAGAAACCACCACAGATATGGTTTATAGTAAAGCCGAATCTATATATGGCTACCCATTACCTTATAACATTGAAGAAAGATTAGCTTCAGAATTATATGGTGATGAACCATTTAATACTATAAAAAAATTAATATCTAAAGATAATTTAAGCGAAGAAGAATATCAAACAAAAATTCATAAAAAACTAAATGATGTCATGAAAAGCTATAAAGAAGGAGTAATTAACTTATTTAAAGAAGAAAATCCTAACATTACAGATAATGAAATAAAAAATAAAATGACTGGTATAATAGGAGCAAATTTCGATGTTATATATTTAATTGCACAAAAATTAGTAAAAAAATCAAACGATGATGGATATTTAGTTGGTAGTAGAGGATCAGTTGGCTCATCACTAGTGGCAACAATGATGGGAATTACCGAAGTAAACGCCTTACCACCACACTATGTATGTCCAAATTGTAAACATTCTATCTTTGAATTAAATGGTAAACCACTCGGTGAAGATTATGGAAGTGGATATGATCTTCCCGATATGAACTGCCCAAAATGCAAAGCCAAATTAAATAAAGAGGGGCAAGATATGCCATTTGCCACTTTCTTAGGATTTCATGCTGATAAAGTTCCAGATATTGACCTAAATTTCTCAGATTTAAACCAAGCTGCTGCCCATGAATATACCAAAGTATTATTTGGAGTAGATAATGTATATAGAGCAGGAACAATAGGTACAGTTGCTGATAAAACAGCCTTTGGTTATGTCAAAGGTTACTGTGAAGATAAAGGAATAACCATGAGAACTGCTGAAATAGAAAGACTAGCTAAAGGCTGCACTGGTGTTAAAAGAACCACAGGCCAGCACCCAGGTGGCATAGTAGTAATACCAGGATATATGGATGTCTTTGACTTTACACCATTTCAGTATCCGGCTGATGATATAACCTCCGCATGGCGTACCACTCATTTTGATTATCACGCTATTGATCAAGATGTTTTAAAATTAGATATTTTAGGTCACTCTGGACCAACAAAACTTAGACTAATTCAAAATATAACTGGCGATGACGTTACCAAAGTACCTTTAGACGATAAAGAAACCATGGGCATATTTTTATCCCCAAAACCTTTAGGAGTCACTAAAGAACAAATTATGAATGAAACAGGTACCTTAGGAATTCCAGAATTTGGAACCCCATTTACTTTACAAATGGTCAAAGAAACTAAACCAAAAACCTTTGCTGAACTTGTCAAAATTTCAGGTTTATCACATGGTACCGATGTATGGAATGGCAATGCCAAAGACCTAATTGATCAAGGAATTGTCCCATTCAGTGAAGTAATAGGATGTCGTGATGATATTATGGTTTATCTAATGTACCATGGAGTAGAACCTATCAAAGCTTTTAAAATCATGGAATTTGTCCGTAAAGGAAAAGCGACAAAAGAACCAGAACAGTGGGCTGAATATACAGAAATTTTAAAATCTGCTGGTATTGAACCTTGGTTCATTGAATCATGTAGAAAAATAAAATACATGTTCCCAAAAGCTCATGCCGTAGCTTATGTAATTAATGCTTTTAGACTAGCTTATTATAAAGTACATAAACCTGCAGTTTATTATGCAGCTCAGTTTTCAGCAGAATATGATGACTTTGATATTGAATCTATGATCAAAGGTTATGAAGCCGTTAAACAAAGAATTATTGAAATTAACGAAAAAGGATATGATGCAACAAACAAAGAATCTTCAGTATTAGAATGTTTAAAAGTTGCCTTAGAAGCCTTAGCTAGAAACATTAAATTTAAACCAATTGATTTATATAAAAGTCATTATCATGATTTTGTAATTGATGATGATGGTAACTTAATTCCTCCATTTAGAGCTATTGATGGTCTTGGAGAAGTAGTTGCTAAAAACATCGTCGAAGAAAGAGAAAAGAAATCTTTCATAAGCATCGAAGATTTACAAAAAAGAGCAAAACTTTCCTCAACCTTAATTGAAAAATTAAGAACCATGGGCATATTAGAGGGGATGGATGAATCCAGTCAGTTATCTTTATTTTAAAACAAGTCAATTTAGACTTGTTTTTGCATATCATAAAGAAATATTAAATGGATTCTCTTGAGAACCATCGCCTGACGATACTATTGGCACATCTTCTAGTATTGTATCACCTAGAGTTGGCGGAGTCGCTAGCTCTGAGCAAGCTGTATAAAGTTCATCTATCGCCCCTTGGACATCAGTACTTTTTAAACCACTATTTTTGTTTTCGTATGTTACATTATTACTAGGAAAATAGGTGGCCGCACAAACACCTAAACTTCCAAATATTACTCCACCAATAATAATACCTAAAATATTCTTTTTAAAAAACTAACCACTTTTCTAAATATCCATTTTCCTTCCTTTCGTTATTTTATTACATTTTCGTATATCATAATTTTCTAAAAAAAGCACCCAAAATGTCTCACGTTTTGACAATTCAAATGTGATAATTATAAAAAGAGGTGTTTATATGCATATCAAACAAGCATATCAAATGGAAGAAATAGCTGAAAATGTAAAAAACAGTAATTTTGAAAAAATACTCGCATCTAATCTAAAAAAAAATAAGGTTAAACCATTATAATGAATATAAAAATCTAAATAATAAAATAGATAATCCCTATAGTTTAGATAATATATCCTCACTATTAGGTATATCAAGAAGACATTATAATAGATTAGAAAACCCTAATTACACCTCAAAAAATATTACTTTAGAAAAATTAATAATTTTATCTAAAATTTATGAAGTACAAATAGATGATTTAATTAATAAAAATTTTGATTAAATTATTTTGTTCATTGTTAAAAAATATTCATCAAAAAAAGGAAATTCGTTATTTTTGTCGTATATTTTATATAGAAGGTAGTTTTTCTACCTTTTTAGAATGGAGGAGTATATGACAAAAACAAGTATTAAACCTGAAACAAAGAAAAATCCAGATACACTCATAACATCAATGTTTGATCCAATATTTAAATCCATTGTTCAAAATCCAAAATTTAGAAAATTACTATCTTTGATCATAAGTCATGTCACTGTTTATTCACCAGGATATATTTTTGAAAATCTAGTGTTTGCTAATACAGAATTACCACTTGAAAATTATAAAGAAAGAAAAAAGATAACTGATATTATAGTAAAAGTAGAAGGAACAATAATAAATATTGAAGCCAATAAAACTGCAAAAGCAAGTATGATTGCCAAAAATAATGTATATCATCATAAAATTGCCTACGATAGATATTTATCAGGAAATAAAATGGATAAAAGTGAAATATTACAGTTAAACTTTAATGTTATAAATAGATTTGATGACCGACTATTCATTGAATTTAGTATGAAAGATGATACAGGAAAATTTACGGATGAAGAAAATTTTAAAAGAATCCATATAAATATGGCAAATCCTTTAGATAAGTATTATAATAATAATGAACTTTCAAAAATTGAGAAAGTATTAGTAATGTTTCAATTAACAAGTAAAAAACAGTTAAAAGAAATATCTAAAGGAGATGAAGACTTAGAAAATATGGCGAAAATAATTGAAGATTTAAATGAAGATGAACACATTATAGGTTTATATGACAAAGAAAAAATGGATGAATGGATGAAAAAAATTGATCATGATGAAGCAGTAAAAGAAGGCCTAGAACAAGGAAGAGAACTTGGAATTGAACAAGGAAGAGAACTTGGAATTGAACAGGGAATTGAACAAGGATCAAAAGTAAAAGCATTAGAAATTGCTAAAAATATGTTAAAAGAAAAAATGAAAATATCTGATATTTCTAGATTAACAGGTTTAGATGAAAAAACAATTCAAAATATAAAATCATAAAGAAAAGTTCAAAATAAGAACTTTTTTCTTGTTATAAAGGAATTATTAATGCTAAAATAATATTGGTGATAAAAAATGAAAAAAATAACAATGATAGATGGAAATAATCTTATGTTTAGAAGCTATTATGCCACCGCTTATAATGGCAACTTTATGAATAATAGTAAAGGTTTTCCAACTAATGCCTTATTTGGATTTGTAAACATGATATATAAAATAATTAGCGAAGAAAAACCAGAATATATTTTAGTTGCTTTTGATAAAGGGAAAACCTTTAGACATGAACAGTATGAAAATTATAAAGACGGTAGAGTAGAAACTCCAGATGAATTAAAAAAACAGTTTCCAAAAGCCAAAGAATTATTAACTGCTATGGGTATAAAATACTATGAAATAGACAATTATGAAGCTGATGACATTATTGGTACATTCGCCAAATTTTGTGATGATGACCCTGACTTTATTGGAACCATTGTTAGTAGTGATAAAGACTTACTACAACTAATTTCTAACGATGTTGATATAAAACTTTTAAAACAAAAAGATTATATTAGATATAACGAAAAAACATTTAAAAAAGACTATGGAATTAATCCAATAAATGTCATTGACTTAAAAGCCTTAATGGGTGACCCTTCAGATAACATTCCAGGTGTTAAAGGTGTGGGTGAAAAAACCGCTTTAAAATTACTTCATGAATATAAAACTTTAGATGGTATTTATAATAATATAGAATCAATCAAAGGAAAATTAAAAGAAAAATTAGTTCAAGATAAAGAAAACGCTTATAAATCATACAATCTTGCCACCATTATCAAAGATGTCCCACTTGAAATATCAGTTGAAGATACTAAATATCAAGGAGAAAACAAAGAAAAACTGACCGAATTGTATGAAGATTTAGAATTTTACTCGTTTTTAAAAAAGCTAAACATTAAAGAACCTTCCAAAAAAGAAATAAACGTTCAAATAATAAAAGATGTAAATGATATAAAAATTGATGGCGATATTGCTATTTATCTAGAAACTCTAGGTCAAAACTATCATAAAGCAGAAATCCTTGGTATGGGAGTATATAATGATCAAATATCTTATTTTATTCCTTTAGAAATATTAAAACAAAATCCAAAATTTCTAAAAGAAAATCAAAAATATACATATGATTTAAAAAAGACCATTGTTGCTTTAAAATGGCAAAATATAAATATTGATAATGTAACATTTGACACAATGATTTCCGGCGCACTACTTGACTATAATATGAAAGAAGATATTGCATACCTAGCCAATCAAGTAGATTATAATTTAGAATTTTATGAAAAAATATATGGTAAAAACTCTACATTAAAGAAGCCAGAAGAAAATATAATTGCTAAAGAATGTGTAAATCGTGCTAGATTTATATATGAAACAAAATCATTTTTTCAAAATAAAATAAAAGAAGATAACATAGAATATCTTTATAATGAAATAGAATTCCCACTCGCATCAGTTCTAGCCGATATGGAATTTAATGGTGTTAAAGTTGATGCTAATGTACTAAGAAACATGGGAGAAGATATAAAAATAAAATTAGAACTTTTAACTAAAGATATATATAATAACGCTGGATGCGAGTTCAATATTTCATCACCATCTCAATTAAGTGAAGTATTATTTGAAAAACTAAATCTTCCTCATAAAAAGAAAACTGCTAGTGGTTATTCAACCGCCATTGATGTTTTAAAAAAACTAAAAGATAAACATCCCATTATAAATCAAATTATTGAATATAGAAAACTAGCTAAAATTTATGGAACATATGTCGAAGGATTAATAAATACCATTAACGATGGTAAAATTCATACCATTTATACCCAAAATCTAACTAGGACTGGTAGACTCTCATCAGTAGAACCAAACCTTCAAAATATTCCCGTTAGAGATGATTATGGAAAACTAATTAGAAAAGCTTTTGTTCCAAAATATGACTATATTTTAAGTGCTGATTATTCACAAATAGAACTTCGAATTCTTGCTCATATGGCAGACGTCCATGCCCTAAAAGAGGCCTTTCAAAATAAATTGGACATTCATGCAAAAACAGCAAGTGATATTTTCAAAGTACCATTAAGCTTAGTAACAAGTCAAATGCGTAGAGTAGCCAAAGCTGTTAATTTTGGAATAATTTATGGTATAAGTAGTTTTGGACTAGCTGAAAATATTGGAATTAGACCGGCTGAAGCAAAAAAATTTATTGATACTTATCTAGATACATATCCAGGTATCAAAGAATATATGGATAATTCCATAACCAAAGCTAAAGAACAAGGTTATGTAACCACCTTATTTAATAGAAAAAGAAATATACCTGAACTAAAAAACACTGTATATACAATAAGACAAAGTGGTGAAAGAATAGCTTTAAATACACCTATTCAAGGAACCGCCGCCGATATAATTAAACTAGCTATGGTCAAAGTTCATCAAGCTCTAAAAGAAAATAATCTAAAAACTAAAATGACAATTCAAGTGCACGATGAATTAATATTTGATGTTCCAAAAAACGAATTAGAAAAACTTAAACAAATTATTACAGAAATAATGGATAATGTAACTAAATTAAGTGTCCCATTAGACATCGATATTAATTATGGTAAAAATTGGGCTGAGGCAAAATAATGAAAAGAAGAAGTAAATCAAAAATAAAAAATAAAAACATAATCATATCAATTTTAACCATTACTATATTTTTAACAGTAGCTTATCAAAATGAAATAAAATCATTCATGACTGAGCCATTACTAGAAAATCATACATATACTTTAGAAAACATTCCAGAATATAATCAAAAAGCATATGTTGAAGTAAACAATAATAAACCAAATTTTACTGATAATGATTATAATAAAAAAACATTTGAATCCTATAGTGACCTTGATTATTTAAATAGAGCAGGAGTAGCATATGCCAAAGTCGGCATAGAAACTATGCCAAAAGAAGAAAGAACATCAATCGGTATGATAAAACCATCAGGATGGCACACTATTAAATATGATATTGTAAGTGGTAAATATTTGTATAATAGATGTCATTTAATAGGTTATCAATTAACTGGCGAAAACGCTAATGAAAAAAATTTAATTACCTGTACAAGACAGATGAACACCGGAGCAATGCTTGATTTTGAAAATAAAGTTGCCGATTATATAAAACAAACAAATAATCATGTTTTATATAGAGTAACTCCAATTTACAAAGATAAAAATCTACTTGCAAGTGCTGTTCAAATAGAAGCAAGCTCAGTAGAAGATAAATGTAAAGATATTTGCTTTAATGTTTATATTTATAATGTTCAAGATGGTATAACTATAGATTATACAAATGGTGATAGTCATCTATCTTGATTTATAATCAAAATATTCCCAAATAACATAAATAATAAACTTAATTTGTTCAGTTATATAATTAAACATGGAAATTCCTCCTTTCATATATTAACATACGGCGAAAGTTGGAAATTTCCTTTTTTTTAACAAAAAAACTAGATAAAATCTAGTTTTTAGGAATTAGTTTTTCTTTACCACCCATATAAGGTCTTAAAACTTTTGGAATATTAACAGAACCATCTTCATTTACATTATTTTCTAAAAATGCGATTAAACCTCTAGGAGTAGCTAAAACAGTATTATTTAAAGTAGTAACATATTCATTACCATTTTTAGTTTTCATACGTATTCCGAGCCTTCTAGCTTGTGCATCACCTAAAATAGAGCAAGAACCAACCTCAAAATACTTGTTTTGTCTAGGACTAAAAGCTTCAACATCACATGATTTAACCTTTAAATCAGCTAAATCTCCGCTGCAACATTCTAATGTTCTTACTGGAATATCTAAACTCCTGAAAAATTCCACAGTATATTTCCACATTTTATCATAAAACTTCATACCATCTTCTTTTTTACATAAAACCACCATTTCTTGTTTTTCAAATTGATGAACTCTATATAAACCTCTTTCTTCAATACCGTGAGCTCCTACTTCTTTTCTAAAACATGGTGAATAACTAGTCAAAGTAATAGGAAGTTCTTCCTCTTTAATAATTTCTCCTTGAAATTTTCCTATCATAGAATGTTCAGATGTTCCAATCAAATATAAATCCTCTTCTTCAATTTTATACATCATTGCATCCATTTCCTCAAAACTCATAACTCCATTTACAACATCACTTCTAATCATAAATGGGGGAATGCAATATGTAAAACCTTTATCAATCATAAAATCGCGAGCATAACTAATCATAGCAGAATGCAGTCTTGCAATATCGCCCATCAAATAATAAAAACCATTTCCACTAGTTCTCCCAGCACTTTCCTTATCTAATCCATTAAACTTCGCACAAATATCCGCATGATGTGGAATTTCAAATATTGGAATAATAGGATCTCCAAATTTTTCTAACTCCACATTTTTACTATCATCTTCACCTATAGGAACAGATGGATCCATAATATTTGGAATTACCATCATATCTTCATGAATTTTACCCCTATATTCTTCTTCTTTTTTCTCTAAATATAAAATTTCATCACTATATGAACTAATTTCTTTTTTTACCTTTTCTGCTTCCTCTTTTTTTCCATCCCTCATTAAAGCTCCAATTAAAGCACTTTTTTCATTTTTTAAAGCCCTTAATTCATCACCTTTTAACTTAGCTTCACGGCATTTAATATCAAGTTCATATACCTCATCAACTAAAGGAAGTTTCTTATCTTGAAACTTCTTTTTAATATTTTCCTTAACTAAATCTCTATTTTCACGTATTAATTTAATATCAATCATCTAATTTCTCCTTCCAAGTCAGTCAAATATCCCATAATTTTTTCATATTGTGGTTTATATTTAACTTCAATTCTGTTTAAATAATCATCAGTAACTACAATATCATCTAAATTCATACTTTGCTCAATATCAGCTTTCTTAATTTGCACAGCAATATTATTTTTACTGTCAATAATACGGTTTATAAATTCATCATAAGATTCCCCTTGCTTTCTTGTCATTAAAACTACAGTTTTCACCACATCACTTGGAAAACCAATCTCACTTAAATCATTAGCTGTAATATTAGTTTCTTTCATAATATTGTGTAAAAGCGAAGTAGCCTTTGCTTTGTCATCCGAAAATTTATCTGCCACCGATTTTAAATAAGTCAAATAGGGCATACCAGATTTTCTTTTTTTCCCATAAAAAACACGCTCGCAAATCAAATAAGCCTTTCCATAAAGATTTTCTGCATCCATAAACCCCGCAATCTCTTCTTTATTAAAATATTTTAACCAATTATCCATATTAGACCTCCTTTTAAAGCAAAAACAGCCTATTGTTAGGAGTATATGTAATACGGTACCATCCTATACGGCTGTCTTAATTATGATAACGGTCATCCCGGAAGTTTTTAACTTCTCTCCAAAGTAGATTCATATAAGTTTATTATCAGTTTTCACCATACCACTGATTCTCTAAAAAATAAAACTTAAATTACTATTCTTTGTCATCGATTTACTAACCTAATATTAACATTTTTTTTAAGATTAGTCAAGGACTGAAAAGAAACATAAATCGCTTCAAATTCAATTGAAAATAAAGGTAAACCATGTTATAATTGTTGAGGTGATTTTTTTGAACATTAATTTAAAGCAAGTTTTATTATTTATTTTAGGAGTAACTATTTTATTTTTTCTCGCCCATATTTTTATTTATATAGTTTTATTTGCTTTAGTATGTTATTTCTTATATAAAGTATACAAATTCATAAAACCATATTTTAAAAATATAAAAAAGAAACAAAAAAATAAAAAAATAATATTAGAAGCAAAATACAAAGAGAAGTAGGTGGGTATATTATGCCAGAATTACCTGAAGTTGAAACAGTCAAAAACGTTTTACTAAAAGAAGTAAAAAACAAAAAAATAATATCTGCAACAATATATTGGGAAAATATTATTGCCTGTCCTAGTATTAAAGAATTTCAAAAACAAATAAAAAATCAAAATATCAAAGACATAACAAGAAGAGGTAAATGGCTTGTATTTCACTTAGATGACTATTATTTATTAAGCCATCTAAGAATGGAAGGTAAATATTTCATAAAAAAAACATCCGCCCCAAAAGAAAAACACCAGCACGTCATCTTTCATCTATCCGATGGAACTGACCTTAGATATCATGATACCAGAAAATTTGGAAAAATGTACCTTCTAAAAAAGCAAAATGCCTTTAACGAAAAACCATTATCTGATTTGGGATTAGAACCTTGGGATAGCACACTCACACCCAAATATTTAAAAAGTAAATTTCATAAAAAACCCATAAAAACCGAGCTTTTAGACCAAACAATAATAGTTGGTATTGGAAATATTTATGCCGATGAAATATTATTTTTATCTAAAATAAATCCTAAAACTTTAGCTACAAACTTAAATAATAAAGATTATCAAAACATTATTAAGTTTACAAAAATAGTTCTAGAAAAAGCCATAAAATATGGTGGAACAACAGTAAAAAGTTATCAATCTAGTGAAGGAGTTCACGGTAGATTTCAAAACCATTTACTTATCCACACAAAAACGGAGTGTCCCATTTGCCATAGTAAAGTCACTAAAATAACCGTTGGCGGACGTGGAACTTATTATTGTAAAAATTGTCAAAAGGAGATGTAAACATGAAAAAAACAAAAATAATTTGTTCAATTGGTCCAAGCAGTGCCAAATATGAAACATTTAAACAAATGGTCTTAAATGGTATGAATGTTGCTAGAATCAATTTTTCCCATGCCACTGAAGAAGAAAAAAATAATGTTTTAAATTTAGTAAAAAAAGCCAACAAAGAATTAGATTCATACATAGCAGTATTATTTGATACCAAAGGACCAGATTTCCGTACTGGAAATATGACAGATGATAAAATAAACTTAGAAGAAGGTAAAACTATAAAAATTATCAAAGATGATATCTTAGGTACAGAAGAAGCTTTCACAGTCAACTATAAAAGTGCCCTTGACAGTATTCAAATAGGACATACAGTATTACTAGAAGATGGCCTAATGAAACTAGAAGTAATTAAAAAATTAGACAATGGAATAGAATGTAAAATAATTGATGGGGGAGTATTAGGTAGTAGAAAA
This sequence comes from uncultured Bacilli bacterium, assembly GCA_944329385.1. GTDB lineage: Bacteria > Bacillota_I > Bacilli_A > RF39 > UBA660 > Coprosoma. The sequence goes on along the minus strand of CALVIE010000001.1, from coordinate 23,818 downwards.
AGTGTCAATGTACCAGGAGTTCACTTAAACCTAGATTTTATTAGCGATCAAGATAAAGAAGATATTATTTACGCTTGTAAACATGATGGAGATTTTCTTGCCCTTTCTTTTGTAAGCTCTAAAGAAGATGTTTTAGCTGTTAGAAAAATACTAAAAGAAAATGGAAAAGAAGACATGCAAATAATTTCTAAAATTGAAAGCCATACAGCCATTCAAAATATTGATGAAATTATTGAAGTAAGTGATGGAATAATGGTAGCCCGTGGTGATTTGGGCGTTGAAATGCCAATGAAAGAATTACCAATCTTACAAAAAGAAATAATTGAAAAATGCCGTAAAAAAGGACGTACAGTCATTGTTGCTACAGAAATGCTTGCTTCAATGTATACATCTGCAAGGCCAACTAGAGCTGAAATTTCAGATGTTGCCAACGCTGTTTTAGATGGAACCGATGCCGTAATGTTATCTGGAGAAACTACTATCGGTAAACATCCAGCTGATGCCGTTAAATACATGGCTGAAACTTGTGAAGAAGCTGAAACCTATTATGACTATGTCAACCAAAAACAATATGTCAAAGAAAATAATATACCATCTGCCATTGCTCATAACGTTGTTGAAAGTGCCAATTTACTAGACGTCAAAGTAATAATTGCCGCAACTACAAGTGGATATAGTGCCAAATTAATCAGTACCCTAAAACCAAAATCACAAATTGTTGCTGCTTGCCCAAATAGCAAAGTAGCAAAATCATTAGCACTCAACTATGGAGTATATTCTGCTATTGTAAAATACTATAACACACTAGAAGAACTAATTGACTACTGTAAAAATGAAACCACAAAAATAATGAGCTTAAATAAAGGTGATAATGTAATTATAACCGGTGGGTTCCCAAGAATGCATCAAGTTAAAACAACCAACTTCTTAAAAATTGATATAATATAAAAGATGACTAGAAAATTATAGGCTTATGCTTATATTCTTCCAAAAAGTCATCTTTTTTAATATTATAAATGTTACTAACTCTATTTTCAATTCTCATCATTTCAAAGCTATTATTATAATTAGCTAAAATAGGTAATTTACACTCCTTTTTAATATAATTTAAATACTGTTTACCCAAAGCATTAAAACCTAAAACTCTAATGTATTCTATATCAATACATCTTTTAGCCTCTTCCTTAGTAAATGAACAAAGTATGTGCAAAAACATTCTTTTAAGCTTATTATAAGTATACCTCTTAGTCTTAACCAAATTAATTAACTCTTCTATATTATGAGCTTTCAAAATAACCTTTTTAATCCTATTTTCAATCCCCTCATCAACAGTTTGATATATACTTAAATCATCAGAAGATAATATTTTATATTTAAGTAAATCAAAATAATCATCAAAGAAGTGTAAATCATTTAAACTGTCATAACTAAAACTAGGAACAAAATCCTTAACATCTTCACCTTTTCTTAAAGCCTCTCTAATACTAGTCGCACTAGATATTTTATTTAACTTTAAACTGTGATAATCATTAGTTCTTTTAATACATCTAATATCTATTCCCTCTAAATTTCTAATATAGCCAATCCCAAGTAAATCATTAGGATTATTTTCTAAAACAATATCAAAATCATTTAATGCCTTAGCTAAACTAGTAGGATAGTTAAAACCTTTTTTCATATAATCCTTGATTTTTCTATTATACTTATTACTTTTTTGTATTTGAACAATTTTTTTAAGCTTTTCTATATCATTACTTTCACTACCGAACACAAAAGCATTAACATCTAAAGCTTTTAAAATATCCGCACCACCTTTAGTAAATATATCTGCAGATTGCGTTCCAAAAACAAAAGGAAGTTCAATAACTAAATCGACATAATTCAAAGCTATCTTCGTCTTTTCCCATTTGTCAATTATACTAACATCTCCTCTTTGAGTGAAATCACCATTAATAATAGCAATTATAACATATCCGGGAAACATCTTTTTAACTTTATTAATATGATACAAATGCCCATAATGAAATGGATTATATTCACAAATAAGTCCTACGCTTTTCATACCATCACATCCATTAAAATATTAAATAAAGCAAAACGCCTAACTAGGCGTAGTAGCTAAAACTATATTAAATATTCCTATTTAACCATTAATTTTTCACACACATAATAACATAAAATTAAATTTAAATCAATTTATTTAATCCCACTTTACACCCTCAAAAAAAATGAAAGTCTATGTAGAATGTGACCTTACATTATTGACATGACAAATCAAAGAACGTATAATTAAAAATAGGTGATACCATGAAAAATAAAGCCTTTACACTTATAGAATTGCTCGCAGTCATTGTGATTTTAGGTATATTAGCTACAATCGCTGTTCCAACTATCGTTGGCCTAATTGATAATTCTAAAGAAGATAGCTTAGAAAGTCAAATAAAAACCGTTACCGATGCCGCCGAAAGATGGGGGACAGATAATTGGCGTAAATTACCCGAAACATCCTGTGATATTGACATAGAATTTTTAAAAAAAGAAGGTTACTTAGAAAGTAGTAAAGATGTTATTGATCCAACTACCGGTGAAACAATGACTGGCTGTGTAAGAGTTAGTTATGATAAAGATAATAATCAATATAATTATTCTTATGAAAAAACATGTAGTGTTAAATGTAATTAGCTTAATTTAAAGCTTTTTTTCTTTATTAAACAAAAAAACATCAATTTTATCATTATTCGACAAACTTCGACATAGGAATTTTGTAAAATAATGTCGGTGATAAAAATGAAAATATTTGATTTCTTAATTTTAGACATTGTCTTAGTCGCACTTCCATTAATGGTCTATCTTTTATATCTCGCATACACAAAAACATTCAATAAAAAAGAAAATGATCTTTTATATGTGGTAACTGTTTTTTCCATACTTTATTTGATTTTAAAATATGCCCATCCATTATATCCACATATTCCTTTCATAATAATCAACATATCCTTAATTCTTTCTTATGTAAAAAAATCAAATCTATCAATTACTATAACCTCGCTTATTATGATTAGTTATTATTATAGCTTTTATCAAAATTATCTAATAATTATAATATTAGAATATGTTATCTATTACTTATTTTATTTAAAACTATCAAAAAAATTAAATTTAAATCAATTTATTTTAACCTTTGCCATATTAAAAACGATTTTTACCATAATTTTAATAAGTTACACAAATTATAGCTTTCCAATTTATATAAAAGAAATATTATTATCAAACTTATTTTTATATATTATTTCTATTTTAATAATTAATTTATCAAATAAAACAGAAGATATTTTAAAACTTCATATGAATGTTAAAGAAATAGAAAATAATAAACAGATAAAAACATCATTATTTAGAATAACACATGAAATCAAAAATCCTATCGCAGTGTGTAAAGGATATTTAGATATGTTTGATGAAAATAATCAAAATCACTTTAAAAAATATATTCCTATATTAAAAGATGAAATAAATAGAACACTTTTACTTCTAGAAGATTTCTTAGCCATGAATAAAGTAAAAATAAATAAAGATATTATTGATATAAATATGTTAATTGAAGAAGTAATTAAAAATATAAAAATGCTTTGCCATAAAAATAATATTAATTTAAAAATAAAAACAATTGATGATGACATTTATATTAATGCTGATTATAATAGATTAACTCAAGTATTCATTAATATTTTCAAAAATAGCATTGAAGCCATACCTAAAAATAAAAAAGGATGTATTGAATTAACAGAAAATATCCATAACAATACTTTGACAATCACAATTAAAGACAACGGCAAAGGTATAAATAAAGATATATTAAAAAAAATAAAAGAACCATTTTATACAACAAAACCTAAAGGAACAGGGCTTGGAGTTTCTCTTTCTGAAGAAATTATCAAAGCCCATAATGGTACATTAAATTATGAATCAGAAGAAGAAAAATATACTAAAGTAACCATTACTTTGCCTTTAAGTCAAATTTAAAAACATTGACAAATTATGGTATTTTATGATAAAAATAAATAATAGATTTTAAAAAAATTAGGAGGAATATAATATGGTAATGTGGGAAGGTAGATTTAAAAAAGAAATAGATAAAAGAACAAACGATTTCAATTCATCAATTAGATTTGATAAAAGAATGTATAAAGAAGATATTACTGGCAGTATTGCCCACGCCACCATGCTTGGCAAATGTGGTATTATTAGTGAACAAGAAAGTGAAAAGATCATTAATGGATTAAAAACCATTCTAAAAGATTTAGAAAATGGGGAGCTTGAATTTGATATGACCTCAGAAGATATTCATATGTTCATAGAAGGAGAACTTACTAAAAGAATAGGTGATTCTGGAAAAAGATTACATACAGCTAGGAGCCGTAATGATCAAGTCGCACTAGATCTAAGACTTTATATGAAAAATGAAATTTCAGAAATCATTAAATTGTTAAAACAACTTATCTCAGAGCTTATTAATCAAGCTGAAAAACATTATGAAACCATTATGCCAGGATATACTCATTTACAAAGAGCTCAACCTATCACACTCGCACATTATTTTATGGCTTATGTAGAAATGTTTAAAAGAGATATTTTAAGACTTAAAGATGCTTATAAAAGAATGAATATCAATCCACTTGGAAGTTGTGCCTTGGCTGGAACAACATATAATACAGATAGATATATGACAAGTAAATTACTTGGGTTTGATGGCCCTTGTCTAAATAGCTTAGATGGCGTTTCAGACAGAGATTATGCCATTGAAATAACATCAGACTTATCAATTATTATGATGCACTTATCAAGAATTAGTGAAGAATTTATTATGTGGTGTAGTCATGAATTTAAATTTATTGAACTTGATGATGCTTTTTCAACAGGTTCATCAATTATGCCTCAGAAGAAAAACCCAGACATTACAGAACTTATTAGAGGAAAAAGTGGCCGAGTATATGGTGATTTAATTAGTTTACTTGTAGTAATGAAATCTTTACCACTCGCTTATGATAAAGATATGCAAGAAGATAAAGAAGCTATATTTGATGCCACTGATAATGTAAAAATGTGTTTATATACATTTATTCCAATGTTTAACACTACAACATTTTTAAAAGACAATATGCTCAAAGCTGCTAAAAAAGGATTTATTAATGCAACAGATGCTGCAGACTATTTAGTAAAAAAAGGTATACCTTTTAGAACCGCATATAAAATCGTTGGTTCAATAGTCGCATACGCAATTGATAATGATAAAACTTTAGATACAATTACCATAGATGAATATAAACAATTCTCTGACCTTATAGATGAAGATATATATGAATATATTGACTTAAAAAAAGCCGTTTGTGATAGAACCGTAGTTGGTGGTCCAGCTCCAGAAACTGTAAAAAAACATGTAGAAGAAATTAAAAAGTTTTTAGAAACTATTTAATATAAAAAAAGAATTGCAAATTAAAAAACAATTCTTTTTTCATTATAATTTATTTTTTTGGATAAGGTTTTTTCTCATTAGTCATACATAAAATATAATCAATACTTGTATTATAATAAATTGCTAGTTTTTTTAAAATAGCCGTTGGAATATCATTAGTTTCAGTTTCATACTGTGAATATCCAGTCTGTGACATCCCAAGTATTTTGGCAATATCCTTTTGTAATAAATCGTGGTCCTCCCTTAAATCTCTAAGTCTATTCATAAGCAAACCTCCGATTTGATTTTACAATAACTTAAAACAGGTTATTGTTTTATAACTTAAAATAAGTTACAAAAAATAACAAAAAAATAAAATAGGAGGGTAGTCATGAAAAAAATTTTAAAAAATAGATGCTTTTTATGCCTATTAACAGCAATAATTGTTGGAACAGTAAGCATATCGGCTGTAACATATTTTCCGTCAAATCAAACAACATATGATAATAAAGCAAGTGGACTTAATGCAACCAATGTTCAAGATGCTATAGATGAACTTTACAAAAAAGCTGATAGTTCAACTATAACTTCTTCTAAGTTAAAAGATTTAGTAGTTACAACTGGATCTGGACTATATGCGGATGAATATGAAGAAGGTAGATATATTTATAGAGGCAATTATGTAGATAATTATATTACATTTAACAATGAAGAATGGCGAATACTATCAATAGAAAAAGACGGAACAATGAAAATTATAAATTTAACTGAAACTGGAGCATCAAGTAGTACTAATACTACTTCTTGGGGAAACACCACTTGGACTAACTCAAACGTAAATACATATTTAAATGGAACATATTATAATAATCTTTCTACTACAGCAAAAAATTTAATAGTTGCTAGAAATTTCAATGTAGGTAATTTAGGTACTAAAACAGAAACAAATTTGCAATTGGCTGTTCAAAGCGAAAAAACAAGTAAATGGAACGGAAAAGTAGCGATACTCACTGTTACAGAATTCCTTAGAACAAATACCAGATTAGCCTGCGCTAATTTTCCAAATAATGTAAGTTATTACGGTTCAAATTGTGGTGGTACTACTTGGATAAATTATGTGTCAAATAAAGGTTGGGGTATTCCCAGTCTTGGATGGCTGCTAAATCATTATAAAGATAACAATGATTATCATTGGGTTTTTTACTTAGGATCATTAACAACTGTAAGGATGAGTAATAATCCCTATGAAACATCTTTCCCAGTAGTTCACATAAAATCAGGATTACAGTTAAGTGGATATGGTAGTAAAACAAATCCATTTATCATTGAATCATAAATACTTTTGTATAAAAAACAGTTAAGTCTAAAAACTTAACTGTTTATTGCTTCAGGGTAATATTTCACATCAAATTTATGACCGGTAGAATCTATTTTTTGAAGTTCATCATTTGTAATTAAGAAAAATTTATCAAGTAAAATATTCGAACCATCAGAAGTAACAGGATCATCCCAAGTTAAATCTAAATGAAGCCACTTTCCATCTATATAAACCAAATTCCAAATATGATTGTTATTAGATATTTTATAATTAGGAACTCCTAACTTATCTAAATAAACCTTCATCGCATCACTATAACCACTACATAGTGCAATTCCATGAAGTAAAGGTCCAGTTGCCTTGTGAGAATATTCTCCGCCACTATCAGTGCCTTTTTCAATCGCCTCAGCTCTTACCTTATCATAAACACTATTATTAATTAAATAATCGTGAAAAGCCTTAATCTTATCTCTCACACTCATATCAGCTTTAATATTAGAACTTTCAAATTCGCTAATTTTTTTATTAACTTCTATAATCTCATTATCCGTATATAACTTATCTACATCAATATTTATTTCTCCATAAGAAGAAATTTTAAAATAAATTTTCTCATAACTGTTAAAAGGAGATACAAAATTATTGACAGTTGATAATAGTACTTGATCTTGTGATACTAAATTTAAATCATCTATACATGAATCATAACTAGAATCACAGTAAAAAGTAAAATTATTCATTCCATGATTTAAAATAGTATAAAGAGCATTTAAAATTTCTTGCTTATTTTTAACATGAAAATTTTCTGTTTCACTAACAAAAGAAAACTCATAATTATTAAAATTAGACCTTTCGTTAGGCAAAGTAACCTCTTTGCTTTGAATCACAGATTTCATTACATAGTTTGCAATATCCTCACGATAAGTAAAACCTAAAACAAAAACACCAAAAACAATCAAAACCGATAAAACGCTAGTAATCTTTTTCATTTAATCACCCCTAATAAAATAAAAAAGTAAATTACTCCATCGCATTTACTTTCTTTGTTAATCTTGATTTTTTACGAGCACTAGTATTTTTAGCGATTACTCCAGCTCCAGCTGCCTTGTCGATTCTTTTAATGGCAGTTTTTAAATTAGTAGTAGCTGCTTCTTTATCTTTTTTAGCAATAGCTCTTAAAGTATTTTTAATAGCAGTTTTCGCACTAGCAGAATATTCATTGTTTCTTTTTTCTTTTTTAATATTAACAGAAACTCTTTTTTTCGCATTCTTTAAATTGGCCATAAATTTCACCTCCAAGCCACATGTACAACCATTTTAACAAAAAAACAAATAAAAAGCAACATTTTTGTTTCAAAACAAAGATAAAAATCATAATTTAAATATTAAAATTAAAAAAATATTAAATATTGTATGAATTTTCACCTTTTGTAAAAAATAAAACTGAGGTGAAAAAATGAAACATGAAGTAGATTTAAAAAATAATATTTTAAGAACCGACCTAGCCATTGAACTAATAAAAACTAGTCCCACTAAACAAATAGATGACATAAAAATAACCAATATTACACTAAAAGAAGAAGATGCAAATAAAATTGGAAAAAAAGCAGGTAATTATACAACAATTGAATTTATAGATGTAACTGACAATCAAAACCAAGTAAAAATTCAAAAAATATTTGCCGAAGAATTAAAAAAACTTCTAGAATTACAAAATATTAAAGATAATGATTTATGTCTAATAATTGGTCTTGGAAACGAAAAATCCACTCCAGATTCTCTAGGACCTTTAACCGTATCCAAAACATTAGTCACAAATCATATCTATCTATATAATAATTTAGAAGAAGGTTTTAGAAGAGTATGCGCAATTTCCCCCGGCGTCATGGGAGAAACCGGCATTGAAACAAGTGATCTTTTAAAAAGTATAGTTCAAATGGTTAAACCAAACTTTGTTATTACCATCGACGCTTTAGCTGCCTCATCAGTTGAAAGAGTAAACAAAACTATTCAAATGACTGATGCCGGCATAAACCCAGGTAGTGGAGTAGGAAATAAAAGAAAAGAAATATCTAAGGAAATACTTGGAATACCAACAATTGCTATTGGCGTTCCTACCGTTGTTGACGCAGCTTCAATTGTCAGTGATACAATCAAATATCTTTATGAACATTTTGCATATCAAGTAGCCAATATAAATAACCCAGCTACTAAATTAACTGCCAATGTCAATTATCTAAACTTAAGTAAAAAATTCAAAATAAAAAAAGAAGATAAACAAAAAATCTTGGGTATGGTCGGGACATTATCAGAAGAAGAAACAAAAAACTTAATATATGAAATATTAAACCCAATAGGCTATAACTTAACAGTAAGCCCCAAAGAAGAAGATTTCATTATCGAAAAACTAGCTAAAACAATATCTAAAGGACTTGACATAGCCCTTCATAAAAATATTCAAGCAAAGTAACCGAGCTTTGTTTTTTTCTACATTTTATTTATAAACCCTTACATATAATTAAATAAAAGTGAGGGATAAAATGAAAAAAGTCAAACTAAAGAAAAAAAGAAAATTCAAATTTAGATTAATTTTTTATGCCTTTATCATGTTTTTAGGCTATGAATTATCCTTTAATGTCATCATGAATATAAAATTAGTTGATTCAAATGAAGAATTTCTAAAAGCCTTAATGGCTGACTCTAACTATCATCTTTTATATGAAAAAAAATCTAGTGATATTTTTACCAAATTATTTTCTAAAATATTAGATGTTAATGAACCTATTTCTATCTTAGAAAACACCATACACTTCAAAACTAGCAAAAAAAATATGACTTTTGTAAATAACCCTAATATAGAAAATGTCAAAAGCCTTAACCTTAAACCATCAGTCTATATCTATAATACTCATCAAACTGAAGCCTATCAAGGTAAAGCCTTAGAAGGTTATAATATAACCCCAGGTGTAATGATGGCATCCTATATCTTGCAAGATAAATTAGCCGAAAATAATATCAAAGCCGATGTCATGGAAGATAATATAACCGATTATTTGAATCTAAATAATATGAAATATAGTAAAAGTTATCAAGCAAGCAGAACATTTCTACAAAACGCTTTGAATAATTATCAAAATTATAAATTGATTATTGACCTACACAGAGATGCACTATCCAAAGATAAATCAACAGTTATCATTAATAATAAATCGTGTGCCAAAATATCCTTTGTTGTAGGTTTAGAACATAAAAATTATAATTATAACTTAAACGTAACAAATAATATCAATAATCAAATAAAACAAAAATATCCTACTTTAACAAGAGGAGTCATAACCAAAAAAGGAGAAGGTTCAAATGGCATATATAACCAAGATTTAAATCCAAATATTATTTTAATTGAAATAGGTGGCGAAGAAAACACCATTGACGAGGTTTTAAACACCATTGAATTAATCGCCCCTATATTCGCAAGCTATGTAAATGAAACATAAAAAACTAAATAAAATATTTAGATATGCCATTTTTATAAGCTTCGTTACTTTTTTTGCCCTATATCTTTCACAAAGTACAGGTTACTTTGAATATCGTAATAGTAAAAAAGTGGCTCTAACCAATAGTCAAATAGAAAAATTTGAAAAAGATGTCAAAGCCGGTAAAAACATTGACATCGAAGATTACATTGACACCAATAACCAAAACTACCAAAACACTGTTTCCAAAACCGGACTTACAATATCTAACGCAGCAGAAAAAGTCATTCAAAAACTAATTAACGGAAGTTTTAAAGTTTTAAGTGATTTAGTAGGCGAGTAACCTAGAAATGTGGTATTATATTTCTAGGTGATTTCATATGGAAAAATTAATAATCGGTTCACATGTATCTTATACCAAAAATGATGGTTTACTAAAAAGTGTTAAAGAAGCATTAAGCTATAATGCAAACACATTTATGTTTTATACTGGTGCTCCTCAAAACACTAAAAGATCAAAAATCGATGAAGAAAAAACAGCTTTAGCTAAAAAACTTATGCAAGAAAACAATATTGATATAAATAATGTCATCATTCACGCTCCTTATATTATAAACTTAGCTAATAATAAAGATGAAAACAAATATAACTTCTCCATAAATTTTTTAAAACAAGAACTCCAAAGAGCTCAAATTCTAGGCATAAATAAAATTGTCCTTCATCCAGGAAGTCATGTTGGCTTAGGTACTGAAAAAGGTTTAAATAATATTATAAACGCTTTAAATATTATTTTAGAAAACAAAAAAGGCCCCATCATCTGTTTAGAAACTATGGCTGGAAAAGGTAGTGAACTAGGAAAAAACTTTGAAGAAATTAAAACTATCATAAACGGCATAAATAATAAAGAAAGAGTAAAAGTATGTTTGGACACTTGTCATCTAAACGATGCCGGATATGACCTAACAAATTTTGACGAACTATTAGATAGCTTTGATCAAATAATTGGAATAAATAAAATTGCCTGCATTCATATAAACGATAGTAAAAACATTAAATCATCGCATAAAGACCGCCATGAGAATATTGGCCTTGGAACAATTGGCTTTGAAAATCTTATTAAAATAATATATAACGAAAAATTAAAAAAAGTCCCTAAAATATTAGAAACTCCTTACGTAAGTATAAATAATGGTCAAGATAGAACATATCCACCATATAAATTTGAAATAGAAATGATAAAAAATAAAAAAATTAATCAAAACCTCATCAAAGATATTCAAAATTACTATAAAATATCTCTATAACGCTCGAAATACTCATCAAATAAATTTTTCATCTTAAAAAAAGTATCTTCATCAAACCTTTTTTTCATATCCAAAAAAACTTTTTCCCTATCTCCATACAAAATATCTTCCCAAAACTCATTTAAATAGTGGTATAATATATCAAGCTGATTATTTGATAAATAAATATCATTTTGAATTCCAAACTTTAAAATATCATCCTTCTTAATTTGTTTAATATATCTTTCAATAAATAATTTATGCATAAATTCCCCCTATAATAAAATATGTTTTAAAACAAAGTGAGGTGACAAAAATTGAAAAAGAAAAAACCAAAAGCATTAAAAGTTTCTAAAAAACAAAGAAAACCAAACTATAATTTCAATTCTTATAAAGAAAATAAAGACATTAAAATTGAAATAGAAAAACGTTATAACATATTAACATTTTTAATTGTTTTAGCTCTTTTAATACTAGTCACATCACTATTTTTAATTCAAGTGGTTGGAAAAGAAAAATATAGTAAAAAATTAGAAAACCTTACCAAAACAGTAATCTATGGTGAAACTGCTCCAAGAGGAAGAATTTATGATAGAAATGGTAAACTCATTGTCGATAATATTCCCTCTAAAGTAATATACTATAAAAAGCCATCAGGCATAACCACCGAAGAAGAAATCAAAACAGCCTATAAACTTGCAAATATGATAAACCTTGAAATAAAATTAAATGACTATGATTTCAAAAACTTTTGGATAAAAAATCATCCAAAAGAAGCAAATAAAAAGATAACTGATGAAGAATGGCAAAAATTAGATGAAAGAAAACTCACAAGTGATGAAATTTATAATTTGAAAATTGAAAGAGTAACTGAAGAAGAACTAGCAATATATAATGAACTAGACAAAAAAGCAGCTTATATATATACCCTTATGAATACCGGTTATTCATATGACGAAAAAACCATCAAAAATGAAAACGTCACCGACGAAGAATATGCTTTAGTTTCAGAAAACTTAAGTGAATTAAAAGGAATAAATACTAAATTAGACTGGGAAAGAACCTATCCTTATGGTAATGTTTTTAAAAGTATCTTGGGCAACGTTTCATCAAGTAAAAGTGGAATCCCTGCCGAACTCAAAGATGAATATTTAAAAAAAGGTTATAGTCTAGATGATAGAGTAGGAACTAGTAACCTAGAATATATGTATGAAGATATTTTAAAAGGTAAAAAAAATAAGTACCAAGTCATGAACGATGGCTCATATAAACTCCTAGAAGAAGGTAAAAGAGGTAATGACATTGTCCTAACAATTGACATTGAACTTCAAAAAGCCTTAGAAGAAATATTAACCGAAGAAGTTATAAATGCCAAAAAAGAAGCTAACACAGAATATTATAATGGCTCATTCGTCGTAGTTACTAACCCTAAAACAGGTGAAATATTGGCTATGGCTGGAAAACAATTAAAACAAAATGATGATGGTTCTTATAGTACCATAGATTTTACCGCTGGAATTACCCAGTCAACAGCAGTTATGGGATCAGTCGTCAAAGGTGCTAGCCATATTGTTGGATATAATACCGGTGCTTTAAAAATAGGCGAAGTAAGATACGATAATTGTGTCAAAATAGCTGCTACTCCAGAAAAATGTTCATGGAAATATCTTGGTAGATTAAATGACATCACAGCTTTAGCTCAATCTTCAAACACCTATCAGTACTATACTGCAATTAAAGTTGGTAAAGGAAATTATAAATATAATAAACCATTAGTTATTGATAAAGAAGCCTTTAACATATATAGAAATACCTTCGCCCAGTTTGGCTTAGGTGTCAAAACTGGCATTGATCTTCCAAATGAAACAACTGGCTTAAAAGGAACAAACACCACCTCAGGATTATTATTAGATTTTTCAATAGGTCAGTATGATAATTATACCCCAATCCAACTATCACAATATATTAGTACTATTGCTAATAACGGCACTAGAATGAGGCCATATCTCTATAAAGGCCTTTATAACGATAAAACGACATATGACCAAAACAAAAAAGAATTAAATAAAGTTGATACTGAAGCAAAATATATCGATAGAGTAAAAGAAGGATTTGAAGCAGTTACAAGCTATGGCTTAGGCGTTGGATATATTGATAAGACTTATAAACCAGCCGGAAAAACAGGAACCAGCCAAAGTTTTGTTGATACCAACAAAGATGGAAAAATAGACACTGAAACTATCAGTACAACTTTTGTGGCTTATGCTCCTTATGATAACCCAGAAGTCACATTCACAGTTGTTTCGCCAAACATTTCGGTACCAAACGGTCGTTCAAACCATCAATCAGCCATAAATAAAAGGTTAACTAACCGAGTTTCAAAAAAATACTTTGAAATTTACCCATAATTTGATATAATATTATAAGAAATGCGAAAAGGAGGGATATTATGGCAAAAAAAGGCGAAGCTAGAGATAATATAACTTTAGTATGCAGTGTATGTAAAAGTGAAAACTACCGCGTAGAAAAAAATAAAAGAAATACGCCTGAAAGATTAAAGTTAAACAAATATTGCCCTAAGTGTCAGAAACATACAGAGCACAATGAGAAAAAATAATTCGTGGAGGTAAAGTATGATAAACATTAATGATATAAAAAATGGAATGACAGTTGTAATTGATGGGAATATCTATTTAATTTTAGAATTCTTACACGTTAAGCCAGGAAAAGGACCTGCCTTTGTCCGCATTAAACTTAAAAATTTAAGAACTGGTTCAACAATTGAACAAACATTCAACACAAATATTAAATTTGAAAAAGCTATAATTGAGAAAAAAACAATGCAATTTTTATATAGTAATGGTGACATGTATAATTTTATGAATATGGAAACCTATGAACAAATAGATCTACCTAAAGAAAGTTTAGGAGATAATGCAAAATTTTTAAAAGAGGGCTTAGAAGTAGAAGTGTCTTTCTATAAAGGTGAAGTATTAGGTATTAACTTACCAGAAAAAATCGAATATCAAGTAACTCAAACTGAACCAGCTGTCAAAGGAAATACAGCAACCAATGCTACAAAAGAAGCTGTCTTAGAAAATGGACTTACCGTAAAAGTACCACTATTCATAAGTGATAACGAAAAAATCATTGTTTCAACTAAAGATGGCAAATATGACTCAAGAGCTTAAAGATTGTAAAAGAATAAAGAGGTGGAAATATGTTAGAAAAAGAAAGATTTTTAGCTATTAAGAAATTAGCACAAGATATTAGAGAAGATAACAAAAAAATATTCAAATCATTCAAAAAATTACCAATCGATGAAGCTGTAAAAAAGAAAAATGAGTTCATTCAAGCAGTCATCGATAATATGAATATTGCTTTTAGTGATGGAGAGCAAGGTAGAGAAGAAAAACAAATGTTCAGAGCTAACATTTTAATACCAGACGATAATGAATTTTTAAATACCTATACTGAAGATAAAAATATTCGTAATCTTATGAATAAATATGCCGTTGGTATTGAAGATGTTATGAGTAAAATCACTGAATTAAACGTTTATGGTAGATATTTAGAAGATATTAAAGAAGAGCCAAAAGAAGAACTTGAAGCTGACTTTGTAGATGAAATGGTTAAAATTTCTCCAAAAGAAGCCGAAAGTCTATTAGATGAAATCGATAATCTTTCAGATGTTATGGAAGATTTAGATTTAAATCAAACTCCAAAAGAAATAAAACCAGAACTTTTAAAACCAGAAAAAACTTCACCTAAAAAAGCAGAATCAAAAGAAGAAAAAGTAGACACTGATTTTGATGATATGACATCAGCTGTATCTAGTTTTGTGGATAAATATGAAAATATGCAAGATGAAATAGACGCCAAAGAAGAAAAAGTGAGAAAATTACAATTAGAAATTGAAAAACTAGATCAACTAAATCATGAAATCACAAATGAAAAAGAAAATTTAGAAAACGAAATTAAAAATCTTAAAGAAGAAAATGAAAAATATTGTGCTGATAATAAAAAATTGCAAGAAATAAATAATAAATTAGAAACGAAACTTGCAAAAACGGCAGAAATCATGAATAAAATCTATAAAAGCATTTCTAAAAACAAATAGGCTCAAAGAGCCTATTTTATATAAAAAATTTCAAACATATTGAAAGGACTGAATACATATGAAAAAAATATTAACTGGATTACAACCAACAGGAACAATTACACTAGGAAATTATATAGGAGCCATAAAACAAATGGTTAATAATCAAGATAAATATAATTCATATTTATTTATTGCTGATATGCATGCCATTACAGTAAAACAGGACCCTAAAACATTACATCAAAATATAAAAAATTTGCTTGCTATTTATTTAGCTTGTGGCATTGATCCACAAAAAAACACCATTTTTATACAATCAGAAAATGAATATCATGCAAATATATCATGGTTTTTAGAATGCAATACCTCATTTGGCGTTTTAACAAGAATGACACAGTTCAAAGATAAAAGTAAAAAAAATGAAAAATTCACATCAGGTCTATTAACTTATCCAGTTTTAATGGCAGCTGATATATTAACTTATGACGTAGATTATGTACCAGTTGGAATAGATCAGAAACAGCACGTCGAATTAGCTAGAGATATAGCCATTAATTTTAACAAAGTCTATGGAGAAACATTTAAAATTCCAAAACCTTTAATTACTGAAACAGGCACTAAAATAATGGACCTAGTAAACCCAACAAAAAAAATGAGTAAATCTAGTGAAAATCAAAACGGTGTTATTAGAATATTAGACTCCGAAAAAGAAATTAGAAATAAAATAATGAAAGCTACCACTGATAGTGATAATCAAATTAAATTTGATGTAGAAAATAAACCAGGAATTTCTAACTTAATAAATATATATTCCGCTTTAACACAATTAACTATCAAAGAAGTAGAACAAAAATTTTTAAATTCCTCATATGCTGAATTTAAAAAAGCTACAGCCGATTTAGTAGTAAATGAATTAACTAGTATTCAAGAAAAATATCAACAATTAATTAATTCCAAACAGTTAAATGAAATTTTAGATAATGGAATTAAAATAGCTAGAAAAGAAGCTAAAACTAAATATGAATTGATGAAAACAAAAATAGGCTTAGGAAGATAAAAAAGACTCGATTTTTTTCGAGTCTTTTACATCATTTGATAATTTGAAGCATTATAATTATTTTGATTAATCATATTTTCTAATCTTGTAACTCTTTTTTCTAAATTATTAACTTGATTAGAAAGTGTACTTAACTCATCACTGTTAATCGTACTTTGAACACTTCCCAAAGGTACATTACTAAACCCCATATTATTTGGCATAGGTATAAATTGACCAGGCATAACCATTCCCCCATAATTAGGCATCATTCCAGGATAAACAGGATACCCCATTCCACAATCACGGTTCTTTTTCATCTTATAACTCCTTTCATACTCTAATTAATTATATGCGTTTGTTTATTTTTGGTGTGCGTTTATGTTATAATACTAAATGGTGATAAACATGAGATTAAAAAACATTAAAGGAGCTAAAGAACAAATAAATTTATCTCCTTATATAATTCAAAATCCCGAAGAATATAAAGGAAAATTCAAAACATTATTTAAAAAAAATAATCCCATACACTTAGAAATAGGAATGGGTAAAGGAGATTTCATCATAAACATGGCCATCAAATACCCTGAAATTAACTTTATTGGCATTGAAAAATTTGACAGTGTAATACTAAGAGCCACTCAAAAATTAGAAAAATTAAATTTACCAAATTTAAAATTAATTAGATTCGATGCCACCGAAATTGAAAACATCTTTGATAAAGAAATAACAAGCCTTTATTTAAATTTTTCAGACCCATGGCCTAAAAACCGCCATGAAGATAGAAGATTAACTAGTATAAAATTTTTAAAAAGATATGATAATATATTTAAAAATAATCCTCATATCATTCAAAAAACAGACAACCGTCATCTTTTTGAATACTCCTTAAAAACATTTACTGATTACGAATATAAAATAAAAACAATTTCTTTGAATCTTCATCAAGATGATATTGAAAACGTTCAAACAGAATATGAAAAAAAATTTGTTGCTCAAGGTTTGCCGATCTATATGGTTGAAGTAGAAAAGTAGACATAATTTTACATGTAAACCCAAGCCTTTATTAGGAAAATTAAGCAAAATTTGATATAATCTATAGTAAGCAGGTGTATATATGAAGAAAATAATCTTTTTAGGACTATTAACCTTAATTTTAACTGGTTGTACCGTTGTTAGAATTGATACAACAAGCATTGATAATATTATTAATGTTATATTGTCCAAAGAAAATACTTTGTATAACCGTGTGGGAAGAGGATATAAGTATTATGTGCCAAGAGGAGTAACTTATATCGATAGTAGTGGGACTAATGATAAATTATATTCAAATGGAGTATACTATTATCTATACTTAGATGAAATAAGTTATTATTATAAAAAAACAAATAATTATAAAGTCGATAATAGTAAATATTATTCCAAAAAAATTAAAAATGGTGATAAAAAAGGTTATTTAGAAATAACCAAAAAAAACGATTTATACTTAATTGAATTTGTCTATAACTATGCGAAAATTGAAGCCTTAGTACAAAAAGAAGACATCAATGATACAGTTTTAAATTGTTCATACATTTTATCGACAATAAAATATAGTAGTAATATAATAAAATTATCATTAGAAGATGACTTTTTAAAAAACAAAGAAGAAGAATATGACGTATTTAGTTCAAAAGGAAATAATGATGATAACTTCTTACGTTATGAAGAAAAGTAGAGGTGTATTTAAATGGGACTAATTGATAAATTTAAAAATTTATTTACCGAAGAAGTCGAAGTAGAACAGCCAGAACCACAAAAAAACGAAGGCGTTCAAAAAGAAGTAATTCAAGTAGAAATTCCTTCTCCTAAAAAATCTCGCTTAGAGAAATATGAACAGCCAGAAGAAAAGAAGGAAGAACCAGTCATAGAACAGCCAAAAAATGAATACAAATTTCCATTTTTTGATGACAATGACTTTGATGTAGTTGATGTTAAACCAGAACCAAGAGAACCAAAACGTACAAGACAGCAAACAAAAACAGAAGTATATAATCCACCAAAAGAAGAAAAAAAAGTCTTTAGGCCATCGCCAATAATATCACCAGTCTATGGTATTTTAGATAAGGAATATCAAAAAGATGAATACACTTCTAAACCAGAAGGAAGATCATCTTATTATAGTTCCAAAGAGGCAAATGTCGATGCTATTAGAAATAAAGCTTATGGAGGGTTAGAAGCCGATATTGAAACAACCTTATTTGGTGGTAGTAGAGTACTATTTGGTGATGAAAAAAAATTAAAAAAAGAAGAAAAAATCGACTATGATAATTCAAAAAAAGAAAAACCAAGACATAGCACGAAAACAGAAGATGATTTAACAGATTTATTAGAAGAAGAAATGGATAAACACGAAGAAAAACCAAAAAAAGAGCCAAGAAAAATAAGTGACCAAGAGTTATTTAGTATGATTGACTCATTCTATGAAAAGGAGAATAAATAATGATGATAAGCTTAGCTGATGTATTATCTGTATTTTTCTACATATTATTAACTGTACTAGTAGTTGCTTTAATAATCTTAGTTATCAATGCCATAAAAACTTTAGATAAAATTGATAAATTAGTTGATGATGTCAGTCAAAAATCAAGCCAACTAAACGGTTTATTTAATATAATTGATAACACCACTGACGCCGTTGTTGGTTTTAGTGATACAATCATTAACTTTTTATCAAATGCCATTGGTAAATTATTTAATAGAAAGGAAAATGTTCATGACAAAGAAAAATAATGGAATTGGGAAATTTGTTTTAGGTGCGGGAGTAGGGGCAGCCCTTGGACTATTATTCGCACCTAAAAAAGGATCAGAAACTAGAGAAGATCTAAAAAAAATGTTTGATGATTTATTAAACAAAGTTAAAAATCTTGATATGGATGATGTTAGAGAAACAGTAGAATTAAAAATTGAAGAGATTAAACAAGGAATTGCTGATTTAGATAAAGAAACCGTTCTTGCAGAAGCCAAAAAACAAGCAAAAAAACTCAAAGATGCAGCTGAAGAATTAGTTAATTACGCCATTGAAAAAGGTACACCAGCAATTGAAAAATCAGCTAACGCTATTAAAAGCAAAGTAATCGAAGTTTCTAAAAACGTAACTGAAAAATTAGAAAAGGAAACAAAATAGTCACTTTGGTGATTATTTTTTACTATGAAATATAAACATTTTCTAATGATAAAAACCTTCATAAAAATAATGCTGGG
The DNA here is from genome assembly GCA_944329385.1 of uncultured Bacilli bacterium. Classification (GTDB taxonomy): domain Bacteria; phylum Bacillota_I; class Bacilli_A; order RF39; family UBA660; genus Coprosoma. The sequence goes on along the minus strand of CALVIE010000001.1, from coordinate 3,911 downwards.
TTTTAAAAAAGAAATTAAATTCGCACTTCCTGATAGTTATTATAAAAATATTTATGAAATAGATTATAGTAAACTAAAAAAGCAAAACATAAACACCATTTTATTTGATATTGATAATACAGTAGCTAAAGTAGATGATTTAAACATACCAGAAAAAACCGAAACACTATTTAAAAATTTAAAAAGTCAAAACTTTAAAATCTTACTTTTTTCAAATAATCATTCAAAAAGAGTTCTACCCGTATCAAAAAAATTAAAAACAAAAGCCTTATATGAAGCAAACAAACCCCAAAAAACAGCTTATCAAAAAGCTTTAAAAATATTAAACTCAAAAAAAGAAAACACTGTTGCTATCGGTGATCAAATTTTATCTGATATTGTTGGCGCAAAAAAATATGGTATTAAAGCTATTTTAGTTGATCAGCTTTCAAGCAAAAACAACGTAAAAACCAAAATGGCTCAAAAATTAGGCCTTCGTATAGAAAAAAAATTAACTAAAAAACATCTTTTTAAACAAGGAAAATATTATAATTAAAAAATTATAACCTCATAAATCAAAGGAAGTAGGGAAAATATGAACTTGTGGGAGTATGAAAATGAACTTTTTAAACAAGGTATAGAAATTATCGGTGGCACGGACGAAGCCGGTAGAGGACCTCTTTATGGTCCCGTCGTCGCCGCATGCGTCGTCTTACCCAAAAATTTTAAATTAGAAGGATTAAATGATTCAAAAAAACTAAGCGAAAAAAAGAGAAATCTTTTCTATAATTATCTAATTCAAAATACTACTTATGGTATAGGTATAATCTCTCCAGAAGAAATTGATAAAATAAATATATATGAAGCCAGTAGAAAAGCTATGATTAAAGCCATAAAAGAAGTCCAAAAAAAAATTAAATTACAGTATGTTCTATCAGATGCTATGCCAATCGATATTGAAATACCAGTCATGCCTATAATTAAAGGAGATGCCAAAAGTATTTCCATTGCGGCTGCTAGTGTCATCGCCAAAGTAACAAGGGATAATATTATGTATGAAATAGATAAAAAATATCCTAATTATGATTTCAAATCACACAAAGGTTATCCAACAAAAAAACACATAGAAGCTATAGAAAAATATGGTCTTATAAAAGGATATAGAAAAACCTACGGACCAATCAAAAACTATTTAGAAAAAGGATGCTGTAAGAAAGGAAATTGATATGATTATAAACGAAAATAATAAAAATACTATTCTGAAAGGTATAGTAAAAAGAGGATTTAACCAAGACCCAAATGAATTAAGAGAAAAACTTTACAATTCTACTCATGAAAAAACTGAGGAAAAACAAATAGTAAAAGTAGAAGATACCCAAAAAAACCTCAGAGAAACATTAAACAAATTAAGGAATTTAAAATGAACATTATAAAAATACCAGTTGGCCTCCTAAACGCTAACTGTTACATATTAGAAAAAGAAAATAAACTCTTAATTATCGATCCTGGCGATGAATATGAAAAAATAAAAGAAAACATAAATGGAAAAGAAATATTAAAAATATTAATTACTCATCATCACGAAGATCACATTGGAGCCTTAAAATATTTTAATCAAGATTTAATTTTAGCGCCGCAAGAAAAAACATATAATATTGGTCCATTTACCTTTGAAGTTATTCAAACAAAAGGACATACACAAGATAGTGTAACTTATTATTTTCCACATGAAAATGTCATGTTTACTGGCGATTTTCTATTTAAAGAAACCATTGGCAGAACGGATATGGAAACAGGAAGTATGGAAGATATGAAAAAAAGCTTAAATAAAATAAAAAAATATCAAAATAATATAAAAATTTACCCAGGACATGGCCCATCAACCACCTTAAAACAGGAAAAAATAACTAATTACTTTTTAAATATTTAAAAAAAATTAGTAACATGATATAATTAATAAAAAGAATAAAAAAATTTATGTAGGTGATTTTCACTTATAAAATTACTATAAGGAGGCTAAAAAATGTTTGAAGGAACCGGAATCTATTTCTTAATACTTTTCCTTATTTTATTTATAGTCTATTTAACTACCAAAGTATGTTTAGGAATTTTGTTTAAACAAATAAAAATACCTGCATGGAAAGCTTATATACCATTTTATGGTACATTAATTTTAGTAGATATTTTAGAAATGAAAAAAAGTGTCTTTTATAAAACACTCATTCCATTTGTTAATTTATACTATTATAAAATTATAATTGCTGAATTATTAAAAGCTTATAATCTTAACTCAGCCGAAGCCATTTGGTTTATTATCATTCCTATGTATAAATTTCCAGAACTAGTATTCAAACATCCTAAATTTATGCTACACATGTATGACGAAACAGAAGAATTTATTGTTAATCAAAATGAATTATTTGAATCAAATCAAAAAGAAGTAAAAGTAAAACCAAATAATTATGACCAAATTCCTAATCCAAATGACCAAATAAATAATCAAAGTGATGAACAAAATACAGTTTATTTTAATAAATCACTAGAGCCAGACGAAAGAAAAGAAACTATAATTGAAGCTAAAAACGAAAAAAAGAAAGAAGAAAAACCAATTATAATTGATAAAAGTAAGCCAAAAGTTTGTCCTAATTGTGGTACAAAATTATCACCTGAGGCTACAACCTGTTTCCTTTGTGGAACAAAACTATTGTAATATTAGTAAAAAAAATGTATAATCATATAAAAGCCATGACCAAGAGGAGTAAATATTTATCTATTTATAGAAAGTTAGTGGTAGATGTAAACTAACAATAGAAAATATTGAAAGTAGCTTGAACAAGCTGATTTCCTGAAAATAGTAGGGAAATACGTAAAAGTGCGTTAAACTGTTTAAGATAAGTAAAACTTATAAAATAGGGTGGTACCACGTTAAAAACGTCCCTATATTTATAAGTTTTTTTCTAATAAAAGGAGGAAAATATGTTAGATAAAAAATATAATCATTTAAAAGTAGAAGAAGGAAAATATGAAAATTGGAAAAATAAAGGATATTTTCAAGCTGGCGATATAAGCAAAAAACCATATGCCATTGTAATACCACCACCTAATGTTACCGGAAAACTTCATATTGGTCATGCTTGGGATACCGGACTTCAAGATATATTAATTAGATATAAAAAATTAAAAGGCTTTGATACTCTATGGGTACCAGGAATGGATCATGCAGGAATCGCAACCCAAGCCAAAGTCGATAAAAGACTAAGAGATGAAGGAATCGACCCAAGAAGCATGACTAGAGAAAATTGGTTAAAAGCCGCCTGGGCTTGGAAAGATGAATACGCAAATAACATTCATAAACAGTGGGCTAAACTTGGACTCGCCTTAGACTATACTAAAGAAAGATTCACACTAGATGAAGGATTATCTAAAGCCGTAAAAAAAGTCTTTGTTGACTTATATAATAAAGGATTAATCTATAGAGGAGAAAGAATAATTAACTGGGACCCAGTCCAATTAACCGCACTTTCAAACGAAGAAGTAATTTATAAAGATGAAGAAGGAGCCTTTTATCATCTAAAATATTATATTGATGGTACCAAAGAATACTTAGACGTTGCTACAACCAGACCAGAAACTTTATTTGGAGATACTGCTGTCGCCGTTAATCCTGATGATAAAAGATATAAACATTTAATAGGTCAAAATGTCATTCTTCCAATAGTTGGTAAAAAAATACCAATCATTGCTGATGAACATGCAGATATTGAAAAAGGAACTGGTTGTGTTAAAATAACTCCCGCCCACGATCCAAATGATTTTGAAGTAGGTCAAAGACACGGATTAGAAAAAATAGTCATTATGAACGAAGACGCTACAATGAATGAAAAAACAGGTAAATATCAAGGATTAAATAGATTTGAATGTCGTGAAAAATT